>URRZ01000146.1 GCA_900550385.1 uncultured Coriobacteriaceae bacterium | reverse complement strand
GTGCTTTTTTGGCTGGGCTAGAGGGGCGCGCTAACCCCGCCCCCCGGCCCCCGGGCCTTCTTCTACTCGGTTGAAGCGCCCGCGTCCGGCTTCACTTGGGGGAGACGGCTCTTTGCGCGCCTTTGGCGGCGCAAAATCGCCTTGCCGACTGGCTACTTGCTTGCCAACTGGCTACTTGTAGTCTGCGGGGTTCTTGGCGGCGGAGCCGGTGGTGTTGGCGGAGGTGGCTATCTCGTGGCCGAAGCGGATGACGGTCTCGCCGAAGCGGTCCTTCAGCTTGTCGGTCGCGTCCAGCAGGCTCTTGCGCTTCGACTCGTCGAGGACGGGGCGCGTCGCGGTTTCCTCGGGGGTTTCCATGTCGAAGAGGGTTTGCTGCTCGGGCGGCGCGGCGTCGAAGCCGGTCATCGAGACGCCGACGAGGCGCACGGGAATGCCGGGGCGCCAGATCTCGTCGAGCAGGGCGTGGAGGATGGGCGTGAAGGCCAGGTCGTCGTCGGAGGGCTTTTCCAGGCGGCGTTGGGCGGAGCGGACCGTCCTGTCGCCGAATCGCAGCTTCAGGCCGACCGTCGCGCCCTTCAGGGAGCGCTTCCTCAGGCGCCGGCCCACCTTCGCGGCCATGGCGGAGACGGCGGCTTCGATCGAATCGCGTTCCGTCAGATCCTCAGCGAAGCTGGTCTCGTTGGAGACGGACTTCACCTCGTCGTCCGACGCGACCGGCGCATCGTCGAGCCCGCAGGAGCGCAGGTGCATCACGCGGCCGTTCTTGCCCAGAAGGCGGGACATGCGATCCTCGCCGGCTTCGACGATGTCCCCCAGCGTGAAGATCCCGGAGGCGTTCAGCTTCGCCTCGGCGGCGGACCCCACGCCGCTGAGCGAGCGGATGGGCAGCGGCGCCAGGAAGTCGTGCTCGCTGCCCGGGAACACGACGGTGAGGCCGCGCGGCTTGTCCATGTCCGAGGCGATCTTGGCGACGGTCTTGGACGTCCCCACCCCCACCGAGCAGGTGACGCCCAGCTGCTCCACGCGCCCCTGGATGCGCCGCGCGATCTCGACCGGATGCTGGCGGTTCACATCGTTGGGGGTGACGTTGACGAATGCCTCGTCGATGCTCACCTGCTGGACATAAGGGGATTCGTCGCGGAGGATCGCCATGATGGCCTCCGAAACCTCCCGATAGCGCGCGAAACGGCCCTTCGTCCAGATCGCATCGGGGCACAGGCGCTTGGCCTGGGAGGACGGCATCGCGCTATGGACGCCGTATTCGCGCGCCTCGTAGGAGGCCGTCGACACGACGCCGCGCTTGTCGGGATCCCCTCCGACGATGACCGGCTTCCCGCGCCAGCCGGGATGGTCGAGCTGCTCCACCGACGCGAAGAACGCGTCCAGATCGACGAGCAGGATGGCGCGCCCCTCCCATGGGGGCAAGCCGCCTGCGGGATCGGAAGGCGCGTGCGGAGCCGAAGGCTCGTTGTCGGGAAAATCGTCCATGGGGAAAGTCTAGCATGCGCCCGGAAAAGAAAAGCCCCGCGAATCGCGGGGCTTTCAAGCCGTATGATCGTGACTTACGCGGTCGGGGGCTTGGGGGCACCGGGGGCAGCCGGAGCACCGGGGGCCTTGGGGGCACCGGGGGCCGCGGGAGCACCGGGAGCAGCGGGAGCGCCGGGAATCGGCTTCTCGCCATTGATGTACGGGGTGAGATCGCACTTGCAGAACGGGCAGTTCTTAAGAACGATGCCGCCCATCATCTGGATGGTCTTACCGCACTCGGGGCACTGGTGAGCGCCACCACCTGCATCTGCGGGCCTGAAGCACATAGTCAATCCTCCTCTGTTCGATTGCCGTGTGGTCAATTTACCACAACAGCCATTATGTTACCAAAGTTCATCGCGAAAGTCGGCAAATGGTCGAAAAAATTATTTTCCTGAACTGGGGTAATAGACATAGTCGAGTACTTGATGCCAACCATGCTGTCGGGGTTTGCGAGCGATGGTGGGCCCGGCCGGATTC
>URRZ01000145.1 GCA_900550385.1 uncultured Coriobacteriaceae bacterium | reverse complement strand
GATCGGCGCCTGTGCGGTGGCGCGATTGGCGGGAAGCGGGGGCCCAATCGGCGATTATTACGGTAGCGCTAACAGGTCGTCCTGGCGCGTGATGAAGTCGAAGGCGATCATGCGGTAGAGGTCGTCGGCGTACTGGGGGCGCACGGCCAGCAGGTTCTCCAGCTCGTTCTCGCCGCGCGGGCCATCGAACAAACGGCGCATGTGCACCAGGTACTCGCAGGTGAAGTCGTACTCGAATGCGCTGAACACCGCGTCGTCGCCGAAGCGCCACGCGCGGCAGCAGGGCATGCCCAGCATCTCGGCCAACAGGGACGCAGCCACCTCCGACTCGACGTCGGTGGAAAGCGGGCTGATGCGCTGCTTCACGATGCCGTAGGCGCCCTGGCTCGCCCCGTAGCGCTTCACGTTCGCACCCTCCGGCGTATCGACGCTGTCTCCCGCCGCATCGGTGCGCTGCAGGAAGATGGCGTCGAAGACCTCCGTGGCCGCCTCGGCCATGGAAGCATCGGGGGTCGGGGCCAGCCACAGCTCGTCGCGGGGGTTGATGGCGCGAGTGGCATCGGCGATCTTGAACACGTCGTACTCCGACAGGCCGCAACGGAACAAGAGGCGCTCTATGTCGCGCCGGGCCGGACTCATGATGCGCTCGGAGAGGAACTGCAGGAACTGGTCGGGCGTCCAGGACGTTTGGCCGTGGGTGTACAGGCCGACCGTCGTGTTGAAGCGCGGCTCCGCGAAGCGCACCGATAAGTCGGGCACGACGAGGCCGACGACATCGTCGTTCCATTTGAGGTATCGGAAGGCTGCATCCATTGGGGTCTCGTTTCGCGCAAGGACGTTGCACTATGCGAGATTATCTCCAAAGAGCGGCCATCCGCGCCCCAAACCGTATCCGCGTCAAAAAAAAGACCCCGCCGGAAGGCAGGGTCGGGAAGTTCATGGAGCGGGCGACGGGACTCGAACCCGCGAATACAAGCTTGGGAAGCTATTTCCATCCCGAGCTCCATTTCCGAGAAAACCGCTCGTCACCTGCAAAATCGCTTTTAGAGTTTAGCGCATGGCGAGAAGTTCGTCAAAAAGTTCGTCAAATTTCAACTGTTTTCAAAACTGGACATCTGCAAGAGAAAAATCGAAGGGCACCGACAAACGCCGATGCCCTTCGTTGATTGCTGGAGCGGGCGACGGGACTCGAACCCGCGGTACAGGCTTGGGAAGCCTGGGCCTTACCACTTGGCGACGCCCGCAATTCATTCGCTGACTAAACGCAGCGCTTGAATTATAACGCATCCCAAGCAAAACGCAGCGGAATACAAAAGTTCCAAAACTATGCGGCCTGCGGCAGCGATTCGAGCCGTGAGACGTACCTGTTGGATAGCTCCCTGCTTGTCGAGGGGATGTAGCCCACATAGAGGTCGAGCGTATAGGACGGCGACGCGTGTCCGAGGATGACGGAGATGGTCTTGATGTTCTCGCCGCGAGCGAGGTTGATGGTGGCGAACGTATGCCGCAGCGCGTAGGGGCGCACGCCCTCGAACCCCACCTTCTCCACGAACCTTTGCCACTGCTTCTTGAGCACGTTGTAGGTGAGGGGCTTGTCAAGTTCTCCCACGAGAGGCGTGCTTGGGCCGGGCCTGATGCCCATGGCGCGCAGGCGTCTGCTCTTCTCCTCTATCCATCTGCCTATCTCGCGGGAGGTGTAATCGTCGATAGGAACCGTGCGGTACGACGAATCGGACTTCGTATACTCAACGATTTCCGCCGTCCCGTGTTCGAGCGACCCGGTGATTCTCGCCGAAGGGACGCCGCCGACGTTGACGCCGCCCATCTTCAAAGCGAGTGCTTCCTCGGGGCGCATCCCGCTGGAGAAAAGGGCGAGGCACGCCACCTTGAAAGGCGACAGGGGAAGCGCCTTCACTTCGTGGAGGAACCGCGCCGCATCCTCCTCCATGAGAGGGTCGATGAGCGGGCGGCTCTTCTTGAAGTTCTTGGAGAGGAAGCGCGCCTTCGCCACGTTCTTCTGCACGAGCTCCCTATCCAGCGCGTCGTTGAGGATCTCGCGGCAGAATTTGAGGATTTTGTGCTGCATATCGGGCCCGGCAACGCGCGGGGAGCCGAGCGGCTTCTTCTTCCGTCGATTCCCCTCGCGCACCGCCTGCTCGCGTTTCCTTTTCCATTCCTCCACGCGCTCGTTTGCCCACCGCCGCGAAATCTCGGGCACCTGAAGCAGGCATCGCTCCAC
>URRZ01000144.1 GCA_900550385.1 uncultured Coriobacteriaceae bacterium | reverse complement strand
ACCACGCGCTTCTTGACGGGGATCTCGGTGCAGAGGTTCTTCACGGAAAGCAGCATGGAATCACCTCTTCCTGGACTTGGGGTCGAGGCCGTCGCGGATGCCGTCGCCCAGCAGGTTGAAGGCGAGCACGGCCAGCGTGATGGCCAGACCGGGGAAAATCATCAGCCACGGGGCGCGGAACAGCTCGTTGCGGCCGCGGCCCAGCATGTCGCCCCACTCGGCAGCGGGCGGCTGCACGCCCAGGCCCAAGAAGCCCAGCGCGGCGCAGTCGAGGATGGCCGAGGAGATGCCCAGCGTGGCGCGCACGATGATGGACGGCAGCGCGTTGGGCAGCACGTGGCGGAACACGATCTTGAAGTTGGAGTCGCCGATGACGCGCGCGGCGGCCACGTAGTCGTTCTCCTTGATGGCCAGGATCTCCGAGCGCACGATGCGGGCGTACTCGGGGATGGACACCAAGCCGATGGCGACGACGGCCTTCTCGATGCCGGGGCCCAGCGCCGCCATGATGGCGATGGCCAAAAGGATGGACGGGATGGCCAGCATCATGTCCATGATGCGCATGATGACGGTGTCGACCCAGCCGCCCTTGTAGCCGGCGATGGAGCCCAAAAGGACGCCGATCGTCAGCGAGAACGCCACGGCGATCAGGCCCACCGACAGCGAGATCTGGGTGCCCACCATGACGCGGCAGAAGATGTCGCGGCCCTGCAGGTCGGTGCCGAACCAGTGCTCGGCGGAGGGGGGCAGGAGCGAATGGCTCAGATCCTGCTGGTAGGGGTCGTAGGGGAGGATGCCCGGCGCGACGGCGGTGACGATGGCGATGACCGCCAGGATCAGGATGAAGATGCCGCTCACCAGCGACGCCTTGTTCGACACGATGCCGGCGATGACGTCGCGCCAGATGCCCTCGCGCTTCTCGCGCACGGGCAGCTCGGCGGCCTCGACGTCGGCGGAAGCGGGCTCGGTTGCAAGCTGCTGCTTCAGGCTCACGCGGATCACCCCTCTTCCTTCGCGCCGTACTTGATGCGCGGATCAAGGTAGGCGTAGATGATGTCGACGATCAGGTTCATGAACACGAAGATCACCGCGACCAGGATGACGATGCCCTGGACGGCGGGGAAGTCGCTTTTCAGCACGCAGTCGACGGCGTACTTGCCGATGCCCGGCCAGCTGAACACGGTCTCGGTGAGCAGCGCGCCGCCCAGGAGGCTGCCGAACTGCAGGCCGATGACGGTGGTGACCGGCAGCATCGCGTTGCGCAGGGCGTGCTTGATATAGACGGAGCCCTTGGACAGGCCCTTGGCGCGCGCGGTGCGCACGTAGTCGGCCTTCAGCGTGTCCAGCATGGCGGAGCGCGTCATGCGGGTGATGATGGCCATGGAGTACAGCGACAGCGTCACCGTGGGCAGGATCAGGTGGTGCAGGGCGTCGCCGAGCGCCTCCCAATCGCCGCGGGCGATGGTGTCGATGATGTAGAAGCCCGTGCCGCCCGAGGGCTGCAGAAGCGGGTCGATGCGGCCGCTGGAGGGCACCCAGCCCAAGATGCCGGAGAACAGCAGGATGAGCAGAATACCTGACCAGAACACCGGCATCGAGATGCCGATGAGCGCGATGACCATGCTGACGTTGTCGGCGAGCTTGTTCTTCTTCACCGCCGCCAGGACGCCCAGCGTGATGCCGAGGATCGCCGCCACGATGATGGCGCACACGGCCAGCTCGGCGGTCGCGGGGAAGCGCGCCGCGATCTCCTTGGTGATGGAGGTGTGGGTGTAGTACGACTCGCCCAGGTCGCCTTGGAGGGCGCCCACCAGGAAGTTGACGTACTGCAGCCAGATGGGATCGTCCAGTCCGTTGTCGGCCCGCCATGCAGCCATCTGATCCGGCGTGGCGTGCTCGCCCAGCACGACCGGTGCCGGGTCCGCAGCGAGGACGCGCGTGATCAGGAAGATGATGACGGTTACGCCGAGAAGGACGGGGATCACCAAAAGTATTCGTTTGATGATGTAATTGAGCACAAAAGCCCCCTTCTTGCCGGTCCTGCTTGTCAGACAGGGTGGGGAAGCCGGGCAGGCGAGCCCGATCCCCGGCGTTTCGCCCCGTCTTGCGAAACGCGAAACGGCTTTCCGCAGGGAAAGCCAGTGGAGAAGTGTACCGCAACCTCCGCCGCCGACGGCGGCAAAACGCATCGAGCGGTGCGCTCCATGAAGAAAACGGCATAGAGTCGCGGGTTTCGGCGCCCCGCGCGCCGGTCCAGCCGGCTTCTTCACGCAGCGTCCCGCTGCGATCGCGCGCGTTCGGCGGGCATCGATAAACGAAACCGGACCCGGTGGTGATCCGGGTCCGGATTCGC
>URRZ01000143.1 GCA_900550385.1 uncultured Coriobacteriaceae bacterium | reverse complement strand
CCGGCGCCCTTGCGCCCGCCGGAACCGGCCGACGCTGCGGCTTCCCATGGCACCGGATCTTCGCCCGATCCTGCGGGCTTGCGTACCGAAGTACGCGGCGTCCGCACGATCGGCCGAATCTCCGGCACCACGGAAAGCCTCGCTGACGTTACGAACGAGATGGTTCCGTCTTGTTATGTGAAAAAGTGACTGTCCCTTTTTCACGTCTTCGTTGAAAGGATGATCCGATGCCCGAAGACGAGCAGGAGCTCCACGAGATTGGCGAGCGCATCAAGGGCTTGCGCGAGGCGTGCGACGTGTCCGTCGAGGACATGGCCGCCGAGCTCGACGTCCCGGTGGAGACGTACCTGAAGTGGGAGGAAACCGGCGCCGACGTGCCGATCTCCGCCATCTACCATATGGCGCGCGAGTTCGGCGTCGAGTTCACCGAGATCCTCACCGGCACCGCTGCGAAGCTCAACACCTACCATGTGGTGCGCCGCGGCGAGGGCAAGGAGGTCGACCGCTATCCGGGCTACCATTACGACGACATGGCCTGGCGTTTCGCCGACAAGATCATGCAGCCGCTGCTGGTGGTGCTGGATCCCTCCGACGAGCCCGCGAAGCTGGTGACCCATCGCGGCCAGGAGTTCAACTTCGTCATCGAAGGCTCCATCACCGTGGTGTTCGACGACAAGGAGATCGTGCTGAACCAGTGGGACAGCATCTACTTCAACCCGATGCACCCTCACGGCCAGCGCTGCCACGGCGACAAGGTCGCCAAGTTCATTACCATCATTGCTGAATAATCGAAGGTAGATTGTGGATCACATTCTGAAGAAATACTGCCCGCGTATCGAGTTCGACTCGTACGAGGATTTCTACGAGAACTTCCGCATCGACGTGCCCGAGGCGTTCAACTTCGGGTTCGACGTGGTGGACGAGTGGGCTCGCGTGGAGCCGGAGAAGCGCGCGCTGGTGTGGTGCGACGATCACGGCGACGAGCGCGAGTTTACGTTCACGGACATCTCGAAGCTGTCGAACAAGGCGGCCAATGCGTTCCGGAAGCTGGGCATCGGCAAGGGCGACGTGGTCATGATGATCCTGCGCCGCCGTTGGGAATACTGGGTGTGCGCCGTGGCGCTGTGCAAGCTGGGGGCGACCACCATCCCCGCATCCCTGCAGCTCACCAAGAAGGACATCGTCTACCGAGCCGCCAGTGCCGAGGTCAAGATGATGATCTGCGTCGACGACGCCTACGTAGTCGAGCAGACCGAGGAGGCGCTGCCCGAATCGCCCACCATCAAGGACCGCGTCATCGTGGCGGGCGAGCGCGAGGGCTGGCACTCCTTCGACGAGCTGATCGAAGGGGAGAGCGACGAGTTCCAGCGCCCGATGGGCGATGAGGGCGTGACCAGCAAGGACATCATGCTGATCTACTTCACCTCCGGCACCACGGGCATGGCGAAGGCGGTGTGCCATAACTTCGCGCACCCGCTGGGCCACATCCTGACGGCGAAATACTGGCAGCAGGTTCGCGAGGACGGGCTGCATATGAGCGTCACCGACAGCGGATGGGCCAAGTTCGGCTGGGGCAAGATCTACGGCCAGTGGATCTGCGGCGCCACGGTGTTCTGCTACGACATGGACAAGTTCATCCCCACGAAGCTGCTCGAGCACATGCAGGACTACAAGCTGGCGACGTTCTGCGCGCCGCCCACGATGTACCGCTTCATGCTGCAGGAGGACGTCGCGTCCTACGACCTGTCCAGCATCCAGAACTTCGCCACCGCCGGCGAGCCGTTGAACCCCGAGGTCACCATCGCGTGGGAGCGTCTGACGGGAAAGAAGATCCGCGAGGGCTTCGGCCAGACCGAAGGTCCGGTGCTGCTGGCCACCTATCCTTGGCTCGAGCCGCGCCCCGGCTCGATGGGCAAGCCGTCGCCGCTGCTGAACATCAAGCTGCTCGACGAAGCCGGCAACGAGGTGCCCGACGGCGAGGAGGGCGCCATCTGCGTGACCCATCTTAAGGACGCGTATCCTCCGGGATTGTTCGTGGGCTATTTCCATGATGAGCAGCGCACCCAGGATGCTCTGGGCGGCGAATACTACAACCTGCACGACATGGCGTGGCGCGACTCCGACGGCTACTGCTTCTTCGTCGGCCGCAACGACGACGTCATCAAGTCCTCCGGCTACCGCATCGGGCCCTTCGAGGTGGAAAGCGCGCTGATCGAGCACCCGGCGGTGGTGGAGTGCGCCGTCACGGCGGCGCCCGCTCCCATCCGCGGCAAGGTCGTGAAGGCCCCGCTCGTGCGCGCGCGCGGCGACGCGCCTTCCGCCGCGCTGGGCCAGGAGCTGCAGAACCACGTCAAGCACACGACGGCGCCGTACAAGTACCCGCGCATCGTCGAGTTCGTCGC
>URRZ01000142.1 GCA_900550385.1 uncultured Coriobacteriaceae bacterium | reverse complement strand
CAAGCCCGAGTGGGAAGACTACACCGAGATCGACACCATAAACTCGATGATCCCCATCTGGAAGCGCCGCAAGTCCGACGTCACCCAGGAAGAGTACAACGAGTTCTACAAGTCCGACTTCCACGATTTCGCTGATCCCGCGCGCACCATCAGCATCCATGCGGAGGGCGCGCTGTCCTACGACGCGCTGCTGTTCGTGCCCAGCCGTCCGCCGTACGACCTGTACGCACGCGACTACAAGAAGGGCTTGGCGCTGTACAGCTCCAACGTGCTGATCATGGACAAGTGCGAGGAGCTTCTGCCCGACTACTTCAACTTCGTGCGCGGCGTGGTGGACAGCCAGGATCTCACGCTGAACATCTCGCGCGAGACGCTGCAGCACAACAGCCAGCTGCGCGCCATCGCCAAGCGCGTGGAGAAGAAGATCACCTCCGATCTGGAGAACATGCGCGACAACGACCGCGAAGGCTACGAGCAGTTCTTCGAGAACTTCGGCCGCGGCCTGAAGTACGGCATCTACTCCAGCTACGGCATGAACAAGGGCCAGCTGGCGCCGCTGCTGCTGTTCTACTCGGCCAAGGACCAGAAGATGGTCACGCTGGACGAGTACGTGAAGGCCATGGCTGACGGCCAGGAGGCCATCTACTACGCGGCCGGCGATTCGCTGGATCGCCTGGCGAAGATGCCCATCGTGAAGACGGTGCTGGGCAAGGGCTTCGACGTGCTGCTGTGCACGCAGGACGTGGACGAGTTCTGCTTCATGGCGATGCACGACTACGGCGCCGACGAGAACGGCGAGGGCGCCAAGGAGCTGAAGAACGTCGCCGGCGGCGACATCGACCTGGCCACCGAGGACGAGAAGAAGGAGGCCGAGGAGGTCACCAAGGAGAACGAGGGCCTGTTCGCCGCGATGAAGGACGCGCTGGGCGGCTCGGTGACCAAGGTGGTCGTCAGCTCGCGCCTCACCGACACGCCGGCCTGCATCACCGCCGAGGGCCCGGTGTCGCTGGAGATGGAGAAGATCATGTCGCGCAACCCCGAGGGCGGCGACGAGGTGAAGTCGCAGCGCGTGCTGGAGGTCAACGCGAAAAGCCCCGTGTTCGACGTGCTGAAGAAGGCCCAGGCAGACGGCGACGAGGATAAGGTGAAGCTCTACACGAGCCTGCTGTACGATCAGGCGCTGATGGTCGAGGGCATGCCGGTTGACGACCCGGTCGCCTTCGCCCAGAACATCGCCAAGCTCATGGCGTAAACGTGAAAAAGGGACAGTCGCTTTTTCACATTACCGTCTGCAAGAAAGGACCCGCATGGCCGCGTTCGACTTCAAGAGCCTGATCGTCGATATCCCGGATTATCCCGAGCCGGGCGTGGTGTTCAAGGACATCACGCCGCTGCTGAAGGACCCGGACGGGTTCGCGGCGGTCATCGACGCGCTTGCCGACCGCTTCGCCGACCGGGGAATCACCAAGGTGGTGGGTTCGGAGGCGCGCGGCTTCATGGTGGGGGCGCCGGTGGCGTACCGCCTGCATGCGGGGTTCGTCCCCGCGCGCAAGCCGGGCAAGCTGCCGCGCGAGACGTTCGCGCAATCCTACGAGCTGGAATACGGCTCCGACGCGCTGGAGATCCACACCGACGCGCTCGGCCCGGGTGACGTGGGGCTGATGATCGACGACCTCGCCGCCACAGGCGGGACCGCTGCGGCAACGGCGCGGCTCATCGAGCGGTCCGGCGCGAAAATCGCCGGCTTCGGCTTCTTGCTGGAACTCGGCCTCCTGAACCCCCGTGCGATGCTGGCGAAGGCGTGCGACGCCGAAGTGTTCTCGCTGGTCCGCGTGGAATAGGAGCCGCCATGGAAGCCTACACCACCATCGAGGGCCGTGCGGTCGCCGAGATCGAGGAGAAGAAGAGCCGCTTCATCGCCAGCGTCGCGCACGTGGAGACCGAGGAGGAGGCGCTCGCCTTCTTGGAGGAGATCCGCGCCGCCAACCGCATGGCGCGCCACAACGTGTACGCCTACGTGCTGCGCTCCGCCGACGGGGCGGGCACCGGCGGCGAGCGCGTGCGCTACTCCGACGACGGCGAGCCGCAGAAGACCGCCGGCCTGCCCACGCTGGAGGTGATCCGCCATGCGGGGCTCACCGACATCGCCGTGGTGGTCACGCGCTACTTCGGCGGCGTGCTGCTGGGCACGGGCGGGCTGGTGCGCGCCTACACACAGGCGACGCAGGCCGGCATCGCGGCGGCGCGGCAGGTGACGGTGTCGCGCTGCGTCGACGTGGAGCTGCGGCTGCCCTATTCGGCATACGAGCAGGTGAAGCGCCTCGTGCTGGACAGCGGCGCGAAAGTTGCCGACGAGCGGTTCGCCGACGAGGTGACGCTGACGGCCCGCATGCTGGACGGCGCGCAGGACGCCTTCGCCGTGAAGCTGTCCGAGCTCATGCACGGCAGGGAGCGCGCGACGTTCGGCGAGCCGTTCGACGCGGTGTTCTAGGCCATTTGGGCTATACTTAAACCATCACCTAGGCGCGCAGGTGCAAGCGCGCGGGAACAGGCAATGCCACGCCGGCGGACGCAGGTGCGGCGCAGGAGGATGGAGGTTGCTATGGCTATCAAGAAGATCCGACAGTCAACCAGTGTAGGGATGAGGGCGTGCTCATCTAGCCGCCGCGGCAGGGTGGTACAATCACGCTGCCA
>URRZ01000141.1 GCA_900550385.1 uncultured Coriobacteriaceae bacterium | reverse complement strand
CCCCCCCCGCGCCCCCCCCCCCCGCCCGCCGGCCCCCCCCCCCCCCCCCAAAACCCCCCCCCCCCCCCCCGGGGGGGGGGGGGGGTGGGGGCCCGGCACTTGTCGAAACGCGCCGGCAGCTGTCGCGCCGGGAAAGGATCGATGCTCGATGACTCTTTTCGACATGCATTGCCATCTGGGGTTCGCCGTCAACGCGGCGGCGCTTGCGCGCGCCTTCGAAGAGGCGGGGGGCGGGGCGCTGTGCTGCACGGTGGAGCCCGACGAATACGAGCGCTTGCAGCGCGTCCTGCCCGAATCTGCGTCGGTGAGGCTGGGGTTGGGGCTGCACCCCTGGTGGCTGGCGAACGGGCGCTGCGGCGAGGCCGACGTGGCGCGCTGCGAGCGGCTGGCGGAAGAGGCGGCGTTCATCGGCGAGGTGGGGCTCGACTTCGGCCCGCGCAACGCCGCGTCGCGCGACGTGCAGCTGGACGCCTTCGAGCGCATCTGCGCCGTAGCGGGCGAGGCGGGCGGCAAAGCGATCTCCATCCACTCCGTGCGCGCGGCGAAGGAGGTGCTCGACGTGCTGGAACGGGCCGGCTGCGTTTCGGCGGGGAAGGGGAAGGCCTCTTGCGCGTGCATCCTGCACTGGTATTCCGGGCCGTCCGACCAGCTTTCCCGCGCCATCCGGCTGGGATGCTATTTCTCGCTGGGAGAGAGCTCGCTCGCCACGCGGCGCGGGCGCGAATACGCGCGCATCATACCCGCCGACCGGCTGCTGCTGGAGACCGACCTGCCGGAGGAGGCGTGCAACTCCTACGATTTCGCGCGCATCGGGGAATCGCTTGGGCGGGCGCTGGCGGGCATCGAGGAGGTGCGGGGCGAACCCGTGGCGGATGCGATCGAGCGGAACAGCCGGCGGATCCTGGATCGGTGAAGCGCCAGGCACCCGCCTCTACGCCGTCGCGCTGCGCAAGGGATGCGCCTTCGCCGCCAGCTCGGCGCGCACGCTCTCGCACGCCTTCTGCATCAGCTGCGATGCGTGCATCATGCCGTCGTAGCGCTCCGACGCCTTGAGCCACATGGCGCTCACCGGGAACGTGGGCACGTTCGGCTCGTCTATGCGCAGGAAGCGCACGCCCTCCCCGTGGGCGTGGCGGTTGTGGCTCATGACGACCGCGACCCCTTGGCCGGTCCCTATCATAAAGAACAGCGTGTCGACGTCGCTCATGCGCTGGGAGTTCTCCAGCATCTTGGGGCTTAGGCGCTCGTCGATGAACGTGCGCAGGCTCGGCCATACGTGGTGCGAGGGGACCAGCAGCCGCTCGCCTTCCAGCTCCTCGAGGCGCACCGATTCCCGCCGCGCCAGCGGATGCTGCGCCGGGACCGCCACCTCGAACGTGTCGTCGTAGAGGGGCGCCGTGCCGCACTCCCCGTGCAGCCGCGGATCGTCGTCGATGGTGATGATCGCCTCCGCCTGGCGGCTGCGCAGGTCCTCGGCGAGGTGCATGTAGTCGACGGAGAGGAAGCGCAGCTCCATGCCGGGGCAGTTCTCCTTGAACCAGGCGTAGAGCGAGGGCAGCGCCACGCCGGCGGCATCGCGCAGGTAGCCGATGCGCAGCACCGAGGAGAACTTCCGCTTGCGCGCTTGGACCCGTTCGACGGCGTAGTCGAACTCGTTCACGACGCGCAGGGCGTCTTCGTAGAACTCGCTGCCCGCCTGGGTGAGGCGCACGCCCGACGACGACCTCGTGAACAGCTGGATGCCCAGGCTGCGCTCCATCATGCCGATGTGCTTGCTGAGCGCCGGCTGCGTCAGGTGCAGCTCCTTCGCCGTCTCGGTGTAGCTGAGCGTCGAGGCGAGCTTGACGAACTCGCGAAGGTACTCGATGCGCATGGCGGACCCTTCTTCTGCGGGAAGCGATGATTCGCCATTATCCCACTTTCCGAAGCGGTTGCCGGTGCGCATGGGTCCTCCTTCCCGGCCTCGACCCTTCGCTTATCGCACGCCTCGCTGCATGCGGCCGATGGCCGCCACGGCAGCCACGGTGAGCGCCATCGTGGCCATGATGCCCACCGCCATGACGGTGTAGCCGCCGGTGGCCTCGATCGACGCGCCCCAGATGAAGCCCGACACCACCGACCCGATGGAGGCTGCCATGGACACGCGCGAGTAGATGGTGGCGTATTCGAGGTCGCCGAACGCGCAGCGCGTGATGATGGGGGTCATGACGTTGGTGATGCCGTAGAAGCAGCCGTAGACGAACACCGCCGCGTACAGCAGCGCCGCCTGCTGGCCGCCCGCCAAAAGCAGCGCGACGCCCGCGATGCCCAAGCCCAGGGTGATCGTCGTGCTGGCGTAGGGGGCCTTCTCGCCCGCGTAGCCGAGGACGAGCTTGGAGACGGTTTGCCCCGCCATCGCCACCGACGACGCCGTGGCGCCGAGCAGCGGCATGGCGATGGACAGCTCCAGCGAGTTCATGTAGCTGGGTATCATGAAATACAGGTACATGCCGAAGTTCAGCATGAAGCACATGGCGACGATCAGGAAGAACACCGGCATCTTGAACGCGCGCGCCGCCGGCACCCCCGAGGCGATGCGCGCTTCGCCGTCGGCGGGGGCGGCATCAGGGCCGCCGTCCGCGCCGGGCGTTGCTCCGTAGGGGGCGAGGCCCTTGTCCTCGGGGCGGCTTGCCACCATGAACAGCGCGGCGGGGAGCGTGAGGGCGGAGAGACCGGCGAACGCCAGGTAGGTGGCCGAC
>URRZ01000140.1 GCA_900550385.1 uncultured Coriobacteriaceae bacterium | reverse complement strand
TGACCTCCGCCTCGGGGTACAAGGTTGCGGCGTTCTCCGCCTGCGCCGAGCCGGCAACGGAGCCGATGCGCGCGTGGGCGATGTCGCCCTCGGCCTGTATCGTCGTGCCGGACGTCGGGTTCGTGCTCAGGAAGATCTCGTCGCCAGTTATGCCCGTCGCGTCGATGTTGTCGGTCATCTCGTAGAGGGCGAGCCGTTCCTCGGTTATCTCCCAGTTCGCCGCAGCGATGTCGACGTCGCCTGCCGCCGCCGCGCCCAGCAGTTCGTCGATGGTCCCGTACTCCACGAACTCGATCCCGACGCCCATCTCCTCGGCGATCCTCCGACAGACCTCCGGCACGTACCCGTCCCGGGTGCCCGCGAGCTCTCCGTACAGCCCCGGGTCGTTCGGCACCGTGTAGGTCATCTTGTTGTTCAGCCCGACCCCGACAACCAGCACCCCGCGCTCCCGGACCGCGTTCGCAAAGTGGTACTCGGGGTCTGCCGAGGTCGGCTCCGACTCGACAGCCTCAGGCGCGCCGCCCTGACCCTCGGCCGCGCCGGACGGCGCGGCCGTCTCGCAGGCCGCAAGGCACAGGAGCGTTGACAGGGCGAGTGCGGCCACCATCGTTTTTCCGAGCATCTTCGCACCTCCTCTACCTGGCACTAGCGATTTCTCGCCTTTCTCCATCCAAAGAGAGCTGCACCGGCGGCCGTGACGGCAGCCGCCACCGACGCAGCGATGCCCGTCGCCGCATCGCCCGTCGCAGGCAAAGCCACATTCGCCGCGGACGCAGCATCGTTCGTGGCGGCGTACGCCTTCTCGGGCGCAAGCGGGAAGATGGCAGGTTCAACGGGATCCACCGGCTCGACCGGCCCAACATTAGACTCGATATGCACGCTAGCCGAGAGGTTGCCCGGGTCGGTTCCGAGAGACTGGCCATATGCCGTATCCTGAACGGAGACGCCCGCGGGCAGCGTCGCGTTGAAGACGTTGATCGTTCCGGGCACTCCGTTACGCCAATTGTCGGCAAGCATCGCCAGCCCGCCCGGCGTGCTGGCATCGACGGTGGAGCTGTCGATGTTGATGCGGGGCGCGACATCCTGGTCTACGCTGTATGCTCCGATGGCGCATGTGAATGCGTTATCGCCGTCGGTGCGGTCAGGCGTCAGCACGGTTGCGGAAACGACAGAGTGAACGATGTCAATGGTTCCGGTCCCGGAGTTGCTGCCAGTCGCGCTGATCGCATTAGCGAGAACATCCCCGTTGCTGCTGCCTATTTCGTTCCAGGTGGCCTCGACGGTGGAGCCGATGATGTCGATGTTGCCGTTGCTGGCGTTGATCGCTCCGCCTTCATCATAGTTGTTGTTGTAGTCATCTATGTAAGCGGTAGCGTTGACGGTCGTCTCCTCGATGGAGATGTCGCCGTTTACGGCCTCGATGGCTGCCCAATTAAACTCAGCCACGTCAAGGCTCCCGTCTCCGGTGATGGTGAGGTCGCCGTCCTCGACGTAGATCCCGCCGTCTTCCTCATCGTAAACGAAATCGATCTTGTTCGCGCCCTCCAGGGTGATGCCGAGGTCGCCCTCGGCTTGTATGCCCGTGCCGGAATAGTTGTCGAGCAGGAGGCTGTCGCCGCCGTCCCACGACCAGGAGCCCCCGCCCGAGCCCGCGCCGCTGGCGGCCTGGGTGTAGTCGTTCCCGTCGATGTAGACCCACTCCGCAGCCCATGCGGGCACGGGCAGGGCCAGGGCGCCGGCCATGGCGAGCGCTGCGGCGGACGCCGCAAGCCTACGGGCGCGCGACTCCATGACGGGAGGCAGGACCACCTCGCCTCTGGCGTGTGCGGGGCGCCTCACCCTTCCGGAAGCTTTGCCCGAGTACCGTGCAAAGGATCTTCTTGCGTGCTTTGCCATGATGTCCTCCTTCGTTGCATAGCTGAATCGCGCAGCAGAGGCGTCGATTGCCCCTCCCCGCCCTTTCGGCGCGGAGGATAAGAATGCGAATGCACCCGTCTTTCCGATCTATCCGTCTGCCTTTGCAACGAGAATACGGCAGCGTGCCGCGTTTCTGCAGTTCGTATGTGCGCCATTTCCTGCAACCAAGGGGTTCGTATGTGCGCCATCCGGAATCGGAACAGCGCTAGATCCGGCAGTCCATCGCTGATCGGCAAGCATCGCGATGCCTTGCCTGCATCGCATCAGTCAGCCGTGAAGCTCATATAGCTTCGAAACAACCCTATGCGCGTTTTCGTTTCAGTCTTCGAGTAAATCGACGAGACATACCGTTGCACCATGCGTCGTGAAATATACAGGCTATCGGCAATTCCCTGCAAATCGTCTTCAGTAGTCACAAGCCGTTCAAGCACCTCTGTTTCACGGGGAGTCAAAGAGCAGTGTTCGGCATACAGTCGCAAACGTTCCTGCGAAGAAAGCTCCTGCCGCACGGGAGCAACTTCCTCGCACCGGTCCGAGACAGTAACCGTGCGACCGATATACGGCAGCAAGACCAGCAGGATGCCGATAGAAGCCAGACAGCTTGTCACGGCCAATACGGTGCCTCCAACGGCATCGTAAACCGCCAACGAGGGAAGGACGGTAGCTGCCACCGTGAAGCTACGAACGATACGCCCCATGCTCGCCCACAATTCGGGGCATCCGCTAGTCGGCGCAAAATCCAAAAACATCACAGTGAGGAAAACGACGTAGAAGCCGCTATACAGGTACATCAACGCGGTTCCCGCAAAATAGGAGGCTTCGGTAGTTTGTGTGACAAGGGGCTAGCCTAGGCAGCAACGCTCTTCGCTCCCTTCACGCCCTTCTTCC
>URRZ01000139.1 GCA_900550385.1 uncultured Coriobacteriaceae bacterium | reverse complement strand
TTTTTTTTTTTTTTTTTTTTTTTTTATTTTTTCCCCCTTCCGTCGCACCTTTTTTGGGGGGGGGGGGGGGGGCGCCCCCCCCCTCCCCCCCCCCCCCGCGGGGGCGGGGGGCCTCCCCCCCCCCCCCCCCCCCGCCTCCGTCAAGCGCCCGTTAGCGCTTGACGAGCGTGTTCGTCTCGATGGTCTCGTCCGTCTCCAAGTCGTTGTAGTCCCCTTGGATAAGGAACTCGGATACGTTCTGGGGCGCGGCGAACAGGAAGACGCCCGTCATCGAATCGCCCGGGAACAGCGAATCAGGCGCCTCGACCGTGATGTCCTCGCCGATAAGGCCGATGTAGACGTAGCCGTTCGCCTCGATGGAGCCGCCGTCGGTGCCGTAGAGGGAGAAGTACAGGTACGGCGGAGCCGAGGTGCCGTATTCGCTAAGCGGGACATCCTCGGGAATGTAGATCTCGTACGATGCCATGACGTATTCCATATCGTCGGCATCTTCGGCATCGAGCTCGTCGATATAGTAGATGCTATCGGAATTGTTATAGGCGTCGATTGCCGCTTGGATGTTGGAGGGATCGTCATCGACCCCGGTGAAGCGGTAGTAGATGATGTGATCGGCGTCGTCTTCCGTCGAATAGACCGTGGTGCGCAGCCACTCGCCCACCTGAGCAGGCTGCTCGACCGTGCCGTCAACGGGAACGATGTCCTCTCCTGCCGCCTGACCCTCTTGGCCGGCGGCCTCCCCCTCTGCCGTTTCCGTCGCCTGATCAGCCGCCGGCTCGGAGGATTCCCCGCCGCCCGACGAGCAACCGAACAGGCCCAACGTCGCGATCAGCGCGCTGCTTGCGACAACCGCCGCCATCTTCGCCTTTTTCATGGTTTCCCCTCTCGATAGGCCCCTTGCCCTGGGGCAGCTTCGGAAGGCCGCTCCGTGGCAGCTCCCTTAATCCGACATTTATACGGCCTGCCCCGCACGGCAGACGGCAGGACGGGCGATTCGCGAGATGCGCGGCGAGGCCCGGGCGCTCCTGCGCCCCGCAGATCCACCCGCTACGCGGCGGAGGTGCGCCTCCCGTCGGAGTCGGGCAGCAGAAGCGCGCCATCGCAGAGCGCGCATGCCGCGATCGCCGAGGAGAACGCCCCCAGGATCGCGGTCCCCCGGCCCTTCAACTCGCTTGCGAGCCACACCGTTTCCGTGTCGCGGAGATCCTCCGCGCTGCAGTCCATCGCATCCAGCAGCAACATGCGCGGCCGCAGGTCCAAGGCGATCGCCAACGCGCCGCGCAGCCACTCTGCGTCGGACGTCCCTTCGCGGCGCCGTTTCCTTCGCATGCCGCCCATGTCGAACCGCGAGACAGCGCACCATTCCTCGTCGCGAATCCGCGCGGCCTCTGCGAGACCGATGGCAAGCAGGTCCACCAGGCCGCGACGCTGCGACTGGTAGAGGATCGTCCCCTCATCGGGGGCGATGGTTCCCCTCACGCACTGCAGCACCGTCCGCGCGCCCGACCCGACGACGCCCAGCGCCAAGCCGGGATGGATCTCGAAACCCACGTCCTCGAAAGCGCGCACGGCCTTCCCCACGCGCGCCACCGCGAACGTCTTGCCCAGCCCTTCCACCGTCAGCACCGCCATGCGCCCACCGCACTTCCGCCAGCATGGTTCCTTCATCCAAGACGCGAACGTCGCGGGACGCCCGCATGGCGGCCCGACGAGCGCGCGCCCGTTGCCCCTCCATCCTAGGAGGGGAATGTCAAGCGCGTATAAGCCGCAGATAAAATGCCGGCAAACCGGAAGGGGCGAACCTTGAATCGAATCGGTGGTAACGTATAATATATACGACACTAAGTTATTTACTGTATCAGATAAAGGATATTGGATATGAAACGCCCCATTCCTGCGCAAACAAGGCTCGCAGCGGCATCGATAGGCGAGAACCTCGCCTCTTGGCGCAAGATCAACCGCTTGACCTCAAGCCAAGTGGCGGAGAAGGCGGCTGTGTCGCGCGCAACCATCTCCCGCATCGAGAACGGCGACCCCACCGTCAGCTTCGCCACCTTCCTCAACGTGTGCCGCACCTTGGGCATCCTCGACCTCGTGGCGAAGGCAACCGACCCCTACGAAACGGAGCTCGGCAGGATCCGCGCCGACCAAGCGCTCCCGCAACGCGTGAGGGGAAGCCGATGACCCCGGCGGTGGACGTGCACCTCTCGACCGGCCCGAGGGGAGAGAAGCGCTTGGTCGGACGAGCCCGTTTCAACCTTCGGAGGGGACGTGTCTCGACCATGTTCTCTTACGACGAGTCCTATCTGGCAGACCCTTCGTCGTTCCCCATCGACCCGGCCCTTCCCCTCGTGACGAGCTCCAGCCATTCGGACGGCCTGCCCGGAGCGTTACGCGACTCCCTTCCCGACAGGTGGGGCCGCCACCTCATCGCCAAGCAGCTTCGGTCGGAAAGCAAGGGGCAGTTGCGCACGCTCGACGATGTCGACTACCTCCTTGGCGTCCACGACGGCGCGCGCCAAGGCGCGCTGCAGCTCACCGCCCCCGATGACGACATCCCCCTATCCCGCCTAGGAAACGTCCCTCCGCGCATCGATCTCAAACGCCTTATCGCCGCAAGCAACAACGTGGCACTGGGTAGCGGCGGCGCCGAAGACATCAAGGCGCTTCTTGAGGCGGGCTCCGGATCGTTGGGCGGTGCCAGGCCAAAAGCGTCCGTCATCGACGAAGACAAGCTGCTCCTTGCGAAGTTCTCGCATCCCGGCGACGAGTGGAACGTCATGGCATGGGAAAAATTGAGGCTTCGGTAGTTTGTGTGACAAGGGGCTAGCCTAGGCAGCAACGCTCTTCGCTCCCTTCACGCCCTTCTT
>URRZ01000138.1 GCA_900550385.1 uncultured Coriobacteriaceae bacterium | reverse complement strand
GTGGGGGGGGGCCCCCCCCGCTGTTGGGGGGGGCTGGTGGCCCCCCTGCCGGCGGGGGCTGTTGGGGGGGGGCCTCCGGCCCCCCCCCCCCCCCCGCCTTTCGTTTAGAGGAATAGAAAGCGGTTCCACGCCCTTGCCTGCCCTGCCTCACGCCCTGCCTCACCTCCTTCCCCGACCCGGTTTTCGCTTCCTGCTTTTCACCCCGCCCCTAACTCGTTCCCATCCCCTTCTTCGTCCTCAAGCCCCAAAATCGGACCCCTGTTTCGCCATTTCCCTATACAAGTTCTTCCTATACAAGTTGTACGTTGTACGCTATACTGGAGCCATCGAGGGAAGGAGGCGCCCCATGGCAGTAGCCGACGCGATGGTGACGGGCCGCATGACGCGCGAGAAGAAGGAAGAGGGCAACCGCATCCTGGAATCGCTGGGAACCACGCCCTCCAAAGCCATCAATCAGCTCTACGATTTCGTGATCGAGAAGAAGCAGCTCCCTTTCGAGAAGGAGAAGGAGCGGCACGAAATCGATCCCGAGAAGCTGGCCGAAGCCCGTGCCTGGGTGCGGAGCTTCCGTCGTTCGCAACCCATCGACCCCCATTTCGCCAACATGACGACGAAGGAAGCGAAGCGGGAGCGGCTTATCGCCAAAGGACTGTGGATCGGCGATGATGACGAATGAAATGCCTCGTCGACACCAACATCCTCGTGGATCATTATCAGAATCGCGTGCCGTTCGCAGAGCCGGCGGAACTGCTGCTTGCACTAGGGCAAGTTGGCGAGCTTGATCTGTGGATGAGCTCCACGCAGGTAACCGACACTTTTTTCATTCTGTCAGAAGGAGGGAAGCCGCGCTTCCTGGGTGAAGCTCGCCGCATCATCAAAGAGGTTCGAAAATGCGTCCACGTATGCTCGATAGGCGAATGGGAAATCGATATGGCGCTGGAATCCCCTTGGGAGGATTTCGAGGACGCATGCGTGTACCAAGCCGCCTTGAAAATCAAGGCCGACGCCATCATCACGCGCAACAAAAGGGACTTCGAGCGCTCATCGATCAACGTGTTCGACTGCGACGAGCTGTTCGCCTACCTCAAGCAGGAAAAGAACCTCGACTACGGATTCGTCGACCTCTAACGTGAAAAAGGGACAGTCGCTTTTTCACCTTCCGCAATGGGAGGGAGGCTGGCCCCCTTTCCCCATTTTTGTCGAGTAGGTTGAGCATAAGAAGCCGAAAGGGCCTGAGGCGCCGGAGATTCATGGGATCGCAAGGGCGCCGCGCACTTTGGCACGCAAGCCCTTGGGATCGCGCGAAGATTCGGCGTCTCAGGCCCTTTCGGCGAACGAGCAGTTCCGTCGGTCGTCAGACCGACGGAACCAACAGCTGCGCGATCTGCACGGCGTTGAGCGCAGCGCCTTTGCGGATCTGGTCCGCCACCACCCAGAACGCCAGGCCGTGGTCGACCGTGTCATCGCGGCGGATGCGGCCGACGAAGGTCTCGTCGGTGCCGGCAAGCAGGCCGGGCATCGGGTAGACGTTGCCGGCGGGGTCGTCCATCACCTTCACGCCGGGAGCGGCGGCAAGCGCCTCGCGCGCCTGATCAGGCGTGACGTCGCTTTCGAACTCGACGTTGACCGACTCGCCATGGCAGCGCAGCACGGGCACGCGCACGCACGTGGCGGCGACCTTGATGCCGTTGTCGCCCATGATCTTCTTCGTCTCGGCGACCATCTTCCACTCTTCCTTGGTGGAGCCGTCCTCGAAGAACTTGTCGATATGCGGGATGCAGTTGAACGCGATGCGGTGCTGGAACGCCTCGACGGTCAGCTGGTCGTCGCCCTTGCCGTCCAGGTACTCGCGCGTCTGGTCGAACAGCTCGGCCATGGCGGGGGCGCCCGCGCCGGATGCCGCTTGGTAGGTGGACACCACCACGCGCTTGATGCGCGCCAGGTCGTAGAGCGGTTTGAGCGCCACGACCATCTGGATGGTTGAGCAGTTGGGGTTGGCGATGACGCCGGAATGCCACGACAGGTCGCCCGGGTTCACCTCGGGCACCACCAGCGGCACGTCCTCGTCCATACGGAACGCGCTGGAGTTGTCGATCATCACGGCGCCCGCGTCGACCACCGCCTGGCGCATCTGCTTGGAAACGCCCGCGCCTGCGCTGAACAGCGCGATGTCCACGCCCTGGAAGCTTTCGGGGGCCATCTCCTGCACGGTGAGCTCGCCGGCGGGCACATCGCCGCAACCGTCGAACGGCAGCTTCTTCCCCGCGCTGCGCGCGCTGGCCAAAGCGCGCACCTCGCTGGCCGGGAAATCCAAGTCATGCAGCACGATCAGGAACTCGCGCCCCACCGCGCCCCTGGCTCCCGCCACCGCCACCACCGGCCGCGCCGGCATGTCGCTGCTGGAGAAGGTGCTCTTCATCGCCGATTTCACCTCCGCCGACAGGGATTACAAGGATGTGGACGTCATGCGGCGGCTGGCGGATGAAGATCTGTCGGCGGCGATGCGGTATGCGTTGAGCTATACCATCCGGGATCTGGTGAAAAAACAGGCGGCGATCCATCCCGATACCCTGGCCGCCTATAACGAGCGGACCATGACGGCGCCGTAAACCGGGCGCCTTGGCGGGTTCAGACCAGCGGCTTCCCCAAAAGCCGCGAGAAAGGGGCTTTTCATGGCTAAGGACAGACGGAAAAATGCGTCCGCCCGTTCAGGCGCTTCCCGCGCCGGCGGGGCAGGCGCTGGAAAAACGTCGGGCGGCGCCAAATCCGGCGCGAAAAAAACGGCCGCCTCCTCCCAGACCCGGAAAAAATCCGGCAGGCGGAAGATGTCGCCGGGCAAGATCGTGCTGATCGTCTTGCTGGTTATTCTCATCCTCGTGACGCTGGCCTTCATTATCGTGGTGGGCAAAACCATCTATGAAAGCCTGACCGCCAAGAAAAACGTGCCCGAGGTGGATCTGACCGATTTCGACACCACCCCCGTCTCCGACCAGGATAAGGTGGCTTATTATCTGGTCGGCCTCATGGGGGCGGAGGACGACAG
>URRZ01000137.1 GCA_900550385.1 uncultured Coriobacteriaceae bacterium | reverse complement strand
GCGGGCGGGGGGGGCCGGTATTGGGGCCCCGACGGGGGGGGGTTGGGGGTTATTCGGGGGGCCCTTTGATCCCCGTGGGGGGGGGGGGTTTGGTTGGGTTTTTCCCCCTGGGCAACGCCATTCTCCCTGCGGTTGGAGCTCCACACCTTCGCGGGCAGGCTGTACAGGTCGATGAAGCCCTTGGCCGCCTTGTGGTCGAAGGCGTCGTCATCGTCGTAGGTGGCCAGGCCGTAGTCGTACAGCGAGTACTGGCTGCGGCGAGCGCGCACGACGCAGGTGCCCTTGTAGAACTTCAGGCGCACATCGCCGGTGAGGCACTGCTGCGTGGAAGCGATGAACGCGTCGAGCGCCTGCTTCAGCGGGCTGAACCACTGGCCGTAGTACACCACGCGGGCCCACTCCTGCTCGATGCCCAGCTTGTAGTGCAGCACCTCGCGCTCGAGCGCCAGATCCTCCAGCGCCTTGTGCGCCTCGATGAGCGCCAGAGCGGCGGGAGCCTCGTAGCACTCGCGGCTCTTAACGCCGACGAGGCGGTTCTCGATCATGTCGAGGCGGCCGTAGCCGTTGCGGCCGGCGATCTCGTTGAGGTCGTAGACGATGTCGAGGAAGCTCTTCTTCTCGCCGTCGATGGCGCAGGGGATGCCCTTCTCGAAGGAGATCTCGACGTACTCGGCCTCATCGGGAGCGGCCTCGGGGTCGGTCGTCATCGTGTAGATGTCGGCGGGAGGCTCGTTCCAGGGGTTCTCCAGCACGCCGCACTCGATGGCGCGGCCCCACAGGTTGTCGTCGATGGAGTAGGGCTTGTCGTTGGTGGCGGGCACCTCGATGCCGCGCTCGCGCGCCCAGGCGATCTCCTTCGGGCGCGAGCCCAGATCCCACTCGCGCACCGGCGCCAGGATCTCCAGCGACGGATCCAGCGTGAGGATGCTCGTCTCGAAGCGCACCTGATCGTTGCCCTTGCCGGTGCAGCCGTGGGCGATGTACTTGGCGCCCGACTCGTGCGCGATGCGCACGAGGTGCTTCGAGATGAGCGGACGCGACAGCGCGCTCACCAGCGGATAGCGGTTCTCGTACAGGCCGTTGGCGGCAAGCGCGCAGCTGAGGTACTCGTTGGCGAAGTCCTCGCGCATGTCCACCACGTGGCACTCGATGGCGCCGGTCGCCAAGGCCTTCTGGCGCACCTTCTCCAGGCCGTCGTGCTCCTGGCCGACCTCGCCCACCACGGCGATGACGTCGACGTTCTTCTCCTCCTGCAGCCACTTGATGCAGCACGAGGTATCCAAGCCGCCCGAGTACGCAAGGACGCACTTTTCCTTCTGCTCTGCCATGTTCGTCTTTCCTCCCGGTTCTCGACGTATCGGCCGGCGTCCGGCCGAATCGTTCCCTGTTTCGAATCCGCGCCGCCTCGCGGCGATGCGCGGCGTTTGCCCGCTAGCGGTTGCCCAGCCCCGTGATGATGCGCTCCATCCCGGCTGCGGCGTCGGCGTCCTCCATCGCGATCATGATGGTGTCGTCGCCGGCGACCGTCCCCAGCGCGCCGGGGAGATGGGCGTCGTCCAGCGCCGCGCAAACGCCCTGCGCACCGCCGGGAAGCGTCTTCACCACCACGATGGTCCCGCCGACCTTCACATCGACCACCAGCTCCGACACCAAGCGCGCCATGCGCTCCTCCTCGGGAAGCACATAGCGCCCGGAAGCGGTTTTCTGCAGCCCCATCTCCATGATGTCGCGCGACACCGTCGCCTGGGTGCAGTCGAACCCCGCATCCTGCAGCTTCGAAGCCAGCTCGCGCTGGGTCCTCACCGCCTCGGATCGGATGATGGAGCGGATGGCGTCGTGACGCAGTTGGCGCTTGCCCGCCGTCTTTCCGCTGCCCGCCATGGCTCCCCCTTTCTTCGCGGAGGCCATTATAGCAGCCGTCCCAAGCGCTCGATGAGCGAATCGATATCGGCTTCTTCGCAGATGAGTGGCGGCAGGAAGCGCAGCGTGGAGGGGCCCGTCGCGTTCAGCAGCAGCCCCTCGGAAAGCCCGCGCGCCACCACCTCGAACGCGTCGACGCCGGGCGCGAGCTCCGCGGCGACCATCAATCCCAGCCCGCGCACCTCCGTCACCTGAGGAAGCTCGCGCAGGCGCGCCTGCAGGTAGCCGCCCGCATCGCAAACGTGCTGGGCGATGCCCGCATCCTGCAGGTTCTCCAGCGTGGCGTGCGCCGCCGCGACGGCAAGGCAGCTGCCGCCGAAGGTCGAGCCGTGGTCGCCCGGCTGGAACGCGTCGGCCGCCAAGCCGCGCGCCGCGCACATGCCCATGGGGAAGCCGTCGGCGATACCCTTGGCGATGGTCGCCACGTCGGGCACGATGCCGTAGTGCTGGAATCCGAACGGCTTGCCCGTGCGGTAGATGCCGCACTGCACCTCGTCGCATATCAGCAGCGCGCCGCGCTCCTCAGTCAGGCGGCGCGCCGCCTGCAGGAACTCCGGCGTGCAGGGATGGACGCCGCTTTCGCCCTGGATGCACTCCACCATGACGGCGCACACCTGGTCGCCCTGCTGCGCGAACAGCTCCTCCAGCGCAGCCGTGTCGTTGATGGGGGTGCTGGCGAACCCGCCGGGCAGCGGCTGGAACGCCTCCTGCTTCGCAGGCTGCGCCGTGGCGGCGAGCGACGCCAGCGTGCGCCCGTGGAAGCTGCCCTCCAGCGTGACGATCAGGCGCGGCGCGGCTTTCTCGGCCTCGGCCGCCTCCGCGTCGCCGGCGCCCGCCTCGCGCGCCGCCGCTGCCGCGCGATGGCGGGCGTGCAGGCGCGCCAGCTTGATGGCGCACTCGTTGGCTTCCGCGCCCGAGTTGGCGAAGAAGCTCTTCCACGGCGTGCGCTGGCCTTCCGGAACCTCGTCGTTAAGAAGATCAGACACCATCTGCGCCAGCTCGCCGCGCCCTTCGATGTAGTAGTAGTTGCTCACGTGCATGAGCTTGGCGGCCTGGTCTTGGATCGCCTTCACCACCGCCGGATGGCAGTGCCCCAGCGACAGCACGCCGATGCCGCCGATGAAGTCCAGGTAGTCGTTGCCCTGGTCGTCGACCGCTTGCATGCCCGCGCCGCCCACC
>URRZ01000136.1 GCA_900550385.1 uncultured Coriobacteriaceae bacterium | reverse complement strand
CGGGCCCCGCCGGCGCGGGGGGGGGGGGTGCGGGGGCCGGGCGGGCGGACGGAACCCCTTTTCTACGCCCAGGCTTCCCTTCCGCGGGAGGCCTTCTCGCCGATGTCGGTGCGGAACTGCTTGCCCTCGAAGTTGATCAGGTCGCAGGCGCGGTAGGCCTGCTCGCGCGCCTCCTCGAACGTGTCGCCCAGGGCGACGACGTTCAGCACGCGGCCGCCGGCGGTGATCAGCTCGCCGTCGGCGTTGTGGGACGTGCCCGCGTGGAACACCGTCACGCCGTCGAGCTCCTCGGCCTCGTCGATGCCCAGGATGACCTTGCCCTTCTCGTAGGCTCCGGGATAGCCCTCGCTCGCCAGCACCACGCACACCGCCCAGCGGTCGGACCACTCGAGCTCGATGTCGTCGGGGCGCCCCTCGGCGACGGCCATCATGATGTCCACCAGGTCGGACTCGAGGCGCGGCAGCACCACCTGCGTCTCGGGATCGCCGAAGCGCACGTTGTACTCGACCACCTTGGGGCCTTGCGGCGTCAGCATGAAGCCGCCGTACAGCACGCCGCGGTAGTCGGACACGAACGGCTCGCGCGCCGTGGCGGCGGCGGCCGTCTCCATCACTTCCACCATGGCCGCCATCTCGTCGTCGGTGACGATGGGCACCGGCGAGTACACGCCCATGCCGCCGGTGTTGGGGCCCTTGTCGCCGTCGAAGGCGCGCTTGTGGTCCTGCGCCGGAGCCATGCAGTAGGCCTTGCCGTTGGAGACGAACGCCAGAAGCGAGCACTCCGGACCGGTCATGCACTCCTCGATGACCACCTTGCTGCCCGCCTGGCCGAACGCGCCGTCAAAGCAGTTGCGCACCGCTTCCTCGGCATCCTCCAGCGTCTCGGCCACCACGACGCCCTTGCCCGCCGCCAGGCCGTCGGCTTTGATGACGATGGGAGCGCCCTGCTGGCGCACGTACTCGAGCGCCGGCTCGCACTCGGTGAACGTGGCGTAGGCCGCCGTGGGGATGCCGTTGTCGCCCATGAACTTCTTGCTGTAGTCCTTGCTGCCCTCCAGCTGGGCGCCCTCGGCGTTCGGCCCGAACACCGGCACGCCCGCGGCGCGCAGCGAGTCGGCCACGCCCGCGACCAGCGGAGCCTCGGGCCCCACGACCACCAGGTCGATGCCCTTGTCGCGCACGAAGCCCAGCACGGCCTCGCCGTCCATCATGTCCAGCCCGGGTATGTTCTGCGCAACGGAAGCCGTCCCGCCGTTGCCCGGCGCAACGTAGAGCTCGTCGCACTTCGACGACTTCGCGATAGCCCAAGCAATAGCATGCTCACGCCCCCCGCTACCTAACACCAAAATGTTCATCCTCAGTCCTTTCGCATGTTTGCGGCGGCGACCGCAATCAACGTAGCGCTCCCGGCGGCGGGGCGGCGGTTCGCACGCAGTTTCCGCAGCCCCTTGAACGCGATCGAAGATCGCGTTGCTCAGAGGGCGAGGACTGTTTGAGCACGAGCCGCCGCCCCGCCGCCGGGAGCGCGGCCAACCCGATTCGTCCTCGCCGCGAACTTTGCTTACCTATCCCAGCCCCTCATGATCGTCTGATCGCGATCGGGGCCAACCGACACGATGCTGATGCGCACGCCGGCAAGCTTCTCCAAATGCTCCACGTACTTGCGGGTGTTCTCGGGAAGCTCCTCGTAGGTGCGGCAACCGGTGATGTCGATGCCCTTCCAGCCGGGAAGCTCCTCGTAGATGGGCTTGGCGTGGAACAGCACGCTCTGCTGCATGGGGAAGTAGTCGTAGCGCTTGCCGTCGCACTCGTAGGCCACGCACACCTTGATGGTGTCGAACTCCGAGAGCACGTCCAGCTTGGTGAGCGCCACGTCGGTGAGGCCGTTCACCTCGGCGGCATAGCGCGCGATGACCGCGTCGAACCAGCCGCAGCGGCGCTTGCGCCCGGTGGTCACGCCGAACTCGTGGCCGGCCTGGCACAGCAGCTCGCCCGTCTCGGCCTCCTCGCCCACGCCGCCGTCCTCGGCGAAGCGCTGCTCGGTGGGGAACGGGCCCATGCCCACGCGCGTCACGTAGGCTTTCTGGATGCCCAGCACGCGATCGATGGCGGTGGGGCCCACGCCCGAGCCGGTGGCCGCGCCGCCGGCGCAGCACGAGGACGAGGTGACGAACGGGTAGGTGCCGTGGTCGATGTCGAGCAGCGTGCCCTGCGCGCCCTCGAACAGGATGGACTTGCCCTCGCGCAGCGCGTCGTTGAGCAGCTGGGCGGTTTCCGCCATGTAGGGCTGCAGGATGCGCGCGTAGGGCAGGTACTCCTCGCAGATCTCCTCCACCGTGTAGGTGTGCAGGCCGTAGATCTTCTCGAGGATGGGGTTCTTCTGGGAAAGCGCGGTCTCCACCTTCAGGCGGAAGATCTTCTCGTCCAGCAGGTCCTGCACGCGGATGCCCTTGCGGGCGGCCTTGTCCTGGTAGCACGGGCCGATGCCGCGCTTGGTGGTGCCGATCTGGTTCTCGCCCAGGCGCTTCTCGTCGGCGCCGTCCAGATCCTTGTGGTACGGCATGATGATGTGGGCGTCGCAGCTGATGCGCAGGTTCTTGCAGGAGATGCCCTCCGCCTCCAGCATCGCCATCTCCTTGATGAGCACGCCGGGATCGATGACCACGCCGTTGCCGATGACCGGCACCGCGTTCTCGTACATCACGCCCGAAGGCATCAGGTGCAGCGCGAGCTTCTTGTCGCCGTGGATGACCGTGTGACCTGCGTTGTTGCCGCCTTGGTAGCGCACCACGTAATCGTAGTCGCTGGCGATGAGGTCGGTGATCTTGCCCTTGCCTTCGTCGCCCCACTGGGCTCCGACGAGTACCGTCCTAGGCATGCTGAGTTCCTTTCGTCGCGATGCGGAACGCATTCCGCAAGCGCCCGGGGGCGCTCCGTCCCGCAAACTCAACAGTATAGCCTAGGCGGCGGCGCTTACGCCGGCTCGGCGCGAATCCCCCGCCAATATGCGCATGTTGGAAGAGGGGCGGAAAGGAATCCGGAAGAAGGGAATCTAACCCCAGCAGATGAGCATTATTCGCTTTTTTCGAGGCTTCGGTAGTTTGTGTGACAAGGGGCTAGCCTAGGCAGCAACGCTCTTCGCTCCCTTCACGCCCT
>URRZ01000135.1 GCA_900550385.1 uncultured Coriobacteriaceae bacterium | reverse complement strand
CGCAGCGGTTCCATGGGGGCGCTGGCGTGCCCCTTTCGTCGGTGGTGCAGGAGGCGTTCAAGCGCTCGCTGGCGGGCTTGGAGTTCGCCGTGGGGACGCCGGGGACCATCGGCGGCGCGCTGCGCATGAACGCGGGATCCCGCGACGAGTGGCTGGGCGCGCGCGTCGCGTCGGTGACGACGTTCAGCCCCGATGCGGGCATGATGCGCCGGTTCGGCTCCGAGGTCGAGTGGGGCTACCGCTCCAGCTCGTTCTCGCCTGACGAGGTGCTCGTCGAATGCGAGCTTTCCGTGGAACCCGCCGATCCGTTCTTCATCCGGGGGAAAATGGAGGCGTCGCTGGCTCGCCGCAAGAAGACCCAGCCGCTCGACCATCCCTCGTGCGGCAGCGTGTTCAAGAACCCCGAAGGCGACTCCGCCGGCAGGCTGATCGAGGCCGTCGGCATGAAGGGCGCCGCGGTCGGGGGCGCCCAGGTGTCGCAGGTGCACGCGAACTTCATCGTGAACATGGGCGGCGCCAAGGCGAGCGACGTGAAGGAGCTCATCGATACGATCCAAGCGAAGGTGAAGCAGGCTTATGGCATCGAACTCGCGCCAGAGGTCCGGTTCCTCGGGTTCGCGTAGGCGGCCGCCGCAAGGATCGCCGCGTCCGGGGCGCCCGCAAGGCGGCGCCTCCCGCAGGACGGGATCGGGCGAGTGGCGTGCGGTGCCGGGAGGGCGCTACGACGCCCCGCGCGGCCGCCGCGAGCGGCAGCCCGTCTCCTCGGTCCGCCTGGGCGACATCGACAGGATGCAGCGGCGCGATCGCGCGCAGCAGCGCTATCGGCGCTACTTCGTGCGCTTGGGGGTCGTGGTCGCCCTGCTGGCGGCGCTCGCCATAGGCGCGATCGCGGTGTACAACTCCAACCTCTTCGCCATCGAGGACGTGAAGGTCACCGGCGTGGAGCATCTCACCTCCGAGGAGATGTCGGCGCTTGCCGCCGTCCCGTCGGGCACGACGCTCCTGCGCGTCGACGCGGACGCCATCGTCAACCGCCTCAAGCAGGACGCCTGGGTCCAGGACGCCGCGGTGAACCGGCTGTTCCCCAACACGTTGGAGCTGGTGGTGACGGAAAGGCAGATCGCCGCGGTGGTGGAGGTGCAGACCTCCGACGCGAAGAGCGTCCAGCCGTGGGCCATCGCCTCGGACCACATGTGGCTCATGCCCATCCCCGACCGCGATTCCGAGGCGGGCCAGAGGACCAGCCCCCAAGTCTACGAGGACGTCGATGCGGCGCTGGCGATCAAGGACGTGCCCTTCGGCGTGAAGGCGCAGGTGGGGACGTATTGCACCGACGAGAGCGTGCTGAACGCGCTGGACATCGTGTCCGGCATGACCACCGAGCTGGCCGACCAGGTGAAGACGGTGTACGCCGACGGCGTCGAGGAGACGCGCCTGGTGCTCGAGAACAACGTGGAGATCGCCTTCGGGTCGGCGGAGAACATCCGCGACAAGGAGAGGGTGTGCCTCAAGATCATGGAGGAGCATCCCGATTCGGTCGCCTACATCAACGTGAGGGATGTGAGCAGCCCCACCTACCGCGCCCTGTAGGGGCGCCGACGGGGCTCCCGCGCGCCCGATCGTGGTGTGCTTGCGGAGGCGAATCGCCTGATCGTTTGCAAAAGCGCAGGCATCGTGTACAATTGTCGGACGTGGGCTTTGCCCGCGCAGGCTAGAAAACGCAGCATCGGAAAACGCAGCAGGTGTGGAGGATACAATGCCAAACAATATTGGGTCCGAGCATTTGGCGGTCATCAAGGTCGTCGGAGTGGGCGGCGGCGGCACCAACGCCGTGAACCGCATGGTCGAAGCCGGCGTCAAGGGCGTCGAGTTCATCGCCGTCAACACCGACCGTCAGGCGCTTCTCATGTCGGACGCCGACAAGACGATCCACATCGGCGAGGAGATCACGCGCGGCCTGGGCGCCGGCGCCAACCCCGAGGTGGGCTGCCAGGCGGCCGAGGAGAGCCGCACCGAGATCCGCGAAGCGCTTGCCGAGGCGGACATGGTGTTCGTCACCGCCGGCGAAGGCGGCGGGACCGGCACCGGCGCCGCCCCCATCATCGCCGAAATCGCGCGCGAGGAGATCGGCGCGCTGACCGTGGGCGTGGTGACCAAGCCCTTCTCGTTCGAGGGCCGCACCCGCCGCAACCAGGCCGAGCAGGGCATCGACCTGCTGGCGCAGAAGGTCGACACCCTCATCGTCATCCCCAACGACCGCCTGCTGGAGATCGTCGACAAGAAGACCAGCATGCTGGACGCCTTCCGCATCGCCGACGACACGCTGCGCCAGGGCATCCAGGGCGTCACCGACCTCATCACCATCCCGGGCCTCATCAACCTCGACTTCGCCGACATCCGCACCGTCATGAAGGATGCGGGCACGGCCATGATGGGCATCGGCATCGCGTCGGGCGAGAACCGCGCGCTGGAGGCGGCGCAGCAGGCGACCAACTCCAGCCTCCTGGAGACCTCCATCGCGGGCGCATCCCGCGTCCTGTTCTCCATCGCGGGCGGCGCCGACCTCACGCTGTCCGAAGTCGATGCCGCCGCGCGCACGGTCGAGGCCTGCGCCGACGAGAGCGCCAACATCATCTACGGCCAGATCATCGACGAGAGCATGGGCGACCAGGTCCGCATCACGGTCATCGCCACCGGCTTCAAGGCGAACGCCCCGCGCCAGTCCTCCATGGACTTCTCCGCGAAGGACATGTTCGCACCGACCGAGCAGCCGCAGCCCCAGGCCGCCACGCCCGCCCCGTCGGTTTCGTTCTCCACCACCTCCGGGCCGAGCCGCTTCGCCGACGAGGACTACATCCCCGACTTCCTGAAGCGCCAGCGTTAGGCGGCGCCGCTCTTGGCAGAGCAGGTGAAGCTTCCCGAACCGAACCTCGTCGCGCGGGCGGGCGCGGCGGCCCCCGCCGAAGGCGGTGAGCCACGCGCTGATAACGCAGATGGTTATCGGGAAGCGGATATCCCCGCAGGCTTGCAGCGCGCGGCACATGACTATATTCACTGCGCGGCCCAGCTCAAGGGGTATCTCGATGAACATGATGGTCTTGGCCAGGGCTATGACCTGCGCGTCCTTCGTGAAAAGGCCGCAAAGGGGCTCCGCAAAGATAAAAAGCAGCACAGATACCAGTCCGGAGATGGCGACGGAGGCGTACATCGTGCGGCGGACGCAGCGGTCCGTGGACTCCGTGTCACCCCCGCCCATATAGCGCGCGACCACCACCTGCGCCGCTTGGGCCACGGCCGAGGCGAAAATATAGGACAGCATGGCA
>URRZ01000134.1 GCA_900550385.1 uncultured Coriobacteriaceae bacterium | reverse complement strand
GGCTCGGCTCCACGGGGCCCGCCCCGGGGGGGGGCGGGGCTTTTTGGGGGGGCCCCGGGGCGGCGGCAGGGGCGGCCCGTTCCGACGGCCGGATGGCCGTCGGAACTAGATCTCCATTACCTCGGCTTCCTTCTTCTTGAAGTGCTCGTCGACCTCGGCGATGAACTTGTCGGTGAGCTTTTGGACCTCGTCCTGGCCGCGGCGGACGTCGTCCTCGGGCAGGCTGTCCTCCTTGCCGGCGCGCTCGATGGCGGCGTTGGCATCGCGGCGGATGTTGCGGACGGCGACGCGCGCGTCCTCGGCGAAGCCCTTGCACTGCTTCACCAGGTCGCGACGGCGCTCCTCGGTGAGCGCGGGGAACGGCAGGCGGATGACCGAGCCGTCGTTGTTGGGCGTCACGCCCAGATCGCTCTCCAGGATGGCATGCTCGATGGCGCGCAGCGAGCCTTTGTCCCACGGCTCGATGACCAGCAGGTGCGCGTCGGGCGTCTTGATGCCCGCCAGCTGGTTGACCGGCGTGGGCACGCCGTAGTAGTCCACCTTGATGCGGTCGAGCACCATCGCGTTCGCGCGGCCGGTGCGAACCGATCCGAAGTTATCGCCAAGCGCCAGGATCGCCTTCTTCATGCGCTCCTCGGCGTTTTGCAGGATGTCGTTGACCATGGCAGTTCCCTTCCCCTATCGCCCGCTCCCCTGAAGGGCGGGCTGCGTCGGCGCCGTTGCGCCCAAACTTTATTCTACCGTTGTTCCCACGTTTTCGCCCTTCAAAGCGCGCGAAATGTTGCCGCGCACCGTCAGGTCGAACACGATCATGGGGATGTCGTTGTCCATGCACAGCGAGGTGGCCGTGGAGTCCATGACGTTGAGGCCCTGGGAGAGGACGTCCATGTAGCTGATGCGCTCGTAGCGCTTCGCATCGGGGTTCTTCTTCGGGTCGCTGTCGTAGACGCCGTCGACCTTCGTCGCCTTCATCAGCACGTCGACGTCCAGCTCGCAGGCGCGCAGGGCGGCGGTGGTGTCGGTGGTGAAGTAGGGGTTGCCCGTGCCGGCGGCCAGGATGACCACGCGGCCCTTCTCCATATGGCGGATGGCGCGGCGGCGGATGTAGGGCTCAGAGACCTCCTGCATGTTGATGGCGCTCTGCACGCGCGAGAAGATACCGTGGCGCTCGAAGGCGTCCTGCAGCGCCAGCGCGTTCATGACGGTGGCGAGCATGCCGATGTAGTCGGCCTGCGCGCGATCCATGCCCTCGGTGGCGCCGGACACGCCGCGGAAGATGTTGCCGCCGCCCACCACGATGGCAAGCTGCACGCCGTCGCGGACGATCTCGCCGATCTCGTCGGCCAGGCCGGCGACCACCTTCGGGTCGATGCCGTAGCCCAGATCCCCCGCCAAGGCCTCACCGGAAAGCTTGAGCAGCACGCGCTTGTATTTATACTCTTCAGACATGGAGCCTATCCCTTCGCCGTTTGCCCCGCCGACGCGTCGTGCGCGGCGTTCCATTCCCCCAATGATACCCGAACACGGAAACGGCCGCGCACCCCGCGCGGCCGTTTTTTTCGCATTATACGCAACGAAGTGCGCGGCTATGGTGCGATTCGGGCGGGTGCCGGCGGGGGTGGGGCCGCCCGCAGGATCTGCGCCGCGGCGGCATCCGGATGGCCGGACCCGCTCGGCACCGCCTGCGCGCTCGGCGCTACGCGGCGTCGCGCTGCTGGCCCGAACCGCCGCCGAGCAGCTGATCGAACAGGCTCGAGCCGCTCTGCTGCTGGGTGCTGGCAGCCTGGGAGCTGCCGTCGGAGCCCAGCGTCACGTCCATGGTGAGGACCTCCCCGCTGCGGTTCACCTCGACCTGCACCGTGTCGCCCACGTTCTTCGAGCGCACCGCTATGGTGAGGTCGCTGGCGGAGGTCACCGTCTGGCCGTCGAACTTGGTGATGATGTCGCCCGCCTGGATGCCCGCCTCGGCGGCGCCGGAGCCCTGCTGCACGGCGGAGACGTAGGCGCCCTCGTCGACCGCGAAGCCGTAGCGGTCGGCAAGCTGGCTGTTCACGGTGGACATGGTCACGCCCAGCTGCGCATGCGTGGGGGTCTCGCCGTCGATGATCTGCTGCGCGATGCCCATGGCGTAGTTCACCGGGATGGCGAACCCGACGCCGGAGTAGTTGCCCGAATAGGACGTGATCAGCGTGTTGATGCCGATGAGCTTGCCTTCGGAATCAACCAACGCGCCGCCGGAGTTGCCGGGGTTGATGGCAGCATCGGTCTGGATCATGTTGGTGTAGACGGTGGTTTCGCTTTGCCCGTAGGAATCGGTCGAGCTGTCCATGATCTGGGAGCGGTTGGTGGCCGACACGATGCCGGTCGCGACCGACTGCTCGAGGCCGAACGGGCTGCCGATGGACATGACCCATTCGCCGATGGTCAGGTTGTCGGAGTCGCCCAAGTCGACCGCCGTCAGGCCGGAGGCGTCCTTGGCCTTCACCACCGCCAGGTCGGAGGACGGATCGGTGCCGATGACGTCGGCCTCGTACTCCTGGCCGTCGACGGTGACGCGCACGGCGTCGGCCCCTTCAACCACATGGTTGTTGGTGATGATGTAACCGTCTTCGCTGATGACCACGCCGCTGCCCAACGAGGTCTCGGTGAGCTCGCCCGAGCCGGAATCGCCGTAGCCGTACATGCCGAACATGCCGTAGCTGCCGGACTGCTCCGTGTACACGTCGATTGCCGCGACGGAGGGCAGGCACTTCGCTGCCACGGCCTCGGCGAGCGTGGCGTCCTCGCCGTCGACGTCGATGACCGTGGAATCCGAGCCGCCCAGCTGCGTGGAGGAGCCGCCGTCGGAGGCGTTCTGCCACACCGCGAAGCCGCCGAGCGCCAGCACGCAGGCGACCGCCGCGCCCGCGAAGCCCATCAGGAAGGTCTTCGCGCCGCCCTGCTTCTTGCCGTCGGACGGACGCTTGCCAGGATCGGAAGGCCGGAACCCGCTGGGGGATGCCGACCCGCCGGAAGCGGCGTCGCTGCCCGCTGCGGTACCGTTCGCGTATCCGAACTGGGCGGTCTGCCCGGAGGCGCCGGAGGCGCCGTAGCCGCCCGCCCCGGTGTCCACCTGATGCGCGGCCTGATAGCCGGCCGGCGCCTGCGGTGCCCCCGACGCGGGGGGCGTGCCGCCGTATTGGTTGCTGCCGTACTCTGTCATGGAAATCACGCTCCTTGAAGCGGCGCCCTTTGCGCCGCCATGCCTCTTACGGCGCCAACCTTAGCATGCGCGCGCACGGCAAGGCGGGTCCGCAGGACAATCGTCATCTCCGCGTCACGCAAATACACCCGCTGGTGTACGCCGGAAAGCCGAAACGCCGCATCGCCCACGCCGCCCCGGGGTGCAAGTCCGTCCTGTCCCACGCCGCCCCCGATTGCAAGCCCGGGCCCAAAAACCGCGGGACCACCGCGGTTTAGCCCGCGGTTTTGTGGGGGGGGGGGCCCCCCCGCGGCCCCCCCCCCCCGCCCGGCCCCCCCCCCCCCGGCCCCCCCCCCCCCCCCGGCCAGCCCCCC
>URRZ01000133.1 GCA_900550385.1 uncultured Coriobacteriaceae bacterium | reverse complement strand
TATCCGCCATGTTTTCACCTCTTGTTTAATGAATACCAGAAGAATCCACATAAGCCACAATAGCGCCATTTATTACAAACTGTATTTCACTGTCTGTCACATTGATATACGTGTTCCCACTGGGACTGCATACGGATGTTGCCAGATAGTTTGCCTGAAATACTTCTTGACCGCTTGGGTTCTGCAATGCGGTTACAGTTGAATTTCCGCGGAATATGACGCCGTTTTGCGGATTTCTCAACACCGTGTTGCTGTTATCAGACTGGAAGGTGTTTATACCAGTTTGGTTATACAAAGCGGTAACAGTAGGGTCCCCCCGGAACACCACAATGTCATTTGGATTTCGCAGCACAGTATTGTCACCATCTGATTGTAACGTTGCATATCCCTCTGCATTGCGCAAAAAAGTGCCATCATCCCCCATATGAAACGATGTTACATATGAATTGCCGTTTGCACGGTTCATATAAATCCTACCGTTTCCAGCGGAATCCTTGCCCATAAAGAACAGGTTCGCAGGCTTTCCGGTTCCGCCGTGGCTCCGGACAGATACATTGTCTGTAGAGAGAAACTCCGCACCTGTCCCTGTGTTGTAAATCTGCCCGAACTTCTTGTTGTTCTGGTACAGGAAAAAACCATCCGCTGCCAGGTCTTCATCCGTGCCGACAATCGCATAGACATTGCCGTTCGGGTCCACAAGCCTGGAAGCGGCAAGCTCGACGATGCGTTGGATGCTTTCGAAGAGGCGGCTTTCGAGGCGCTGGAGGGGGCGGGGGACTTGGGTTCCGAACCGGGTTCCGGCGCGGCGCCCGAGGGCGAATCGGGGGCCGATGCCCCTTCCGTCAAAGGGCGTCGGCGACGCAGCGCCAAGAAGGGTGCGGCACGGCGCCGCGTGGCGGTGCGCGTCGTCCTCGGCGTTTTGGCGGTGGCGCTCGCGGCCGCCGCGGTCGCATCGTCCCTGTTCTCTTGGAACCGATGGTTCCGCTTCGATGACGCCGCCGACCTCCAAGGGCAGTGGGCCATCGCGGACGGGCAGGGGAGCATCTCCATCGACGGCGAATCCATCCACCTCACCGACTTCGAAGCGTACGGCTACACGGTGGACGCCGACTCCAAAACGCTGACGTTCACCTTCAGCGACCTGTCCGGATCGGCGCGCTACCGCTTCTCCGCCGACAGGACGCAGCTCGCCATCCAGGACGGGACCTTCTCGTTCTCCGACACGCTCGCCGACGACATCGCCTGGGCGTGGGGGCGGTTCGTCTCCTCGCTCACCGGCTCCGAGGGCGCGGGCCCCTCGTTCGGCGAGGGTTCGCTGGTGCTCACGCGCATCGGCCCCGCCGAATCGGCCGGCCAAAGCGGGGAGGAGCCTTCGGAGGACGCCTCGTACCAACTGAGCTCGGAAGGGTCCTCCGATGGCGCTGCGTCGGAAGGGGAGGCCCCGGCAACCGGCGCCGACGATGCCGCAGGTTCCGGCGGTTCGGCTCCCGAAGACGGTTCGGCATCGCCCGGCGAAGGCTCAGACGAGGGCGAATCGGCGGGCGAGCAGGCGGCGGAGGAGGCGCTGTCCCTCAGCGGCAGCGGATCGGTCGGCGGCAACGCGGTGAAGCCCGAGGACCTTCTGTGACGGCGCCGAGGGCGGCCGGGGCCGAGGGCGCGTCACTGCGCCCGACCGAAGCGCCGCGCGAGCCCGTCGGGAGCCGCATGTTCTCCGTGGAGCGCATCGCGGTCGGCAGCGGACGCATCCGCTGCGAGGTGCGGCTCGCCCCCGGTGCGCCGCGGTCGACTTCCCCGGCGTTGATGGAGCGGGTCCTCGCGCGGTTCCCCGATCTCGCCTCCCACGCGTGCGTCAACGAGGCGGGCTCGAGCTTCGGCGACGCGATGCTCCGCACGCCGATCCCCCATCTGTTCGAGCACCTGGTCATCGACTTGCAGGCGCGCGATGCGGCGGATGGCACCGCGGTGTTCGTGGGGACCACCGAATGGCTCGATAAGGAGCGCGGGTCGGCGCTCGTCGAGGTGAGCTTCGAAGACGACCTCGCCGCCCTCCGCGCGATAAAGGAGGCCGCGGCCTTCCTCGATGCCGAGCTGGCGGGGTCGTAGCCGTTCTGCCCTTTCCCTGGTTTCTCGCGCCGTCTCCGCCGCCGTCTGCGGCCCCTCCGCGTTTCAGTGCTACCCTGAACGGAACTAACCCGAAGGCGAGGCGATACCATGACATCAGCCCATCTCACATTCGACCACACGTTCGACAAGCATGCCCGTCGCATCGAGAAGATGCGCTCGTCCCCGGTGCGCGACCTGTTCGCCGCGGCGGTCCGCCCCGACATCATCTCGCTTTCCGGCGGCATGCCCGACGTGTCGCTTCTGCCCGCGACCAACATCCGCAAAGCGGTGCGCGCCGCCGTGATCGACGAGAACCGAGCCCAGGCGCTGCAGTACGGGACCACCGACGGGCGCGTGGGCACCAAGCAGGTCTTCTGCGATCTGATGCGCGATATCGGCGTTCGCTGCAAGCCCGACCAGGTGCTCATCACCAGCGGCGCGCAGGAGGCGCTGGACCTGCTCGGCAAGGTGTTCATCGACGCGGGCGACATCATCATCACGGAAGGCCCCACCTACCTCACTGCGCTTCAGGCGTTTTCCACCTACGAGCCCGAGGTGCATGCCATCCCCTTCGACGAAGAGGGCATGCGCATGGATCTTCTGGAAGAGGAGCTGGAGAAGATCGGCAAGGGCAATCCGCGCTTGAAGTTCTGCTACACCATCCCCAACTTCCAGAATCCCGGCGGCGTCACGATGTCTCCCGAACGCCGCAAGCGCCTGCTGGAGCTTTCCCACGAGTACGACTTCCTCGTGGTGGAAGACGACCCCTACGGGCGCCTGCGCTATGAGGGCGGGCATCAGATCCCGCTGAAGGCGCTCGACGACCGCGTCGTCTACCTTGGCACGGTCTCGAAGATCTTCGCGCCGGGTCTGCGCTGCGGTTGGATCGCCGCACCGCGCTCCATCATCGGGAAGATCAATCTGGTCAAGCAGGGCTCGGATCTGTGCGGCAGCTCGTTCGACCAGATCGTGGTGGAGCACTACTTCACCGACACCCCTTGGCAGCGCACGCTGCAGAAGTTCGTGAGGACCTATAGGGCGCGCCGCGATGCGATGCTGGCGGCGCTGGAGGAGTATTTCCCGCCCGAGGCGTCGTGGACGCATCCCGAGGGCGGCTTCTTCGTGTGGGTCACGCTGCCCGAGTACGTCGACACCGGCTCCATGCTCGCCGAGGCGCTGGAGGCAGGCGTCACCTACGTTCCCGGCGACTCGTTCTTCCCCGGCGCTTCCGGCGGGAAGAATTGCATGCGCATCAACTTCAGCTACGAGAGCCCCGAGAACATCGAGGAGGCGATCCGCCGCCTCGCGGGCGTGATCGAGGATCGCCTGGAGCTGTACCGCGCCTTCATCGAGGCCGGTGCGATTTAAAGGTTCCGCCGTTCTGACGAACGGCGGAACCTGCCGACGCTGCGGCCCGGGGGGGGGCCCCCCCCCCCCCCCCCCCCCCCCCCGCCCCCGCCCCCCCCGCACCGCGCGCCCCCCCCCCCCCCCCCCCGCCGG
>URRZ01000132.1 GCA_900550385.1 uncultured Coriobacteriaceae bacterium | reverse complement strand
CTGGCCACGGCCCGTCCGGTGAACATCGGCACGGCGGTGGGCATCATCGCCGCCCAGTCCATCGGCGAGCCCGGCACGCAGCTGACGATGCGCACGTTCCACTCCGGCGGCGTCGCGGGCGAGGACATCACCCACGGCCTGCCCCGCGTCCAGGAGCTGTTCGAGGCGCGCAAGCCGAAGGGCCAGGCCGTCTTGGCCGAGATCGCCGGCACGCTGCAGATCACGGGCGACAAGTCCCAGAAGATCCTCACCATCCACGACCAGGACGGCAACTATCGCGAGTACGCGGTCTCCCCGCGCACGCAGATGCTGCCCGGCGTCGAGGACGGTTGCGAGGTCCATGTGGGCCAGCAGCTCACCCGCGGTTCCGTGAACCCGCACGACCTGCTGCGCCTGACCGACCCGAACACGACGCTGCGCTACATCGTCGGCCAGGTCCAGGGCGTGTACGTCAGCCAGGGCGTGGACATCAACGACAAGCACATCGAGGTCATCGCGCGCCAGATGCTGCGCAAGGTGGCGGTGCTGGATTCCGGCGACTCCGACTTCCTGCCGGGCCGCCAGGTGAACCGCTTCGAGTTCGAGAAGGTCGCCAACGACCTGATCGCCGAGGGCAAGGAGCCCCCGGTGGGCCAGCCGCTGCTGCTGGGCATCACCAAGGCGTCGCTGGCCACCGACTCCTGGCTGTCGGCCGCGTCGTTCCAGGAGACCACCAAGGTGCTCACGGACGCCGCAATCGAGAGCAAGACCGACCACCTGGTCGGCCTGAAGGAGAACGTCATCATCGGCAAGCCGATCCCGGCCGGCACGGGCCTGAACCGCTACCACGACGTGAAGCTGACCTACAAGGGCCGCTCCATCGAGGACCACGTGGAAGGCGAGCAGCTGCCCGACTACGCGCCCGACGCGCTGCGCGACATCGAGGAGCTGCTGCCGCAGCCCCAGGATTGGTCGCTTGACGGCGAGGGCTACCTCAACATGGGCGGCGGCTACGGCGGCTACTACAGCGGCATGTCGCTGGGCCATCGCGGCCCGCAGCTGTCCGACGAGGAGGCGCGCCTGTACATCTACGACGATCTGGGCGTCTCGCAGCGCTGGGCCAACAAGTTCAGCGAGGCCGGCATCGAGACCGTGGCGGATCTGGTGGGCCACACCGAGGAGGACCTGCTGCGCATCGAGGGCATCGGCGCCAAGGCGATCGAGGAGCTGAAGGAAGGCCTCGCCGAGCGCGGGCTGTCCCGCGTGATCGAGGACGACCTGTCGGCGTCCAGCGACGACATGAGCCAGCTGCTCGACATGGTGTTCAGCCCCGACGACAACATCCTCATCGGCGGCGACGAGCCCCCGACCTTCAACACCGAAGGCGAGGAGATGCTGGGCGAGGCGCTTCCGCCGCGCTCCTACCAGCGCAACATCGAGGAGCTGGACGCCCTTCTGGGCTCGGTCGGCTCCCTCGGCTTCGGTATCACCACGAAGGAGGATGAAGAGGCCTCCAACGCGGCTGACGAGGACGACGAGCAGTAACGCGTGATTCCGGAAGGGGCGCCCCCGCGCGCCCCTTCCTCGTTTCCGGATGTGAAAAAGGGAATGAGAAAAAGGGACGGAGGTTTTTTCTCATTCTCGCGAGAATGAGAAAAAACCTCCGTCCCTTTTTCTCATTGGCGGAAAGGCTGTTCCATGTCCGACAAGATATTCGTCCCCGAAGGGGAGCAGGCGCCGTTCTCGCAGATCGGGGCCACCATGGAGGCGCTTGCGGCCGTCATCGCGGCGCGACGCGAGGCGGGGGAGGAAAGCTACACGCACCGGCTGCTCGCCGGCCAGCTGGATGCGCCGCTAAAGAAGGTCGCCGAGGAGGCGGTCGAGGTGGGCCTTGCCGCCAAGGATGTGGAATCCCGCGCGGCGTCCGCCCTCGCAGCGGCGCTGGCGCTTGCCCCGGACGAGGATGTGCTCACCGTCGCGTTGCCGCCCGATTACGATGCGGCGGTCGACCATCTGCGCTACGAAGCGGCGGATGTCGTGTACCATCTGCTGGTGGTGCTGGAGCGCTTCGGCATCTCCATCGATGAATTCGCGGCGGAGCTGAACAGCCGCATGACCGACGAGGAGCGCCCCGCAGGGGCGGTTCTCCTCAAACCCGAGCATATCAAAAGGGGGAAATAGGATGGCGCGATTGTTTGGAACCGATGGCGTTCGCGGCGTGGCGAACACCGAGCTCACCTGCGAGCTGGCATACCGTCTCGGCCAGGCTGCCGTGACGTTTCTGGGCAAGGCGATCGTGGTCGGCAAGGACACGCGCCTTTCCGGCGACATGCTGGAGTCGGCGATGGTCGCCGGCATCGCCAGCGCGGGCGGCACGGCGCTTCTGACCGGCGTCATCCCCACGCCGGCGGTGGCATTGCTGGTCCGCGAGCTCAACGCCGCGGGCGGCGCGGTCATCTCCGCATCGCACAATCCGCCGGAGTACAACGGCATCAAGCTGTTCGATGCCCAGGGCTTCAAGCTGCCCGATGCGGTCGAGGACGAGATCGAGGCGTTCATCAAGCAGGGCGGCCTCGAAGGCCAGGTCGAGCGCGCGCGCGAGGCCGGCGACGAGGATGCGGCCATGCCGAGCGGCCCCGAGCTGGGCGTCGCCGTCGAGGTGGACGAGGCGTGCGAGATGTACATCGAGCATGCCGTGCGCTCCATCCGCGACCAGGGCATCGATTTCGAGGGCCTGACCATCGCGCTGGACACCGGCCATGGCGCGTCCTCGCTCACCAGCCCGACGGCCCTGCGCCGCCTGGGCGCCGAGGTGATCGTCATCAACGACGACTACGACGGCAACGACATCAACGTCGAGTGCGGCTCGACCCATCTGGGCCCCCTGCGCGAGCTGATGGAGGAGACGGGTGCCGACGTGGGCATCGCCCATGACGGCGACGCCGACCGCGTGATGCTGATGACGCCCGAGGGCGACGAGATCGACGGCGACATCGTCGAGGCCGTGTGCGCGCTGGACATGAAGGAACGCGGCGTGCTGGCGGGCAACACCGCCGTGAGCACGGTCATGTGCAACCTGGGCTTCGTGCATGCGATGCGCGATGCCGGCATCGACGTGGTGCAAACCAAGGTAGGCGACCGCTACGTGCTGGAGGAGATGCGCGCGAAGGGCTACGCCATCGGCGGCGAGCAGTCCGGCCACATGATCCTGCTCGAGCACAACTCCACCGGCGACGGCCTGATGACGGCTGTGCAGTTCCTCGCCGCGGTCAAGCGCACCGGCAAGACGGTCTCCGAGGCCGTCAAGGTGATGACGCGCTTCCCGCAGACGCTCATCAACGTGCGCGTGGCGGACAAGCACACCGTCAGCGAGAAGCCCGCCGTCAAGGAAGCCGTCGAGGCGGCCGAGGCGGCGCTGGGCGAGGATGGCCGCGTGCTGCTGCGCCCCTCCGGCACCGAGCCGGTGGTGCGCGTGATGGTGGAGGCCCTGCGCAAGGAGGACGCCGACGCCCACGCTAAGGCCATCGCCGAGGTGGTCGAGCGCGAGGGCTAACCCGCGCGCTTCACGCGGTTTCAACGGAAGGCGGCCGAGGGCCCCCGTGCCCCAAGGGCCCGGGGCCGGGGCAAAAAAAGTGGGGGGGTTTGCGGGGGGGGGGCGGGCG
>URRZ01000131.1 GCA_900550385.1 uncultured Coriobacteriaceae bacterium | reverse complement strand
CGGCGACGAGCTCGCCCCCGGCGTCAACGAGCTGGTGCGCATCTACGTCGCGCAGAAGCGCAAGGTGCAGCAGGGCGACAAGCTGTCCGGCCGCCACGGCAACAAGGGCGTCATCTCCCGCGTGCTGCCCGTCGAGGACATGCCGTACCTGGCCGACGGCACCCCCATCGACGTCATGCTGAACCCGCTGGGCGTGCCTTCGCGTATGAACGTCGGCCAGCTGCTTGAGAACCACCTGGGCTGGGCCGCGAAGTGGGGCTGGTCGGACGATCCGGACAGCGCCGAAGTCGTCGAGGGTCCCCAGTACGTGGCCACGCCGGTGTTCGACGGCGCCACCGAGGAGGAGATCTCCGACGCCATCGAGGCCGCCAACCGCAACCTCATCAACATCAACCACGCCAAGTACGGCGACAAGGCGCGCGACGAGTTCGTGCCGCAGCTGTCCCGCACAGGCAAGACGACGCTGTACGACGGCCGCACCGGCGAGCCGTTCCGCGAGCCCATCACCGTGGGCCAGACCTACATCCTGAAGCTGGGCCACATGGTCGACGACAAGATCCACGCGCGCTCGACCGGCCCCTACAGCCTGATCACCCAGCAGCCGCTGGGCGGCAAGGCGCAGTTCGGCGGCCAGCGCTTCGGCGAGATGGAGGTGTGGGCGCTCTACGCCTACGGCGCCTCCAACGTGCTGCAGGAGATCCTCACCGTCAAGTCCGACGACACGTCGGGCCGCGTGAAGAGCTACGAGGCCATCGTCAAGGGCGAGAACATCCCGCCCGCCGAGGTGCCCGAGTCCTTCAAGGTGCTGGTGAAGGAGATGAAATCGCTGTGCCTGAACGTGGAGCTGGAAGGCCATAACCACCAGGAGGTGGACCTGTCCGGCGAGCATGAGGGCGAAAGCGATGACAGCGCCCTGTACAACGCCATCGCCGAGGACGCGCGCAAGACCGAGGACGAGGGCGAGAGCGCTCTTGAGGACATCGCTGCCGGGCTGGAAGAGCTCATCGGCGGCTCCACTGCTGACGAACAGATCAACACCCTTATCGGCGAGGAAGGGGATCGATAAATGACGACCGAATTCGATGTGAGCAACTTCGACGCATTGCGCATCTCGCTTGCCAGCGCCGATGACGTGCGCAACTGGTCGCGCGGCGAGGTGAAGAAGCCCGAGACCATCAACTACCGCACGCTCAAGCCCGAGAAGGACGGCCTGTTCTGCGAGAAGATCTTCGGCCCCACCAAGGACTGGGAGTGCGCCTGCGGCAAGTACAAGCGCGTGCGCTTCAAGGGCATCGTCTGCGAGCGCTGCGGCGTCGAGGTCACCCGCTCCAAGGTGCGCCGCGAGCGCATGGGCCATATCGAGCTTGCCGCCCCGGTGAGCCATATCTGGTACTTCAAGGGTTCGCCCTCGCGTTTGGGCTACCTGCTGGACATCCCGCCGAAAGAGCTGGAGAAGGTGCTGTATTTCGCCAGCTCCATCATCACCTCGGTGGATAAAGAGGCCCGCGACGAGGACGTCGACGAGCTGCGCGACGAGCTGGCCGCCGACCTCGAGGAGCTGGACGCCGAGCGCGACCGCCTGATCGAGTCGACCCGCCGCCTGTCCACCGACTACGTGCCGGAGGATGACGACTTCGTCGACGACATCGACGAGGACGAGCGCATGACCCCCGAAGAGGTCGAAGAGGAGATCGCCGACATCTACGACGAGTTCAACGAGCGCAAGGCCCTGCGCAAGGAGGCCTTCGACGCCTTCTTGAAGATCGAGCCCAAGCAGCTCGTTCCCGACGAGGCCCTCTACCGCGAGATGCGCCTGAACTACCGCGACTACTTCACCGGCGGCATGGGCGCCGAGGCCGTGCGCGACCTGCTGGAGGACATGGACCTGGAGGCCGTGGCCGAGGAGCTGTCCGACATCATCTCCAACGGCAAGGGCCAGAAGCGCGCCAAGGCCATCAAGCGCCTGAAGGTGGTCGACGCGTTCCTGAAGTCCGACAACAAGCCCACCGACATGATCCTGAACGCGATCCCGGTCATCCCGCCCGACCTGCGCCCGATGGTGCAGCTCGACGGCGGCCGCTTCGCCACCAGCGACCTGAACGACCTGTACCGCCGCGTCATCAACCGCAACAACCGCCTGAAGCGCCTGCTGGACCTGGGCGCGCCCGAGATCATCGTCAACAACGAGAAGCGCATGCTGCAGGAGGCCGTCGACAGCCTGTTCGACAACGGCCGCCGCGGCCGCCCCGTCACGGGCCCGGGCAACCGCCCGCTGAAGAGCCTCTCCGACATGCTGAAGGGCAAGCAGGGCCGCTTCCGCCAGAACCTGCTGGGCAAGCGCGTCGACTACTCCGGCCGTTCGGTCATCGTGGTCGGCCCGCAGCTGAAGCTGCACCAGTGCGGCCTGCCGCAGCAGATGGCGCTGGAGCTGTTCAAGCCCTTCGTGATGCGCCGTCTGGTGGAGCTGGAGTACGCCGCCAACATCAAGGCCGCCAAGCGCGCGGTCGATCGCGGCGCCAGCTACGTGTGGGACGTGCTGGAAGAGGTCGTGGCCGAGCATCCGGTGCTGCTGAACCGCGCGCCTACCCTGCACCGCCTGGGCATCCAGGCCTTTGAGCCGGTGCTGGTCGAGGGCAAGGCCGTCAGGCTCCACCCGCTGGTGTGCACCGCGTTCAACGCCGACTTCGACGGCGACCAGATGGCCGTCCACGTGCCGCTGGGCGTTCCCGCCCAGGCCGAGGCGCGCGTGCTGATGCTGTCGTCCAACAACATCAAGTCGCCCGCGCATGGCCGTCCGCTGACCGTGCCCACCCAGGACATGATCATCGGCCTGTACTACCTCACCTCGATCCGCGACGGGTTCCCGGGCGAGGGCCGCGTGTTCATCGACTTCAACGACGCCCTCAACGCCTTCGACGCCCGCGCCGACGTCGACCTGCAGGCGCGCGTCCAGGTCCGCCTGACGCGCGACACGAAGGTCGCCACGGCGTACGGCGTGTTCGAGGACCACGCCGCCGGCGAGCGCATCGAGACCTCCGTCGGCCGCATGATCTTCAACAACGTGCTGCCCGAGGACTATCCGTTCCTCAACTACGAGATGAACAAGACCGAGATCGGCCGCCTGGTCGAGGACGTGTGCAACCGCTACAGCCTCTCCGAGGTGCCGCCCATCCTGGACGGCCTGAAGGACGCCGGCTTCCACTACGCCACGAAGTCGGGCCTGACGGTGTCGGTGTACGACGCCACGGTGCCCCCGGCCAAGACCGACATCTTGGCGAAAGCCGACGAGAAGGTCGCCGCCATCGACGAGGACTACGAGATGGGCCTGATGAGCCCCGACGAGCGCCATCGCCAGGTGGTCGACGTCTGGAACGAGGCGAACGAGGAGGTCGGCCAGGCGATGGCGGACAACTTCGATCGCTACAACCCCATCTACATGATGGCGTTCTCCGGCGCACGAGGCAACATCAAGCAGATCCGCCAGCTGGCCGGCATGCGCGGCCTGATGTCCGACCCGAAGGGCGAGCTGATCGACACCCCGATTCGCGCTAACTTCCGCGAGGGCCTGAGCGTTCTGGAATACTTCATCTCCACGCACGGCGCCCGCAAGGGCCTGGCCGACACCGCGCTGCGCACCGCCGACTCGGGCTACCTGACCCGCCGCCTGGTGGACGTGGCCCAGGACGTCATCATCCGCGAGATCGACTGCGGCACCGCCGAGGGCGTCCCGTACCCGCTGTTCAACGAGAAGGGCGATCTGGACGACAACCTCATCGGCCGCTGCCTGCTGGAGG
>URRZ01000130.1 GCA_900550385.1 uncultured Coriobacteriaceae bacterium | reverse complement strand
CAGCGTGATTGTACCACCCTGCCGCGGCGGCTAGATGAGCACGCCCTCATCCCTACACTGGTTGACTGTCGGATTTCACATAAGGCAAATGTGAAAAAGTGACTGTCCCCTTTTCACGCTTTCTCACTTCATGACTGTCTTCACGGCTTCGCGCCAGTTGCGCAGCAGCTCGTCGCGGGTGGCCCCGTCCATCTGCGGCGCGAAATCGGCGCCGTTCTCGCGCAGGGCGGAAAGCTGGTCGGTGCTCTCCCAGAATCCCGTGGAGAGCCCGGCAAGATACGCCGCGCCCAGCGCCGTGGTCTCAAGGCAGGCGGGGCGGTGCAGCGCGCAGCCCAGCACATCGCTTTGGAATTGCATGAGGAAATCGTTGGCCGAGGCGCCGCCGTCCACGTGCACCTCGCGGAAGGGGAAGCCCGCATCGGCTTCCATAGCGCCCACGAGGTCTGCCACCTGGAAGGCCAGCGACTCCAGCGCCGCGCGGACGATGTGGGCGCGGTTCGCACCGCGCGTGAGGCCCAGTATCGCGCCACGCGCCTGGGAATCCCAGTACGGCGCGCCCAGACCGGTGAAGGCGGGCACCACCGTCACGCCGGCGGTGTCGGGAACCGAGCGCGCCAGCTGCTCGCTTTCCGCCGCGGTGGAGATGAGCCCCAGCTCGTCGCGCAGCCATTGGATGAGCGCGCCGGCCATGAACACGCTGCCCTCCAGCGCGTAGACCGGGCCCTCGCCCGGCGCGGCCGCCGCGACGGTGGTGACCAGGCCATGGGTCGACCGGCACGCCTCCGCCCCGGTGTTCAGCAGCAGGAAGCAGCCCGTGCCGTAGGTGCTCTTCGCCTGGGCGGGTTTGAAGCAGCACTGGCCGAACAGCGCCGCCTGCTGGTCGCCCGCCACGCCGCGGATGGGGATGCCCTCCAAAACGCCCGGGTTGGACGTGACGCCGAAATCGCCCGACGAGGGGCGCACCTCGGGCAGCATCGACGCGGGGATGCCGAACAGCTCCAGCAGCCACGGATCCCAGCGCATCCCGTGGATGTCGTACAGCATGGTGCGGCTGGCGTTGGTCACGTCGGTGGCGTGGACCGTCCCGTTGGTGAGCGTCCAAACCAGCCAGGAGTCCACGGTGCCGAAGGCGAGCTTGCCCGCCTGGGCGTCCTCGCGCGCGCCGGGGACGTTGTCCAGGATCCACTTGACCTTGCTCGCCGAGAAATACGGATCGGGGATGAGCCCCGTGATGTCGGTGATGCGCTGCACCACGGCAGGGTCGCCGGCGAGCTCGTCGATGATGGAGGCGGTGCGGCGGCATTGCCACACGATGGCGTTGTACACCGGCTTGCCCGTTTCGCGATCCCAGACGACGGTGGTCTCGCGCTGGTTGGTGATGCCGATGCTGTCGATGTCGGCCGGCCCCAGCCCGTTCTGCACCAGAAGCTCGGTGAGCGCTCCCAGCGTGGACGACAGGATGTCCCGCGGGTCGTGCTCCACCCAGCCGGGCTGCGGGAATATCTGGGGGAAGGGGTTCTGCACGCTGCCCGCGATGCGGCCTTCGCGGTCGATGAGCACCGCGCGCGACGAGGTGGTGCCCTGGTCGAGGGCGATGACGTAGGTTTTCCGCATGGCTTCTCCCCTTTCCTTCGGCAGGCGCGCCTACTCGCCGCCCGCTTCCGCCTCATCGCAGCACGCTTCGAGCCACGCGAGCACATCGCCGTAGACGCGCATATGCCCCGGCTCGTTGAGGATCTCGTGGCGCATGCCCTCGTAGAGGATCTCCTCCACCCGCGCGAGCTCCGCCTTCCTCAACTGGGCGGCGCAAGCGCGCGGGCCGGCGCCGTTGGATCCCACCGGGTCGTCCGCCCCAGACACGACGAGGATGGGAAGGTCTTTGGGCACCTTGAGGGCGTCGTACAGGGAACAGGCGTCGGCAAGCAGGCGCGTGAGCACCGCATAGCCCCCCGCCGAGAACATGAAACCGCAACGCGGGTCGGCGCGGTAGGCGTCCACCACCGCAGGATCGGTGGAAAGCCAATCGAACGGCGTGCGCGCATCCTCGATCTGGTTCGCATAGGCTCCAGCGCCCAGGGAGTCCAGCAACGTGCTCCGGAAGCCCTCCCCGCGCACGCGCGCGACTCCGCGGGAGAAAAGCGAGCCCAGGCGCGACACCATGGGCGGCATGAACGCCGTGCCGCAGATGACGGCGCCGGCAAGACCCTGGCCGTGCCGCGGCAGGTAGACGCGCGCGATGAAGCTGCCCATCGAATGGCCGAACAGGAAGTACGGCACGCCGGGGAAGCGCTCCTCCATGAGCTCCCGCAGCGCGTCCACGTCCTCGACGAGCACGTCCTCTCCTTCGTGGGCAGGCAGGCAGCCGCGCAGCCGCGGGTCGGGCTGGGTGGCTCCATGCCCGATGTGGTCGTTGCCGCACACCGCGAAGCCATGCCCGGCGAGGTACGCCGCGAAGTCCGCATAGCGGAGCATGTGCTCGCACATGCCGTGGGCTATCTGCACGATGCCGCGGGGCGTTTGGGAGAACTCCGGATCGGAGGGGAGCCACAGGTATGCCGCCACCTGGGATTCTCCGTCGTGAGACTCGTAGGTGAAGCGCTCGTCGGGCTTCGGGCCGCAAAGAGGCGCCTCGTCGGACGCCTCTCCGCCCGCCGAAGCCGCCCGCTCCACGCAGCCCTCGCCCAACCGCTCCAGATCCTCGGCAGACACGGCCCCTTGCCGCAGGATGCGCGGCGGCTCGCAGGTGCAATCGAGCACCGTCGACGCCGTGCCCGACGGCGCAGCCGCACCGTCCGCCAAAACGGCGGGGAGCTGCGCGAGGAACGCGGGGTCGACCTCGTCGAACGAGGCGGGGGCGGGCTGGTGGGAGAAATTGGCGCTGGTGGCGGCTATCGGCGCGCCCACCGCGCGGATGAGCTCGAGCGTTCGCTCGTTTGCCGGCATGCGCAGCCCCACCGTGCCCTGGGCGGACCGGAAGGCTTCCGGCACGGCATCGGAGGCGTTGACGATGAGGGTGAGGCCGCCTGGCCAGAACGCGCGTGCGGCGGCGCGTGCCAGCTCGGGAACCTCCGTGCCGTAGCGATCGAGGTCGGACGCGCTTTCCACCAGCCAAGCGATGGGCTTGTCCTGCGGGCGCCTTTTCAGACGGAACAGAGCGTCGGGCGACGCCGCCGCGCCCGCTGCCACGCCCACGCCGTACACGGTGTCGGTGGGAAACGCCGCCGGCTCGCCGCGGCGCAGCGTTTCCGCCGTCTCATCGAACGAAGATGCCCTGGTTCCCATCGCGTCAGCCCGCGCCTTTCCATCGGGATTGCCTTCGGCGTCCATTCTACCGCAGGCGGCAGGCGCCGAAACGGCGACGGCGCCAGAGTGTGCGACCGCTCGCCGGTTGCATGAAAATACTGCAACGAGGTTGTGCGCTTGGCACAAATTCGCCGAGAGCCAGGCCTCCCCTCCTTGGCGAATAACGCGCCATGGATCATCGTTTCGCCTGGTAAAGGCAACGTCTATGAAGGATCGGGCACTTCCCGGCGAACTCGCCGGCAACCCGAGCCCGGGCGAAGCCCCCGTTTGACATCGTCTTTCCCTGCGGATTATATTCCCTAGCATGTTCTTGCAAACGGGAACGAAACAGAATAGCGGAGATCGACTCCCGCTCAGCGGGGGCTTGCGAAGGGAACCGGGTGGAAATCCCGGGCAAGGGACATTGCTGTGAAGGGGGACGACCCCCAAGCCAGACTGCTTCGCCTTTCTCCGGCGGCTTCGCCGCAGCGCTGAACCTTTGTGAACCCCGAAGGATGCGCGATCGGGCAGGGCGCACGGCACATCGCCCGTCCTGCCGGAAACGCGCCCCGGCGCGTTTTTCTTTTTCCTCCCTAAGAC
>URRZ01000129.1 GCA_900550385.1 uncultured Coriobacteriaceae bacterium | reverse complement strand
ATATCGGTGCGCCCGCCCGGCAAGGAGCGTTTCGTGCGCCTGCGCCGCAATTTCGGGGACGCGTACTCGCAGGAGGGCATCGGCGCGCGCATCCTCGCCAACAGCCGCCAGCGCCTGCCCCTCGGCAGGCCGAGGCCCGCTCCCAAGGAGCGCCCGCCCGTGCCGAAGGGCACGCTCGTGAGCCTGTACCGCAGGTACATGGCGCTGCTCAACGGCGCGAAGAGGCAGAGGGCGCCAGGCGGGCGGGCGCATTTCCTGCTGCGCGAGGATCTGCGCGAACTCGAAGCCATATCGGGGGAGCTCGCGCTGCTCGCGCGCGAGGGGATAGAGACGCGATCCCAGCTGGCGGCATACGAAAGAGCCTTGGCCGACAAGTCCGAGGCGCTGCAGGCCGAACGCCGCGCGCTGCGCAACGAGGCGAGGCGCTCCAAGGCGGCGGGATCCCCCGCGCCCCCAAACCCCCGCATCGCCGAGATAGCGTCGGAGCTGCGGGGCGCAAGGCGCGAGGCGCGCGCCTGCGCGCGCATCCGGGCAAGAAGCGCCGAGCTGCCGGCCCGCATCGCGCAGATCGAGGGCGCCGAAGCGAACAGAGAGGAAAGGCAGGTGGAAGGTCATGGACGCATCGAGCGAGGCTGCTGAGCAGATCGTGAGGATGACGCTCGAGGGAACCGAGGTGGCGCTGCGCATCACGGGCGCCGGCGCGAAGAACGCGGCCGCCATGCTGCTGGCGGCCGCGGCGAGCAACGAGAAAACCAAGGGCAGGGCGCGGCTTTCGGCGATGCTCAAATCGGGCCGTGAGCTGCGCGTGTTCCCCATCCGCTTTGACGATCTGAAAGGGTTCGCGAAGGAGGCCCGACGCTACGGCATCGCATACGCCGTCGTGAAGCAGAAGGACGGCGAATCCGTCGATCTTCTGGTGCGGACCGAGGACGCGAGCAAGGTGAACCGCATCGCGGAGAGGCTCGGCCTGTGCCGCATGAGAGACGACGCCCGCGAAGCGCCCGAGCCGCGCGAGGGGAATCGGCACGATGGGCGCGCGCACGCCGCGCAGGCGCCGCGCGCACCCGAACAAGCTGCGGCGCTCCTCGATGATTTGCTGGCATCGCCGGGCGACAGCGACGCCTCCCCTTTAGCGCAAGCCCCGGCGGAAAGCCGTCCGTCAGGGCCTACATCCGCGAGAAAACGGCTCTCAGAAAAGGATGGTGAGGCAGCGCGCAAGCGCTGCGGCAGGCTGTCCGTGCGCGCGGAGATGCGCGCCATATCGGCGGCACGCGAAATGAGCGGCGAAGCGCATGCGACTCGCAAGCCCATGGCGCGCGCCCTGGAGAAAGGAAGGTAGAGCATGCAAGATATCTACCGGATGATGGAAGAACGCAGTAGCCGGGAATTCGCGCCGGAAGGCGAGTTCGACAAGCAAGCGTGGGCGGAGCGGAAGCAGAGCGAGCGCCAAGAGGCATTCGACCGCGCCGACGCCGCCGCGCTGCGCGCGAATTCGGATCCAGCGGCGCTGGAGACGTACATGCGGGTGGCGGCGCAGCTGCCCCACCATTCCGCCACGAACATCCTGCTCATAGCCGACCGCATACCGAACGCGACGCGCGTCGGCACGGCTGAGCATTGGCGCAGGCAGGGAGCGTCGGTGAGGCGCGGGCAGAAGGCGATCCCCATCATCGAACCCGTCAAGGAGTACGTGCGCGACGACGGCAGCATCGGCGTCTTGTACGACGTGCGCAAGGTGTTCGACGTGTCGCAGACCACCGCGCGGCCATGCCTGCCGCGCAGAGTGGACCCTCACGCCGCGCTCGCGGCGCTGGTCGCTCGCTCGCCGACGAGAATAGAGCCGGTTGACGACCTCGGCGGCGTCCCCGCCGAGTACGATCACGCCTCGGGGGCCATACGGGTGCAGCGAGGGCTCGATGAGCCGCAGCTGCTCTCGGCGCTGATAGTCGAGGCGGCGCATGCCAGCATGGCGCTCGGCCTCGATGCCTACGACAGGGAGACGCACGCCGCGAAGGCCGACCTCGCGGCGGGCATAGCCGCCCGCCGCCTGGGACTCGAATGTTCGGGAGCCGTCGCCGCGCCCGCGCCACCGGAAGCGAGCGCGCGCGAGGTGAGGGACGCCTTGGGCGAGATCGGCAAGGCCGCGCGCGACGTGTCGGAGCGCATGGCCCCGCCCGAAAGGCGGCGCGACAGGTCGGAGGGCAGATGAGGCCCCCGACGGCTGGCGAGGCGGCAGCCGCCGCGCTCGCCGCGCCGCTGGCGGCGTGGGCGGGGTTCGTCGCCGCCCCCGCCTTGGACGGCGGGGGGTCGCTCGCCTCGCTCATCGCGGCGTTCTCGGATCCCTTTTCGACGAAGCCCACGGCGGGCGGCGCGCGATGGGCGCTGCTGTTCCTGGTCCTGTATGCCGCCTGCGCGGCGGCGTGGCTGCTCACCCGGCGCAACCTGCGCCCCGGCGAGGAGCACGGCAGCGCCCGGTGGGGTGACGCCCGCCGCATCTGCCACCGCTACCGGGGGCGCGACCCCGCAGGCGACAAGCTGCTCACGCGCAATTTTCGCATGAGCTACGACACCCACGCCCACAGGCGCTCGATGAACACGCTCGTGGTGGGCGGCTCGGGCGCAGGCAAAACGCGCGGGTTCAGCCTGCCCAACGCCTGCCAGGCCAACACATCGATGGTGGTGCTCGACCCGAAGGGCGAGATCGTGCGCGCCGTGGGCGGGCTGCTCGAATCGAGGGGCTACGAGGTGCGCGTGCTCGACCTCGTGCGCATGGAGAGGTCCCACTGCTACAACCCGCTTTCCTACATCGAGTCGGACGCGGACGCGCAGCGGCTCAACACCAACCTGTTCAAGGCGACGACTCCCAAGGGCGCGCAGAGCCAGGATCCTTTCTGGGACACGGCCGCCGGGATGCTGCACCTGGCGCTTCTGCTTTACCTCGTGCACGAGGCACCGCCCGAGGAGCGCAACTACGCCACCCTCATGGAGATGCTGCGCGCCGGCGAGGTGCGCGAGGACGACGACGATTACGCCTCGGTGCTCGACGAGCTGTTCGACCGGCTGGAGATGAGGGACCCTGGCCACATCGCGCTCAAATACTACCGCAGCTACCGCTCCGGCTCGGCCAAGACGCTCAAATCCATCCAGGTGACGCTCGCCTCCAGGCTGGAGAAGTTCAACCTCGACGCCCTGGCGTCGCTCACCGCCACAGACGAGCTCGACCTGCCGTCGCTCGGGGAGCGCAAGGTGGCCCTGTTCGCAGTCATACCCGACAACGACACCAGTTTCAACTTCCTGGTGTCCGTCCTCTACACGCAGCTGTTCCAGCAGCTTTTCGCGCTCGCGGACGGAAAACACGGCGGGCAGCTGCCCGTGCACGTGCACTTCCTCATGGATGAGTTCGCCAACGTGAGCTTACCCAATGATTTTGAGAAGATACTCTCCACCATGCGCGGGCGCGGGGTGTCCGCGTCGATCATCATCCAGAACATGGCGCAGCTGCGGGCGCTGTTCGACAAGCAGTGGGAGTCCATCGTCGGCAACTGCGACGAGTTTTTGTACCTGGGCGGCAACGAGCAATCCACCCACAAGTACGTCAGCGAGCTTCTGGGCAAGGAGACCATCGACCTCGACACGCACGGCAGGACCACCGGGAGGGGCGGCAGCTGGTCCACCAACCAGCAGATCTCGGGGCGCGAGCTCATGACGCCCGACGAGGTGCGCATGCTCGACAACTCCCGCGCGCTGCTCTTCGTGCGCGGCGAGCGCCCCATCATCGACTTAAAGCTCGACATAGCGCGGCATCCCGCCGCGCGGCTCACCCCCGAGGGCGGCGCGCCCCCCAACCCGCACCGCCCCAGCCCCCGGGCCAGCCCCCCCCGGGCGCCCGACCCACGCGGTGCCCCCCCC
>URRZ01000128.1 GCA_900550385.1 uncultured Coriobacteriaceae bacterium | reverse complement strand
AGGAAGAAGGGCGTGAAGGGAGCGAAGAGCGTTGCTGCCTAGGCTAGCCCCTTGTCACACAAACTACCGAAGCCTCTCATTTTTTCAGTCTATGAGCCAGCAGATGATGAAAGAGATAGCGCCTCTTTACATGTACGATTTCGGTGCGAATGCCCAGGAATTGGCATAAGTGTTGGCGCTTTTGCAATGATCGCCATATTGGTGCGGCCGATTATCGTGCCGGCGTGCGATGCATTTAGCAAAGCGGTTATCCTCGCTATATCCCTTTCTCTCATTGCCGTATTGCCATTTTCATGCTCTTGCACGGCTTGATGGTGCGACTTGAACATGATAGCCAACGGCGTTCGTAGTTCTTTTCCGTGGATTGTCAAAGCCCGAATATGGCGTTTGACTCGTTTGGTGTATCGGAGGAGTGTCTAGGTTGTCTTAGGACAACGTGCAGCATGCAGCGGGTTCCTTTCGAAAGCGTGTCGCGTATCCCGTCAGCTGCCGGTCGCTATAATCAGGCTCATGCGAACCCAGCTTTTCTAGAAGCGTTCGCGGCTGCCAGCAACCTCGCAGATTTCCCCTACGAGCCCATTCGGGAAACCACCAGTCCCGCTGTGTGCGAGGAATGCTGGCGCGTAGCCATGGGGCTGCAGGAAGTCGACGGGCTGCGCCCTTACGCCTACGCGCGCAAGCTGGCAGAAGAGCATGTAGAAGACGTTTGCGGCATCTAGGAAACAGGAGTCCCGTTACGGGCGCATTGCCGGGCGCGCGAAAGCGAATTGAGAGTGCTGGGCGGCAAGCACGAGGCGAAAAGCGCCGATGGGGACGGGCGCTTCGGTTCCGGGCAGCACGCCCAGAGCGTAGGCACTATTGGCGTTTCCGGTGTTCGCGAAACCTTCTTAGCCGCTATTGCTTCCGAAGCTGCAGGCGTCAAGCGAACAACCGAAGTTGAGGCAGATCTAGTGAGCCAGCGAATTGTCGAGGTTCTGACACGCAGTGTGTACGCCTTCGCGCCGTTGGTACTTTCCGATATCTATCGGCAGCCGTTCCAAGACCTCGACCCGAATAATTACCACCCCGGGGAGGACAAGCGTGAGCCCCTTGCGAAAAGCGATCTCGTCCTCAACGGCGATAGCGTGCTTTACGTAGACCCCTCCATGATCGAGTGTTCCCTCGATTTCGCTTTCGCAGATGAGGTGGACTACACTTATGCTGCCGACTTCGACGATGCCCAGATAGACCACTTCTCGCGGTTCGTTGCGCGCCATGCCTGACCGGCGCTTTCTGGATATGTTTCTGGAAAATCTGCCGTGTGGTGCGTGCGGTCAGTTGAAAAGCCACGACCTCATGGTGCGCGCGCTGTTCAGTAATCCAACGCTTCTGCAAAACGTCGACCCGTCGAAGGCGATCGAACGGCGAGCAGCTTCGCGTTTTGTCTGATGCACGTGCAGGTGGTTCCCAGAACCTTTATAGTGGTTGGTTGAGATACGTAATATCGCAAGGAGACGAGACCTTGACCACATTGAAAGAGCTGCCCATCGGCAAGACCGCCACGATCGAGGCGGTGGGGGGCGAAGGGGCGCTGCGCCAGCATTTCCTGGATATGGGGATCATCCCCCAGGCGAGCGTGACCATGGTGAAGCATGCCCCCATGGGCGATCCGGTGGAGGTGCGCATCCACGGCTACGAGCTGACGCTGCGCTTGGATGACGCCGCCCGGATCCAGGTGTCCGACGCGCGCGACGCCGATGACGCGCGCGCGGCGCGTCCCGATACGGCGCCGTTGAGCCATCCCGGCTTGGGCGAGGGCGGCGCGCGCTTCCACGACAAGGCTACCGAGACCCCGCTGCCCGACGGCACGACGATCACGTTCGCGCTCGCCGGCAACCAGAACTGCGGCAAGACCACGCTGTTCAACCAGCTGACCGGATCGAACCAGCACGTGGGCAACTTCCCCGGCGTCACGGTCGACCGCAAGGACGGCGCCATCAAGGCGCATCCCGACACCTTGGTCACCGACCTGCCGGGCATCTACTCGATGTCGCCCTATACCAGCGAGGAAGTGGTCACGCGCGAGTTCCTCCTGGGCGAGCATCCGCATGGCATCATCAACATCGTCGACGCCACCAACATCGAGCGCAACCTGTACCTGACCATGCAGCTGATGGAGCTGGGCATCCCGATGGTGCTGGCGCTGAACATGATGGACGAGGTCACCGGCAACGGCGGCTCCATACGCGTGAACGAGATGGAGGAGCTGCTGGGCATCCCCGTGGTGCCCATCGCCGCCGTGCGCAACCAAGGCACCGCCGAGCTCATCGACCACGCCATCCATGTGGCGAAGTTCCAGGAAAGCCCCGTGCGCCAGGACTTCTGCGACGCGGCGGACCATGGCGGCGCGGTGCATCGCTGCCTGCACTCCATCATGCACCTCATCGAAGACCATGCCCAGCGCGCGGGCATCCCGCTGCGGTTCGCCGCCAGCAAGCTGGCGGAGGGCGACCCGCTGGTGCTGGAGCAGCTGGATCTGGATCAGAACGAGCGCGAGACGTTGGAGCACATCATCTGCCAGATGGAGGCCGAGCGCGGGCTCGACCGCGCCGCCGCCATCGCCGAGATGCGCTTCAGCTTCATCGAGCGCATATGCGCGCAGACGGTGGTGAAACCGCACGAGAGCCGCGAGCACGCGCGCAGCCAGAAGCTCGACCGCTTCCTCACCGGGCGCTTCACGGCCATCCCCGCGTTCGTCGCCATCATGGCGCTGGTGTTCTGGCTCACGTTCAACGTGATCGGCGCGTGGCTGCAGGAGCTGCTGGACGCGGGCATCGGCCGGCTCACCGACCTGGTGGCGGGTGCCATGGCGTCGGCGCAGGTCAACGAGGTGCTGCAATCGCTGGTGATCGACGGCGTGTTCAACGGCGTGGGCAGCGTGGTGTCGTTCGTGCCCATCATCGTGGTGCTGTTCTTCTTCCTGTCCATCTTGGAGGATTCGGGCTACATGGCGCGCGTGGCGTTCGTCATGGACAAGCTGCTGCGCAAGATCGGCCTGTCGGGGCGCTCCATCGTGCCCATGCTCATCGGGTTCGGCTGCACGGTGCCCTCGGTCATGGCGTCGCGCACGCTGCCCTCCGAGCGCGACCGCAAGATGACGGTGCTGCTCACGCCGTACATGAGCTGTTCGGCGAAGCTGCCCATCTACGCGTTCCTCACCGCCGCGTTCTTCCCCGGCACGGGGGCGCTGGTGATGGTGGGGCTGTACTTCGGCGGCATCCTGGTGGGCATCCTGGTGGCGCTGCTTCTGCGCTCGACGCTGTTCTCGGGCGAGGCGGTGCCGTTCGTCATGGAGCTGCCCAACTACCGCCTGCCCGGCGCCAAGAACGTCGGCCAGCTGCTGTGGGACAAGGCGAAGGACTTCCTGCAGCGCGCGTTCACCATCATCTTCGTGGCGACCATTGTGATCTGGTTCCTGCAGACCTTCGACTTCACGCTCAACGTCGTGGAGGATTCCCAGGCAAGCATGCTCGCGGTCATCGCGGGGTGGATCGCGCCCGTGTTCGCGCCGCTGGGCTTCGGCGATTGGCGCATCTCCACTGCGCTCATCACCGGCGTGATGGCCAAGGAGAGCGTGGTGTCGACGCTGTCCATCCTGTTCGGCAGCGTGGGCGCCCTCACGGCGGCGCTGTCGCCCTTGGCCGCGCTGAGCCTGCTGGTGTTCTGCCTGCTGTACACGCCGTGCGTGGCCGCGCTGGCATCGGTGAAGCGCGAGCTGGGCGGCAAGTGGGCCGTGGGCGTGGCGCTGTGGCAGCTCGCCGTCGCGTGGATCGTCGCGTTCGCCGTCCACGGCGTGGGATTGCTGTTCGTGTGAGAAGGGGGGAAAAGGGGGGCGGGGGGGGTATAAAAAAAAACACCGGAAAAAACAGCCGCCCCCCGGAACAACCCCCCCAC
>URRZ01000127.1 GCA_900550385.1 uncultured Coriobacteriaceae bacterium | reverse complement strand
AACAATACGCTCAAGAAGATGCGCGCGACCTTGGCTAACCAATGCCGCATGCCGCAAGTGCAGGTTGTAGAGCTTCTCAAGAGCGACGGCGTCACTGATCCCGAGTGCTTTGAAAAAATATCGGCTGCCGGCAAGCCCTGGTCGGATGCAGTGAGTCATTCGATGGCGGTGCTCAAGGAAGAGCAGGCGGTGCTGATCAGCGCAGAACGAGAAGGCTTGCTCAAACTTTCTGAGCAGCGTGAGCTCGGCCGTGCGATGAAGCTTGCGCAAACGAACCTCATGCAGGCCAAGGCAAAGATGATTGAGGCTAATCTGCGCCTCGTAATCTCTATTGCCAAGGGTTACGTCAATCGTGGTCTTGCCATGACGGACCTGATTCAGGAAGGCAACTTGGGTCTCATGAAGGCGGTCGACAAGTTCGAATACCGCCGCGGCTACAAGTTCTCAACCTATGCGACTTGGTGGGTTCGTCAATCGGTTACCCGTGCGGTGGCGGATTTCGGCAACACTATTCGCATTCCTGTGCATATGACGGAGTCCTACAACAAGCTGCGCCGTCAGAAGCAGAAGTTCCTGCAGCAGCACGGTCGTCAGCCGACTGAGCAGGAGCTCGCAGAGCTCGCGGATCTGCCGCTTCAGAAAGTGAATTTGCTCACGCAGGCGATGCGCGGAGTGGAATCCATTGACGCCCCGATCGGTGACGAGGAAGATGCGACTAAGCTCGACTTCGTTCGCGGCAATGAGCGCGACGATCCGGGTGTGGCCTTTCAGGACCGCTCTATGATCGACTGTATTCAAAAGTCGCTCAATGAACTCAATCCGCGTGAAGCTCAGGTGTTGCGTTTACGCTATGGCATCGGTACGAATCAGGATCACACGCTCGAGGAAGTGGGCCGCGAGTTCGGCGTCACGCGCGAGCGCATCCGCCAGATCGAGAGCAAGACGCTGGCGAAGCTGCGCCACCCCTCCAAGTCCTCCAAGCTGAAGGACTTCCTCGACGACTAGGGGCGCATTCCCATCCCGAGGAGATACGATCCGCCGCATGCCGAGGCCGCCCCGCATCGCCGGAGCGGCCTCGTTGTCGCTTGCACCTACCCGACACCCACGACAGGAGCATCCGTGACCCAGACCGCAGAACGCGAGTTCTTCGCCAGCTGCCTCGCCGGCATGGAGCAGCTGGTGGCCGACGAGCTACGCGACGCCGGCGTCAAGCGCGCCCGCCCCCTTTCCGGTGGCGTCGCCTTCTTCACGTCCAGCAAGGATGCGCTGGCCGCCTGCCTGCGATCCCGCTACGTTGCGCGCGTGACCATGGTCCTGTCGCGCGTCGAGGCGGCGGATGCCGACATGCTCTACCAGGGCGTGCGATCCCTTCCGTGGGCCGGCCTCATCAAGGAGGACGCCACGTTCTCCGTGCGCGCGCGTGGCGCGAACGGCAACCTGCGTAACACCAAGTTCGTCGCGTTGAAGGCGAAGGACGCCATCGCCGACGCCGTCCGCGAGGCGCGCGGCTCCCGCCCCGCCGTCGACCCCCCAGGCGCCGCCGTCCGCGCGGAGCTGCTGGTGCACGCCGACCGGGCGACGATCGCGCTCGAGCTGGGGCATGGGCGCTTCCAAATGCCCGCGCACCTTTCCTCCGCCCAGGCTTCGCGCGACCATGCCAAGGCCGTGTCGGCGCGCAACGGCGGCGGCTACCGCCTGCTGCAGATTCCCAGCCCCGTCGACGGCAAGGACGTCCCGGTGCCGGTGCTGGATCCGAACGCCGACCAGTTCGCCGCGCGGTTGCGCAAGAACGCCAAGGAGCGCAGGAAATGGGCGAGCCGCGAAGGCGTGTCGTGCTACCGCCTCTACGATGCGGACCTGCCGGACTTCTCGGTGGCGATCGACCTGTACGAGGGCGAGAGGCGCGGCGAGGCCGTGCGCTGCCTCCAGGTGGCCGAGTACGCGCCGCCGGCTTCCGTCGATGCCGCGCGGGCGCAGCGCCGCTTCGAGGACGTCCTCGCCTTGGCCCCCGTCGTGTGCGGGGTGGATCCCTCCTGCGTGTTCGCCAAGGTGCGAAAGCGCGAGAAAGGGGGAGGCCAGTACCGTCTCGAGGATCGCCCGAGCTTCCTTATGCAGGTGCGGGAGGGCGGACTCGCGTTCGAGGTCGACCTCAACGGGCGCCTGGACACGGGCCTGTTCCTCGACCATAGGCTCACGCGCTCGCTGGTGCGCGAGCATGCCGCGGGCGCGCGTTTCCTGAACCTGTTCGCCTACACCGGCTCCGCCACGGTCTACGCGGCCGACGGCGGCGCGCGCTCCACGACGACGGTGGACCTGTCGCCGACCTACCTTGAGTGGGCCGCCCGCAACATGGAGCTCAACGGGTTCGCAGGCAGCGAGCATTCCTTCGAACGCGACGATGCCATGGCGTGGATCACCGACGCGCGCCGTTCGGGGCGCAGGTTCGACCTCGTGTTCGTCGACCCGCCGACGTTCTCCAACTCCAAGTCGATGGGAAGGCGCACGTGGGATGTTCAGAGGGACCACGTCGAGCTGCTCATCGGCGTCTCGCGCCTGCTTTCCGAGGAAGGCATCGCCGTGTTCTCCTGCAACCTGCGCTCCTTCAAGCTCGACGAGACGGCGCTTGCGAAGTACGGCGTCGCCGTCGAGGATGTTACCGCCGAGACGATCCCGCACGACTTCTCGCGGAACCAGAAGGTGCACCGCTGCTACATCGTGCGGCGCGTCTGAACGGCTTTCCCGCCTGCAACCGCTATACTGGACCTTGCGCGCCTCGGCGCGCCAACATACGCCACGATCGAAAGAGACTCACGACATGAGCACCGATAGCTTCGAAGCGAGCCGCAAGCGCTCGGACGCGATCCGCGCTGATCTGCCCGTCAACCCCGGCAAGTACCTCATGCTCACCGGCGACCGCCCCACGGGACGCCTGCACATGGGCCATTATTTCGGCACCATCAAGGAGCGCGTCGCGCTTCAGGACCTCGGGGTCACCACGCGCATCGTCATCGCCGACTACCAGGTCATCACCGACCGCGACACCACCGAGCACATCCAGGACAACGTCTACAACATGGTGATGGACTACCTGGCGTGCGGCATCGACCCGGAGAAGACGATCATCTTCACGCATTCGGCCGTCCCCGCGCTCAACCAGCTGATGCTGCCGTTCCTCTCGCTGGTGACCGAGTCCGAGCTGCAGCGTAACCCCACCGTGAAATCCGAGATGGAGGCATCCGGCCATTCGCTGACGGGCCTCCTTTTGACCTACCCGGTCCACCAGGCGTGCGACATCCTGTTCTGCAAGGGCAACATCGTGCCGGTGGGCAAGGACCAGCTCCCGCACATCGAGCAGACGCGACAGATCGCGCGCCGCTTCAACGAGCGCTACGGGCACGTGTTCCCCGAGCCCGAAGGCGTCCTCAACGACGCGCCGGAGATCCCCGGCCTCGACGGCAGGAAGATGTCGAAGAGCTACGGCAACGCCATCAGCCTGTGCCTCACCGAGGAGGAGACCGCCAAGCTCATCAAGAAGTCCAAGACCGATTCCGAGCGCACGATCACCTTCGACAAGGAGGGTCGCCCCGGCGTTTCCGCGCTGCTCACGACGGCGGCGCTGTGCACGGGCCGCACCGAGGAGGACATCGCCGATGAGATCGGCGACGCGGGCGCGGGCGCTTTGAAGAAGTACGTCACCGAGAGCGTCAACGGCTACCTCGCCCCGATCCGCGAGCGCAGGCGCGGGTTCGAGAAGGACCTCGACTACATCAAGGACATCCTCCACGACGGCAACCGCCGTGCGAACGAGATCGCCGAGGCCACGCTGTCGGAGGTCCGCGAAGCGATGAGCATGGTGTATTAGCGCAGTCCGCGGCCCTTTCAGGCCTTGGCGAAAATCGCCGAAATTGCTTCTTGCGCCGCATCGGGGGAACCTGTATACTTCTCTCTTGCGCGCTGAAAGACGCGATACATTCCTCGGTAGCTCAACGGCAGAGCATCCGGCTGTTAACCGGAGGGTTGTAGGTTCGAATCCTACCCGGGGAGCCA
>URRZ01000126.1 GCA_900550385.1 uncultured Coriobacteriaceae bacterium | reverse complement strand
CCCCATCTACCCTTTTACCCTGTCTCAATATTGGAAAGGAAGACCATGGATTATGCACGATAAAGCTCAGTCCCCGCAAGGGCCCTCGGAAGGCCCGCTGCTGGAAATCAAGGACCTGTCGGTGCGCTTTCCCGTGCCCGGCGGAGAGATTCACGCCGTCAACGGCGTCGATCTCAGCGTCTCCCGGGGGAAGACGTTGGGAATTGTGGGAGAATCGGGCTGCGGAAAAACTACACAGGGGAAATCGATCCTGCAGCTGATTAAGCCTACCGGCGGCGAGGTGATTTATGAATTTGAGGACGGTCCTAAGGATCTCCGGAAAATGAGTAATAAAGAGCTGGATGCCGCGAGGAAGGAAATGCAGATTGTATTTCAGGATCCGCAGTCATCCCTGAACCCTTCTTTTACTATTTACCAGTCCATGTCGGACCCGCTGAAGAAATTTGGGGTAAAGACTAAGGAAGAGAGAAGGAAAATTGTTGGGGTTCTGGTGGAAGATGTTTGCATGCAGGGGGTTTTTATGGTGCGTTATGCGTCGGAGTTTTGGGGCGGGCGGGGGCGGGGTTTGGGTGTTGGGGGGGGGTTTGGGGGGGTGGGGGGGGGGGGGTGTTTTTTATCCTCACAACGGCTAAAACCCCCCCCCCGCCCCTTTTCCACCCCCAACCTTCCGAAAGGAGAGAGCGTGTCGGCTGTCGACCCGGGAGTGTACAAGGACATATTGAAGGTGCGCGAGGCGTACCCGTTCGAGATCGGGTGCTTCCTCATGCGCTTTTTGCCGTACATGAACACCATCGGCACGGTGACGATGCTCAGCCTCTCCGGCTTCTCGTTCGTCCTCGCGGGGCTGGTGTCGTCAACCATCGCGTTGGCGACGTTCTTCATCGCGCCGCGCATCTCCAAGCTGGTGGACACCTACGGCCAGTCGCGCGTGGTTCCGTGGGCCGCGCTGGCGAACGTGGTCGGCTTGGCGTCGATGGTCGCAGTGGTGGCGTTGGACGGGGCGGCGTGGATGCTGTTCCCGCCGGCGGTGATGATGGGGTGCTCGCCCAATCCCCCGGCGCTCGCGCGCACGCGTTGGACCTACCTGATCCGTTCGGGGAAGCTGGGCAACGCCGCGCCGGTCATGCGCACCATGTTCTCCTACGAGGGCGTGCTCGACGACGTGGGCTTCATGTTCAGCCCGTCGATCTCGGTCGCGCTGGCGTCGGCGGTGGCGCCGGTGGCAGGCATGCTGTTCGGCGGCACCATATTCGTCATCGGCACGGTGCTGCTGATGCTCTCCCGCTCGACCGAGCCCCAGCCGGGGTGGGGGCGCGACGATGACGCCAAGGCCGACTTCGCGCACCGCAAAAGCGTGTTCCGCACCTCCTCGATCGTGCGCGTGCTGTTCGCGATGATGCTGTTCGTGGGTGCTTTCTACGGCATCTTCGACACGGCGACCGTCTCGTTTTCCGAGGAGATCGGCCAGACCACGTTCGCCAGCGCGGTGCTGATCGCGTCGGGCATCGCGTCCATGCTCATGGGGTTCGTGTTCGGCATGATCCGCCTGCGCCTGCCGCAGTACCGCCAGCTGGTGCTGTTCGCCGTGGTGATCGGTGCGGCATACGGCACCATGATCCTCATCGATTCGCCGCTGGCGCTGTTCTTGGTGGGCACGTTCGCCGGGTTGGCCTACGCGCCGTTCCTCATCGTGGTGAACGCCACGGTTGAGCGCTCGGTCCCGGGCGACCAGCTGACCGAGGCAATCACGTGGATCAACGCCGGCATCACCTGCGGCATGGCGTTCGGCCCCACCGCCGGCGGCACCATCATCGACACGCTGGGCACGGTGTACAGCTTCGATTTCGGCGGCGTTCTGGCGCTGTGCATACCCGTGACCGCGTTTCTGTGCTACCGCATCATCAAGCGCAACGTGCGGGACGAGAACGAGATCAACGTGGTGTACTCCTCGGCGCGTAAGGAGGAGTAGCCGTTCCGCCCCTGCCAACATGAAGCAGCCGGAGCGCACTATGGAAGGCGCGCTCCGGCTGCTCGGCGACGGGGTTTCTGCGGCAGGTTACTGCTGCAGGTCGATCCACTCGATGATGGTCTGCTCCACGTCGTCTTTGATGTCGTCGTAGTTGTGGATCTCGTGGCGGTAGCCGGAGTACAGCTTGGTGATCACGTTCTCGTGCCCGGTGTCGATCAGCCAATTGGCGACCTGGTACACGCCCTCGCCGTAGTTGCCCACGGGATCCTGGTCGCCGGCAACTAGCAGGATCGGCAGATCCTCGGGGACCTTCTTCGCCCACTCCTCGCCTTCGATGCACAGCATCATGTCGATGAAGTCGCGCAGGCTGATGTTATGGGTGGGGTGCGTGAACGCGTCGAAGGGGTCCTCGGCGTGGTCCTTCTGCACGTAGGGGTCGTGGCAGATCCACTCGTTGCCCAGCTCGGCGCCCTCGTCGCAGCGGGCGAACATCCAGCCCATCAGCTCGCCCACGAACGCCGGGTCGGATTCGTGCGCCTTGCCGGCGGCGATGGCCTCGTCTAGCTCCGCGCGGGTCTCGTGCGTGTTCTTGAACATGCCGGTGGTGCCGCAGTAGATGGCGCCGTCGAGCTCCTCGCCGTACTTCGCGGAGAAGTCGCGCGCGATCATCGAGCCCATGGAATGGCCGAACATGAAATAGGGCAGGTCGGGGTACTTCTCGCACACGGCGTCTTTGAACCGCTTCTCGTCCTCCATCATGGTATGCGGGCCCGCATCTCCCCAGTCGCCCCAAGTGCCGTTGGCGATGGCGGTCGCACCGTGGCCGACGTGGTCGTCGGCGGCGACGATGTAGCCGGCGTCCATGAACGCCACGATCATGTGGAAGTAGCGGCGCGAATGCTCGCCGAATCCGTGCACGAGCTGGATGATGCCCTCGGGCTCGGTCGCCGGAACGTAGATCCACCCGGTAACCTGGTCGCGGCCGTTGGACGAGGGGAATTGGATTTCATGGAGCATGGCGTATCCCTTCCTTCGGAAGACGGCTTCCGCTGCGGGGCGGCTGCCCGAGCGCAGCGCGTACAGCTGCATTATCTCATCGACAGCGGTGATGCGAAAGTGCGGTTTGGGACGCGTGATGCCAAAGGTGCGGGCGGATCTGCAAGATGCTTGTCGCTGGGGATGCTGACGAGTTCGCGGGATGCCCGACGCCAAGGGCATGGGAGGATCCATAGGATATGGAATGTTCCGTTGCCGCAGCTGCGGATGCACGAAGCTGGTTCGCCGGCAGATTCAGCGGCAGTAATGCGCGAGGCACATCTCGATGAAATCGCGCATCTCCTCTTTGAAGTCGGGGATGCAGGGGTCCAAGCCGGCGATCTCCATCGCTTCGGCGACAAGCGGGTTCTCGTTGCACCAGCCGTTGATGCTGACGGCGTGGAACAGCACGGAGTTGAGCAGCTGGTTGGCGCGATCGGGCTCGATGCCTAGGTTCGTGCCGAATCGTTCGACGAGCTTTCCCTGATCCTGGAAATAACCCCGCTTGAACTCGGCGAGCCGCTCGGCGCTCACGTTGGTTTCGATGATGGTGAACAGGAGATCGCTGTAGGCGAGGTAGTCACGGTGGCTGTTGAGCTGCTCGGTCCATACCTGGGCAAGCACCTCGCGTGGGTAGGAGCAGCCGCTCGGGTAGGCGGCGAGCAGCGATGAGACGTACTCGCTGCGCGCGTCGGCGCACAGCTCCAAGAAGATGTCCTCTTTCGTCCCAACGTATTTGTAGAGCGCGGCGTGTGACCATCCCAGGCGTTCCGAGATCCCCTTGAGCGTGATCTCGTGGTAGCTCTTCTCGTGGAACAGCTCATCGGCAGCGCGTTTGATCTCGGCCATGCGCTGCTCTTTCTGTGCGCTGCTGCGCGCTCTGATGAAATCCGACAAGGTTCGTCCTTTTCGTTAGTTTGGGACGCCCGCTCTCTTCCCATCGCATTTTATGCAGGCGAGAGGCGGCATCCCTTCCCCTTCGAATTGCGTTCAGTATACCTCATCAGGTTAGATGTTTCTCAAGGATAAAGTAATAGCGAAAACCATTTACAAGTAACAAAGTGTAACGTATAGTATCAGCAGAGAATAGGCGCGGGAAGTAAATGCGCCCATAAGCGAAAAGCGCGGATCGGCATCGCCTCCGTCTTGCTTGGGAGGAGAGGGATGGTAGGCGGTTCGGCTTTCGGCTGGTGCGCAGATCGGCAATGTGAAAAAGGGACAGTCGCTTTTTCAGAGGCTTCGGTAGTTTGTGTGACAAGGGGCTAGCCTAGGCAGCAACGCTCTTCGCTCCCTTCACGCCCTTCTTCCT
>URRZ01000125.1 GCA_900550385.1 uncultured Coriobacteriaceae bacterium | reverse complement strand
CCCAGCGAACCCCCTTCGCCTTCAGCCGCTCGATCAGCTCCGGCGTGAAATGCAGGCCGGCGGTCGGCGCGGCGGCGGAGCGCTCGCGCGTCGAGTACACCGTCTGGTACAGCTCCTCGTCGCCTGCATAATCCTTGATGTAAGGGGGCAACGGCGTGTGGCCGACGGCATGGAGCGCCTCGTCGAGGGACGGCAGCTCGGTGGTCAGGCGAACCAAGCGCTCGCCCTTTCCGCCGTCTCCCTTGTCCTCCACCCAGTCGACGACTTCCGCCGAAAGAACCGCGTAACCCTCCGCATCGGCGAAATCCACCACCGCGCCGGGCTTGAGGCGCCGGCCCGGGCGCACCAGCGCTTCCCAGAGGGCGGACGAGCCGGTCTTGGGCTCGCGGCCGAACACCTCGCGCAGCAGGAACACCTCGGCAGCGCCGCCGGTGCCGCACTTCGCACCCAGAAGGCGTGCGGGCATCACGCGCGTCTCGTTCGCCACCAGCAGATCGCCGGGACGCAGGTAGTCGCCGATATCGTGGAAGATGCGATCCTCCAACGCACCGGTCGCACGGTCCATCTTCAGCAGGCGGCAGGCGTCGCGCACCGCCGCCGGCTCTTGGGCGATCAGCTCCTGCGGCAGATCGTAATCAAAATCGTCGGTTCTCATGACCATCCTTATCCGGTTGATTGTCCCGGGGCATTATAGCGCGAGCCGCCCTTCGGCGAGCTGGAACGACGGGATAGGGAGAAGCGGCGGCGCCCCCGCATCCCGGCGATGAGAAAAATCCTCCGTCCCTTTTTCCCATCGCATAAAAAACGGCCCCGCGGGTGCGGGGCCGTCGGCATCCGATCGTGAGCTTTCGGGTTACAGCTTCACCACGTTGCTCGCCTGGAGCTTGCCGTTCTGGCCGGTGGTCACGTCGAACGACACGTGCTGGCCCTCGTCGAGGGTCTTGAACCCGTCCATCTTGATCTCGGAGAAGTGAACGAACAGATCCTCGCCGTCGTTCTGGGAGATGAACCCGTAGCCCTTCTCCGGGTTAAACCACTTAACAACACCTTCCGCCATTTTAAATCCTCTTTCCTTCCCCTGGGATTCCCAGAGGGATATTGCTCCGTGCTGCATGGCGGCAACACTGCCCTCCCCTCGAGGGCACAAGGCATACTATACGCTATTCCGCCTTGAAATCCGGGGAGGTTTCCCATTTCGTAGGAAAGAATCTTGGGGCGATCGACGGAACCTTCGCACGCGGGGCGATGGCGAAGCGCCCGGTCGCAGGCGCCGAAATCACCGCCTGCCCAAGCTGTCATCCTCCCAGCCGAAAGAGCCCGTCTCGTGGATCTCCGGCTGCATGAGGGGCGCGTCGGGGTCGAAGCGCGCGGATGCGTCGTCATCGCCGTAATGCGCCGTCGAGAACGTCCTGCGCGCCTCATCCGCGAAGGATCGCGCCGCCGCATCGGCTCCGAAGGACTCCCCTTCGCCAGATCCCTCGTCGAAGAATCCCTGCTCGGCGGCTTCCTCGAGAATACGCTCGGAATCGGCGGGGTCATCGGGGAGATAGACCCCGTATGCGTCCCCAAGAGCCCGGGCCTGGCGTTCCCTCAGCTCCGCGCGCGCGAGGTCGCCCGCCATCATGAGGTAGCGCGACTCCAGCAGCAGCCCGTGCGCCACGTAGCCCACGAGCTTCGGGTCGGTTCCCGAAACCTGCAGGATGCTGGCGATGGATTCGGGCTCGAGCGACAGCAGCGCATCGCTGTCGATCTCGACTGCATCGCTTATTGCCTGCTCCAACAGGTCGGCGGCGCCTTCGGGGTCCTTCTCCTTGTCGGAGCGGCGCACCGCCACCGCCACCGTCTGGAAATAGCCCAGTATCAACCGCATGAGGAAATCGCGCTCGTACATGCCAACGTCCTTCGCCGATAGCCTAATCCGCAGGCGGCACCATGCCCAGATGCTCGAACGCGCGCGCCGTCGCCTGCCTGCCTTTCGGCGTGCGCACCATGAGGCCCTGCTGCATGAGGTAGGGCTCGTACACGTCCTCGACGGTCGCGGGATCCTCGGAAAGCGCCGACGAGAGCGTCGTCAACCCCACGGGCCGTCCCGAGAACTGCACGGTCAGCAGCTCCAGAAGGCGGTTGTCCACCGCGTCGAGCCCAAGGGAGTCCACTTCGAAGAAGCTGAGCGCCGCCGCGGCGACATCCTCGTCGATCCGCCCGTCGCCGCGCACCTGCGCCCAATCCCGCACGCGTTTGAGCAGGCGGTTAGCGAGCCTCGGCGTCCCCCGGCTGCGCCGCGCGATCTCCAAGGCGCCATCGGGGGCGATATCCACCCCCAGGATGCCGGCGGATCGGGCGACGATGGACGACAGCTCTTCGGGCGTGTAGTACTGGAGGCGGAAGGATATGCCGAAGCGGTCGCGCAGAGGGCCGGTGAGCAGCCCCGTCCTCGTGGTGGCGCCGATGAGCGTGAATCGGGGCAGATCCAAGCGGATGGAACGCGCCGCCGGCCCCTTGCCCACGACGATGTCCAGCGCGTAGTCCTCCAAAGCGGGATACAGGACCTCTTCCACCATGCGGTTAAGCCGATGGATCTCGTCGATGAACAGGACGTCGCCTTCCTCGAGGTTGGTGAGGATAGCGGCGAGGTCGCCCGTCCGCTCGATGGCGGGGCCGCTGGTGGTGCGGATGTTGGCGCCCAGCTCGTTCGCCACGACCTGGGCGAGGGTGGTCTTGCCCAAACCCGGGGGGCCGGAGAAAAGGATATGGTCGACAACGTCGCCGCGTTCCCGCGCCGCCTCTATGAGGATGGCGAGGGATTCCTTGATCTTCGTCTGCCCCAGGTAGTCGCCCAGCCGTTTCGGGCGCAGGCTCCTGTCGAAGGCGAGATCGTCTTCCTGCAGTTCGGCGGAAACCGCGCGCTGGCGCGCATCGTCCCGAGAGGACGCGCCTCCCCGGGCGGAACCCACCATCATGCCCGAGGCATCGGCCGCCTCGAACACGACCCCTTCCAGTTTCACTCCGTTTTCAGCCATCGCGATCCACTGCACCCACTTGCGCTACGAAACCTGTCCCAAACGCTTCAGCGCATATTTTAGCAGCGCTTCCTCGCCGGCGCCTTCCGGCGAGCCCTTCAGCGACAGGTCGACCTCCGCCGACGTGAACCCCATGGACAGCAGCGCCTCCCGCGCGCCTTGCAGGGAAGCGTCCTGCGACGGCGAAGCCTCGTCGCCGTTCGGCGCGAACAGCTGGCCCAGCCCCTGGTCGAGCGACCCCTTCAGCTCCAAGATGATGCGCGAGGCCGTCTTCTTCCCCACCCCGGGAATCCTCTGGACCGCGGCGACGTCCTGCGCGGAGATCGCCGCCGCCAGCGCCTGGGGCGTCGAGAATGCGGAAAGCGCCGCCAACGCGACTTTCGGGCCGACGCCGCTCACACCGATGAGCTGCTCGAACAGCGCCTGCTCTTCGAGGGAGAGGAACCCGTAAAGCGACATCCCGTCCTCGCGGACCTGCAGGTAGGTGCGGATCTGCACCGGGGAACCCGGCTCGGGCAGCTTGGATAGGCTTGCCTGGGACATCCCGACGGCGAAGCCGATTCCGTTCACCTCGACGTAGGCGGTCGTGGCTGTTTTCCCCGCCAGCGCGCCTTTCAGAAACGCGATCATCGTCATCCTTTCCGCATCCGGGCCGCTCCGCCCATCCGTATCCGCTCCGAGGGCCCGCTTCCCTGCCGGATCCCGCCGGCATCGCGCGCCCGCGCCTCGTCGCGCGCCATCGCCTTGGCGACCAGCGCGTCGAAGCCGGACGAGCCCGATCTGCCAGCGCCCCCCGGCCCATCGTGGGTCGTGTAGCAGATCGCCGCCGCCAGCGCATCGGAAGCGTGATCGGGGCTTGGGTCGTGGTCGAGCGCGAGCAGCTTGCGAACCATGTACTGGACCTGGTCCTTCTCCGCCGAACCGGTCCCCACCACCGCGAGCTTGATCTGGCGGGGGGTGAACTCCCCCACTTCCAGATCGCTTTCGGCGCAGGCGACCAGCGCCGCGCCGCGCGCTTGGCCGGTGGCGAACGCCGCCGTGATGTTCTGCCCGAACCACACGGTCTCGATGCCCACGCACGTGGGCGAATAGCGCCCTATCACCGCGCCGATCTGCTCGTGGATCACGCGCAGACGCTGCGCCAAGGGCGTCGAGGCGTCGGTGGAGATGCAGCCGTATGCGACGCATGACAAGCGCGGCCCCCGTTGGGACACGACGCCCCAGCCCGTGTTGGCCAACCCGGGATCGATGCCCAGGACCACGCGCTCCTTCGACGGCACCGCTCCCCCTTCCGTATCGCGCCCGCCCTCGAACGTCCTCAATATCAAACGTTTGTTCGCAATAGTAGCACATCGGGACGTGGAAAAGGGGCCCCGCCCGTTTTAAAAAAGGCAAAATTTTAAAAAACCCCGGGGAATTGGACACCACCCCCGGGGTTTTTAAAGTCACCGCCAGGTGTTTTTTATATATTTGATTTGGATTAAAATTTTTT
>URRZ01000124.1 GCA_900550385.1 uncultured Coriobacteriaceae bacterium | reverse complement strand
TATTTTTTTTTTGCTTTTTTTAATGTTGTTGCTTTCATTACTTAGTTCGGCTGTGGTGGAGGTAAGCGTTTCCGCCAGCGCCGACGCCTTCTCGGCCAGGTCCTCCAACAGGGGCCTGAGATCCTGGTCGTAGCCTTCCTGCGCCTGCTGCAGCGCGTCGGCCGCCTGCTGCGCCAGCTGCTCCGCCTCGGCGCGCCTGGCCTGCGCGTCGGCATCGCCGGCCTCCACCGACGATGCGGCGGCGTAAAGCGCATCGCGCAGCTGCTCCTGCAGCTGGGCCGCCGACTCCATCTGCTGCGCCAGCGCCGACACGGCCGGCTGCGCCTCGGCGGGCATGTCGCCTGCCGAGGCGGCGAGGCTCTGCGACAGCTCGCGGTAGTTCGCCGCTTGGGCGTCCGCCTGCTGCGCCTGCGCCCGCATCGCCGCGGCGGAATCCGCCGACAGCGCCGACGCCGAATCGAACGCATCCCCGATGGATCCCTGCGCCGAGGCGAACCCGTCGGCGCTCTGCTTCAGCGCGTCGGAAAGCGCCGAGGACGCGCGATCCATGGCATCGGAGACCGACGACGCCGTTCCAGCGAGCCCCTCGGTCGAAGAGGCGGCATCGTCGGCAAGGCCCTGCGCCTGGGAGAGCAGCCCGCCGGATCCTTCGACCAGAAGGCGCGCGGAGTCCAGCAGCCCGGCATGGGCGCGCACCACCTGCGCCGCCTCCTGCATGCGCGACCCGATGTCGCCCACGCTGGTCGCGAGGTCGGCGAGCGCGCCCTGCGCGTCGGCATCCTCGACGTGATCGGCGAGCGCTTGAGCGATCCCCAGCGCCGATTCCGACAGGGTCTGCGCGAACACGCGGTTCACCTGGTCGGATATCTGGTCGGCGCCTTGGTCGGTCACCTTCGGCGCGATGGCGTTCTTCTTCTCGTTGGAATAGTAGATCAGGCTCGCATGCTGGGCGTCGGCCGAATAGAACGTCATCATGTCGCGGCTGAACTCGGGCGGGATCACCACCGCCGCGTAGTAGCGCCCCGACTTCACGCCGTCGATGGCGTCATCCTCGTCGGTGAACTCCCACTTCATCTGGTCGTTCGCGCGCAAGGCCGACACGACCTGCTCGCCCACGTTCACGCGCAGGGGCACGAGGTCGCTTTGGTAGCCCTCGTCGGCGTTCGCCACGGCAACCGTGAGGTTGCCCGTGTTGTCGAACACGTCCCAGCATGCCAGCACGTTGTACCAGGTGAACAACGAGGGCAGGAACACCAGGCCCAGCATGATGATGACGGTGACGGTGTTTCTCCCCAGCCGCTTGAAGTCGGCGGCGGCGAGGCGCAGGATCCCCTTCATCGCGAAGCGCCCCCTTCCCCGCCATCGGCCGCCAGCAGGCTGCGGACCCCCTCGTCGTCGAGGTCGCCCAGCGCCGCCTGGCGCCGCAGGCCGTCGCGCACGTACTCGACGACGATCAGGAACACGATGATCGCGACCAGCCATGCCAGCCACACGGTCAGCAGCACCACCTTGTCCGCCTGCGCGACCGACAGCGCCACCGCCGCGACCACGGGCACGGCGATGCCGGCGACGAACGCCGCGAGCTTCAGCTTCGGGTACAGCTGCAGGAAGCGGGCGGCGCGGCGGGCCAAAGCCGTCCGGTAAACCTTGCGGTCGGTGAGCGCCAGGATGACCTGCTCGACCTTGTAGCGGCGTTCGGGGACCTGCACGCGCTCGCCGTTGATGAGGCCGCTTTCCTGGATCTGGCCGTCGAACATGCGGTTGAGGTTGGCGGAATGGGGACGCAGGATCACGCCGATCGCCATGGACGCGGCGAAGAAGGCGGCGAGCACGCCGACATCCGAAAGCCACGCGCCGTCGTAGAACCCGCCGATCACCTCGCGCATGGCGTTGATGCCGTAGGTGAACGGGAACGCCGGGTAGACCGTTTGGAAGAAGGGAGTGGTCATCTCGATGGGATACAGCCCGGTGGCGGCGGGGATCTGCACGAACACCAGCACGATGCAAAGCCCCTTGCCGACATGCTGGAACAGCGAGGACAGCATGTACTGGATCGCCAGGTAGGCCTGGGAGGCGATCACGGCGGTGAGCAGGAACGCGGGCGCGTTGACCGTCTGAACCCCGATGGCGAGGCAGCCCGCGCAGCACACGAGCGCCTGCAGCGCCGCCATCACGGCGAGCAGCAGCCAGCGGCCGAAGTAGCGCTGGGCGGCGGTGATGCCGGCGATGCCGTCGCCATCCGCCTCCAGGCGCATGATCACCATCAGCATGAACACGCCGATCCACAGCGTGAGGTTGATGAACAGGGGCGCCATGCCCGAGCCGTAGGCGTTCAGCGGGTAGAGCTTCTCGGTTTCCACCTGCGTGGGCGACATCATGAACGACGCGATGGAATCCGGATCGAGGTCGCCGCCCAGCGCGTCGGCGAGCGCGTCGGACGATCCGAGCGCGGCGATGTCGGTGCGCGTGGTCGAGAAGTCGCCCTGCAGGCCGGCGAGCAGGGAGTCCGCGCCTTCCAGCGCCTCGGCGGCGGCGCCCAGCGTCGTGGAGAGCTGGTCGAGCACCGAGGAGGTCTGCTCGACCAGCGCCTGCTGGTTGGCGACGGCGGCGGAAAGGCCGCTCGCCGCGCCCGTGATGTCGGATAGGGCCCCGCTCAGCGCGGGAACCGTGTCGTCGGCCAGCACGGAGCGGAACCCGTCGGCAGCCGACAGCGACCCCTGAACGGCATCGTCCGCATCGCCCGCCGCAGTAGCGAGGGCGGAGGCGGCGCCGTCCAAGCTGGACGAGAGGGCGCCGGCGTCCTCCAGCGTCGCCTGGGCGTTCTGGTTGCCCTGCTCCAGCGTCGCTATCAGCTGGCCGAGCGTCTCCTTCTGCGATCCGTCGGCCATGCCCGCCTGCACGCCCTTCAGCATCTCGATGAGTCGCGCGTTCCCTTCCACCACCGCCTGGGCCCCTGCGATGGATCCCTCGACGTCGCCCTGCGCGGCGGAGATGGCGGACGAGACCTCGCCGATCGATTCGCTGGTGCCCGAGGATGCCTGCGACAGCAAGCGCGAGGCTTTATCCAGGGCATCGCCCAGCGCCAACGGTTGCTCCACCAGCCCCCGATCGATCTCGGCCGCCAAAGACGAGATGTCGCCAAGCGCTCCGGAGAGCGCCTGGATGTCGGATTTAGCCTGGTCGAGCGATGCCTTGGAATCCACCACCTCGGCCTGGGCGTCGGATGCCGACCGCTTCAGGCCGGCGAGCGTTTCGCGAGCGGACGAAAGCGAGGCATCCGCCTTGTCGATGAGGGAAAGCGCGCCATCGCGCACCGCCTCGGCGTCGCCTTCCGCCTGGGCCATCCCCTCGTCGAGCTCCTGCGCTATCGCCTTGCTCGCCTGGGAGACGAACTCGTCGTTGATGGCGGTGTCCAGCGTGTTCGCGCCCGTGTCGGTGATCTTCGGCGAAACCGGCCCCAGCTTCTCGTTCACGTAGTACTCGAGCGCCGGCGGCGTCGGATCCCCCGAAAGCAGCGTCGCCACATCCGCGCTGAAATCCGAGGGGATGATGAAGGCCGCATAGGCGCTGCCCGACTCCACCGCCGCCATCGCCTCGTCCCGGTCGGTGAAATCCCAGCCCAGCTGGTCGTCGCCCTTCAGTTGCTCGACGATCTGCTCCCCCAGATCCAGCCTTCCCAGCATCTCGTCATCGGCGCCCTCGTCCTCGTTGGCGACGCAGATCCTCAGGTTGGAGGTGTTGCCGTAGGGGTCCCAGAAGCCGACGACGTTGAACCACGTGTACAGGGAGGGCAGCACGATCAGGAACAGCGCGACCAACCACGCAGCGGGAACCCTCGCTATGCGCACCGCATCGCGCGCGAACACGCGCAGCACGTTTCCCACCGCACACCTCCTCGGTTCCGTCATGGGGAAACGGCGCATGCGGGCCGCCCCCGAATCCATTCTTCCGCATCATCCGCTTCTCCGTCAAGGAATCGAGGTCGGAAGCGGGTTGTAACCGCACCGTTACCGATGCTGCCCCCGTCGCCCTGCCGCCACAGCTGCAAGCTCACGCCCGCCGCCCCGTCGTTACCGCGCCCCTGCTGTCGCATCACCGCTCCCGCACGCTCGCCTCGCCTGCGGCCGCGCGCCAGCTCTCACTCGCTCGCCCCCACTGCCTCCATCATGTGCCCGCCCCTGCGAACCCGTCCCTGCGACCGCTACCACGTGCTCGCCTTCGCGGGTGCAGTCGCTGCTGCGCACCCACCGCACTGCTGCTGTTGCCTCGCGCTCGTCTCCGGCCGTCGTATCATCGTTTCCGCACGTTCGCCCTCCCGCAGCCGCCATGGCTCCAACAAACAGCGCGCCCAACCCCTCAAAACAGGGCCATCCACACTATTCCCGGAAAACTGCGCATTTCCCAGAATCCATGTAGCAGTTTTCCCGGAAAAGCACGGATACTACGGCAGCGGCTCCACTTTGCAATTTAGGCCGCCTCTCTCATCTGGGGTTCTGCGATACCGTTTGAAGAAGGGACCGAACGACTCATTCTTTTCGAGGCTTCGGTAGTTTGTGTGACAAGGGGCTAGCCTAGGCAGCAACGCTCTTCGCTCCCTTCACGCCCTTCT
>URRZ01000123.1 GCA_900550385.1 uncultured Coriobacteriaceae bacterium | reverse complement strand
CCCCCCCCCCCCCCCGCGCCCCCGGGGCGGGGGCCCCCCCCCCCCCACCCTCCCGGCCCCGCCCGCCGGCCGGGCCTGCCCCCTCCCCGCCCCCCCCCCCCCCACGCCCGTTTCACGCCCGGACTGGGCCTACTCCTTTTCGGGCATGCGCGCCAACAGGACGAAGCCGATCACGAACAGCACGGCGATGGACAGCACGCCAATGGACGAATTGCCTGTCAGCTGCGTGAACGCGCTCACCAGGAACGTACCCATGACGGCGGCGTATTTCCCGAAGATGTCGAAGAAGCCATAGTATTCGTTGGCGTTGTCCTTGGGGATGAGCTTGCCGAACTCGCTGCGCGAAAGCGCCTGGATACCGCCTTGGAACAGGCCGACACAGATCGCCAGCACCCAGAACTCCACGGCCGACTTCAGGAAGAACGCCGCGAACAGCACGATGCAGAAATACGCCAGGATGGCCACGAGCAGCATGCGCTTAGTGCCGAAGCGCTCGGAAAGGCGCCCGTAGGCGATGGCGGCGGGGAACGCCACGAACTGCGTCACCAGCAGCGCCAGCACCAGCTGCGTGGAGTCGATGCCCAAATCGGTGCCGTAGCTGGTAGACATCTTGATGATGGTGTGCACGCCGTCGATGTAGAAGAAGAATGCCAGCATGAACAGGCGCAGCCGCCGATCATGCGCGATCGCCTTGATGGTGCGCCCCAAGCCCGCGAAGGTGTTGCGCAGCATGTGGGGCTCGCGTTCCTTGAAGTGCGTCTGCTTCACGTTGCGGATCAGCGGGATGGTGAACGCCACCCACCACACCGCGGTGATGACGAAGGCGATTTTCATGCCCAGCATCATGTCGATGCCGATGGCGCCGCCGCCCAGCACGATGGCGAGGCACGCGATGAACGGGATGCACGACCCGATGTAGCCCCACGCGTAGCCGTGCGAGCTCACCTTGTCGTAGCGGTCCTCAGTGGTGGCATCCACCAGCATGCCGTCGTAGAACACCATCGACCCGTTCAGCATGATCGCCGAGATCACGTAGAGCACTAGGAACGGCAGCGCATCGGTGGGCCCGCCCAAGCACGCGCAGGCGACGGCGCCGGTGCCCATGAAGCCCACCAGGAACTTCTTCTTGTTGCCGCGGAGGTCCGCCAAGCTGCCCAGAAACGGCATGAGCAGCGCCAGGATGAGCGAGGCCACGGTCTCGGCGTAGCCCCACGCCACGACCACCGACGAGTTCGGGTCCGCGATGCTGGCGAAATACACCGGGATGAGCGCCGTCGACAGCATGACGAAGGCGGAGTTGCCCACGTCGTACATCACCCAGCTGCGCTCCTGCTTGGTCAAGCCGCCGAAAGCCACGTTCGCACCTCTTTCATGACGCCTGCGCAACGGCCGGCGCGCATCGATTAACAAGCCGCCGATTATTGTATATGATGCCGATTGACCGAGCGTAAAAACGAAATCAGAAAAGGACGAGCGATGCCCTCCATCATCACGCACGACACCTTCGGCCAAGACATCTACCGGGACCTGTTCGAGTCCATCGGCGGCTCGCGCGACGAAGCGGAGGCGTTCCTGCTGGGAAACCAAGGACCCGACCCCCTGTTCTACTCGGTCGCCATGCCCTGGTTCCGCGCCGACCACGACCTTGGCAACGTCATGCACGACAAGCGCCCCAGCGAGCTGCTGGAAGCGTTCAAGAACGGCCTTTCGTTCCTCGAGGATGGCGAGCGTTCCGTCGGACGCGCATACGCCCTGGGGTTCCTGTGCCATTACATCTTGGACAGCATCGCGCATCCTTTCATCTTCAGCCAGCAATACGCCCTCTGCGACGCCGGCGAACCGGGGCTTTCCCGCAAAGACGGGCACGAGGTCCACGCGTTCATCGAGACCGAGCTCGACGAGTTGGTCCTCACGGTGAAGCGCCGCGACACCGTGGCGCAGTTCGACCCTTCGCGCGACATCCTGAAGGGTTCCGGGCGCATGCTCGACACCGTCTCGAAGCTGCACGCCTACGTCGCCATGGCGGTGTACGGGCGTGTGGTGTCGAAGAACCTGTTCTCGGCCAGCGTGCAGGCGATGCGCTTCGGCCAAGCGGTCTTCCACTCGCAAAGCGGCTTGAAGCGCGAGGCCCTCGGCCGGCTGGAGGAGCTGGTGCGCCCCTACTCGTTCTGCCGCGCGATGAGCCACCGCCCCGTCGAGCTGCACGAGAGCATCTTCGACAACCGGGAACGCGAGAAGTGGTCCGACCCGTTCACCGGCGAAACGAGCGACGAGGGGTTCTGGGATCTCTACGAGCGGGCGCTGGCGCAGGCGAGGCAGGGCATCGCCCTGTTCGACGAGCGCGGTTTCGACATCGAGGACGCCCGCTTCATCACGAAGGAGAAGAACTTCTCCGGCAAGCCCGTGACCGCCGCCATCCTGGCCGTGGAATAGTCGTCGAGCCGAAGCGGCGCGGGGCAGGCGAACCCCTCCCCCAAGCCCCGTTTGTCGCATTCGGCGAAATGCGACACCGCTTCGTCGTTCCAGCGTCGCATTTCGCCGATTCGCAACGCTTCTGGTCCGCCAAACCCGCCCTCTCGGCGTTTTACGACACATCCACCCTTGCATTGGCCCTGAATTTGTCGCAGATCGCCGAAACAGCGCCGCAAGCCCCTTCAACTTGTCGCAAAGCGCCGAAACAGGGCCGCGCATCGCGGCAGCGTGGCGCCGGCACGTTCCACCGGCCGGCAGGACGGCGGGGCCCTACACGTTCTTCAGCATGATGGTGCTCATGGAGTCGGCGGCGTGCTCGCAGGCGTCGCAGGTTTTCTCCATTCGCTCGAACACGCGCGACCACACATGCGCGCGCATGGGGTTGTCGCGGTCGGTGGTGTGCAGCTTGCGGATCACGCGCAGGAACAGACGGTCCGCCTCCTCCTCGTATTCGCTCACGTCGTGGACGAGGGCGCGGAACTTCTTGGATTTCTTGAAGCTGCGGAAGTCCTTCATCGCCTTGCCCAGTGCGCCGACCCCCTTGCGGATCAGGCGCGCGAAGTCGTGGGTCCCCTCGGGGATGTAGTGGACATCGTACATGTACATGCACTGCATGATGTCCTCGATGTAGTCGATGATGTTGTCCAGGCGCTGCGCCAGCTCGATGATGTCCTCGCGCTCAATGGGCGTGATGAAGTCGGTCGCGACGTTCTCCAGGATGGCGTGGTTCACCTCGTCGCCCCGATGCTCTATCTGGTGCGCACGCTCCATGTAGGGCTTCAGGTCGTCGGCTTGGGTGAAGTTCTCCAGCGCCTCGACCAGCAGGTCGGCCTCCTCGATGGCGATGCCCACCTGCTTCTCGAACTGGTCGAAATAGTCGAACTTGTGGCTTTTCTTTCCCATGCCCGCCGCCTTTCCTTCGCGACCGGGCGCGCATCCCTCGCGTCGCGCGCCGTCGAATGTCCCGCTTTCCGACCGGACGGCGCAGCGCGCCATCCGGCACGCCTTACATCACAGCGAGGAATATCCTCGCGAAGATGAACCCCAGCAACCCGCAGCCCGGGAACGTCAGCACCCAGGTCTTCACCATGTCGATGGCGACGCTCCACTTCACCGAGCTCTTGCGCTTGGCCGCGCCAACGCCCATGATGGCCGTGGTCTTGGTGTGAGTGGTGGAGACGGGCATGCCGGTGAACGTCGCCAGCATCAGGCACAGCGTCGCGCCCAAGCTGGCGGCGAAGCCCTGGTACTTCTCCATCTTCACCATGTCCATGCCCACGCTCTTGATGATCTTCTTGCCGCCCACCGCCGTGCCAAGACCCATGTTCAGCGCGCAGAAGATCATCAGCCACACGGGCAGGATCAGCGAATCCGCCTGCCCGATGCCCGTCGCCAACGTGATGGCGAGGATGAACACGCCCATGAACTTCTGGCCGTCCTGGGCGCCGTGCATGAACGCCACGCCGGCGCCCGCCACGATCTGCGCCCAGCGGAAGAAGTGGTCGGCTTTGAAGCGGTCGAAGCTCCGGCATATCCGCGCGATGATCTTGGTGAGGAGCCAGCCGGATCCGAAGCCGAGGAACGTGGAGAGCACCAGGCCGTAGACGACCTTCATCCACTCGCCGCCGTTGATGCCGCCCAAACCGCCCTGAAGCGCGATGGCAGCGCCCGTGAGGCCGGCGATGAGCGAGTGGCTTTGGCTGGTGGGCAGGCCGAACGCCCACGCGGCGACGCCCCACACGATGATGGCGACCATCGCCGCCATGAGGGCTATGACCGCCTGATGGTTGTCTCCCCCGAAATCGACCATGTGGAAGATGGTGTTGGCCACCGCCGACGACACCAGCGTGATGACCAGAAGGCCGATGAAATTGCAGATGGCGGCCATGACGATGGCCGGCCCGGGCTTCATGCAGCGCGTGGAGACGACCGTCGCGATGGCGTTGGGAGCGTCGGTGGCGCCGTTGACGATGATGACGCCGATGTTGAGCAGCGTGACCGTCAACAGCAAAGGGTTGGACGCAAGCTCGCTGATGAACATGCCCCATTCGATGACCACGGCAACCCCTCCGACATCTCCGCATTAGCGTAGGCTCTTAATTTTACCGTAATTTGACAGTCAACCAGTATAGGGATTATCTCGCTTCCTCGAGCTGCGGAAACTCGCGTCGGCCATGAACAAATG
>URRZ01000122.1 GCA_900550385.1 uncultured Coriobacteriaceae bacterium | reverse complement strand
GCAGCTACGAATCCGCGACCAAAACGCGCGTCAGAAGCGCGTTTTCGCGCGCGTTTTGGTCGCGGACTTGCACCCCGGGAGGCCGGACCCACCTGCGCTGCCCCACGCCCTCCTGCACAGCAAAGGCGCGCGGAAACGACGCTCGCGAATCAGCACCCCCGATCAGAAAGGCGCAATTGAGAACGTCTTCGCCGCAAGCAGCCTCGACCGCTCCATGCGACGATGCTCCTCAGCCGCCTCCACCCGTCGGGGGATCCCGAAGCTTTCGAGCAAACGCGCGAAATACGCTTTGTCCGTCACGTCACGATACGAGAAGCGGACGATCGGCATGCCGTACAGGGATAGCAGGGATTCCCTTTTCCGCTCATCCTCTAGGACACGCACTGCGGAACGATTCCCTCGCAAGGCAGCGTCCTCGTATTTTCCCCGCCCGTCGAATTCCCCGATAACCCGGGTGCCATCCTCGCGCATCCAGAGAAAGTCGACACGGTAGGAGCGATTCCGCTCCAGCGGACGTTCGAACGAAACTTGCAGGTCGGGCAGCGCGAAGCCCAACTCGATCATGTTTGCACGCGCCACAGACTCCCCCGCGCTTTCGCTGCGCCCATCGGCGTACAGCAACGCTCTTTCGGCACGCAGAGCGCCCGAGCAATTCCATCCCACTTCCCGGAAATAGGCGAGCAGCTTCCCCTTCGATCGGCCAGACCTCAAAGCGACATCGGCGAAAGCGAGCGCTCGCCCGAAATCGGCCGCCCTCATGCAATCGAACAGGGTACGCTCGAATGAAACGACGTTGATGCCGGCAACCGAGAAAACGGGTTCGCCTTCGGGCATGGCATGGAACGCGACGTCCTTGGCGGCGCGATTCCTTCGGCTACGCGATGTGGCGACATGGATTTCGCTCATCGAGGCGAAAGGGACGGGCATGTCGTACGCCACCGCGGCAGAGCTGCTGCAAAACACCCAGTTCGGGTGGGCCTGCTGCAAAGCCCTAAGAACATGGAGGGACCTATCGCGATCGGGCAGACGATCCCAATAAGCAGTTCGCGCGTACACGCCTTTCGCAGGACGAATCGCTTCGCCGCGCATCATCGCACGTCGAAGGGCGTCTCGCAGGCGCGCGTCGCACGTTGCAAGGCACGAGCGGCGCTTCTCCGCTTCGGAGAACAGGCCCCCTAGCTCTGATTCGCGAGCGCCCACACGCCACCTCCTTCTTTCGCCGGCTCCAGTATCGCACGAGTAGGAGGCGGGCGGCGCAACGTCGCGTCTTTCGAGTTCAAGTCGCAAGTCCGCGCCCCAAAACCGCGGGCGGCGCGGGGTTTTGCGCGGGGTTTGGTGGCGGACTTGCAATCGGAAGGCAGTGAAAAGCGACCGACGATGGCTTTCCGGCGACGGAACCCTCCGGACGCGCTACGATGTGCTCGGCAATCAAGGTAAGGAGTCGTTCGTGTCGGTAGAAGACGTGAGGCGGCATCTGGCGAAGTTCGGGCTGGACGGACGCGTGCAGGAGTTCGACACGTCCAGCGCCACGGTCGAGCTTGCCGCGCAGGCGGTGGGCACGGAGCCTCGCCGCATCGCCAAGACGCTGTCGTTTCTGGTGGACGGTCGTGCCGTCCTCATCGTCGCCGCGGGCGACGCTCGCATCGACAACCCCAAGTTCAAAGCGATCTTCCACACGAAGGCGAAGATGCTCACGCCGGACCAGGCGATCGAGATGGTGGGGCATGCCGTGGGCGGCGTGTGCCCCTTCGCCCTGCCGCCCGATGTGGGCGTCTACCTGGATGAATCGCTGCGCCGATTCGACACGGTGTTCCCCGCCGCCGGCAGCGCCGCAAGCGCCGTGGAGCTGACCTGCGAGGAGTTGGAGCGCTGCTGCTCGAACTTCGAAGGATGGATCGACGTCTGCAAGGGCTGGCGGGAAGCGCCGCAGGACGAGGCGCAGAGCAACGGCTGATCTGATCAGCGGAAACTGCGTTGCAAAGGAGGGCGAATGTTCAGAAACATGCGAAGGACGCGACTAGCTCTCGGTGAACGGGAGTGCAGGGAAATCCTGGAAAGAGGCGAATACGGCGTGCTTGCCGTCCAAGACGATGAGGGGTACCCCTACGCCGTCCCCTTGAACTACGTCTTCGTAGACGGGACCATCTACTTCCATAGCGCGAAGGAAGGCCACAAGATCGACGCCATCGCGCGCGAGGCCAAGGCCAGCTTTTGCGTCGTCGGCGAGAGCGCGGTCGTCCCCGAGCGCTTCGCGACAGCCTACAGGAGCGTCATCGCCTTCGGCAGGATCCGCATCGCCGTGGAGCAGGAGGAGCGCAACCGCGCGCTGAACGCGCTGGTCGAAGCCCTTTCGCCCCATGTCACGCAAGAAAGCAAGCGCGCGGAAATCGACAGCTGCCGGCTGAACGACAGCGTCGCCGTCCTCGCGTTCGAGCCGGAGCTCATCACAGGCAAGCGCGGAAGCTGCACGCTAGCTGGTTAGCGGGCTGCGGGATCCTCCGGGATCCTGATCGTGAACACGGTCTGCCCGAGGGAGCTCTCGGCGACGATGGTCCCGCCGTGCGCTTCCACGATCTCCTTCGCGATCGCGAGGCCAAGCCCTGCGCCGCCCTTCTCCGACGTGCGGGAGCCATCCTCGCGGAAGAACTTCTCGAAGATCGCCTCTAAGTGCACGGGGGCGATCTCCCTGCCGGTGTCTGCGACCCGCATCGTCACGAAGCCGTCCCCCGTCTCGGCGGAGAGTCGCACCTCCGTCCCCTCGTCGGCGAAGGAGACGGCGTTCTTGAGCACGTTGGACACCGCGCGCGCCATCTTCTCCGGGTCGACGAAGGCGACCGCCTCCTCGGGCGCCGAGACCTCGATGGCCACCCCGCGCGCGCCCGCCTCGGGGCGCAGCTCGTCGGCGACCTGCCCGAGGAACAGGGAGACGCCCACGCGCTCGCGCTCGATGGGGATCGCCTGCAGGTTGTAGCGGGTTATCTCGAAGAACTCCCCGACCAGGCCCTCCAGGCGTTCGGCTTTCTCCAGCGCGATGCCCGCGAGCTTCGCGCGGTCCTCCACGGGGAGGTCGGGCGTCTCCTTCAGGATCGACAGGTATCCGATGATCGACGTGAGCGGCGTGCGAATGTCGTGGGCGAGGTACGCGACGAGCTCGTTCTTGCGCGTCTCGGCGGCCTTCGCGGCGCGCTCGTCGGAAAGCGCGCGGTTCTGGATCTGGACGAGCTCCGAGCGGGCGGCGGAGAGCTCGTCGGGAAGCTCGATGGGGGCGAACCTGTCCGCGAACAGGCCCGTCACGGCGGCGGACAGGTCGTCGAGCCGCTTGAGGGCTCGGTTTCCCGCGACGGCGGCGATGGCCAGCGCGCCGCAGAAGTAGGCTGCGACCGCCGCTTCGGGGCCCATGTCTAGGAAGGAGTGGTACGCCCGGAGGTCGCGGACGGCGAACAGCGTCCCGTCCGACCAGAACCCCAGATCGTGGACGGTCTCATAGTACTCGACCGTAGGCGTGCCGCCGCCTCCCGAGCCGCCGTCGGCATCCGGCCCCGCATGGGAGCTCTCGCTGTACAGCTGGACGTACTCCTGGCGCCCCGATTGCAGATCGGCGTACTCGTCCTCGGTGACGTACGTCCACGGCGACACCACGTCGGCGAAGACGTAGGCGGCCTTCTGCCACAGCGCCGGAAGCGCCATCACGGCAAGCACCGCGAACAGGACGGTCCACGCCGCAGCCGCGGCGGCTGCCCGGAGGGCGAGCGATCGGCGCGCCTGCTTCGCCTGGGCGGTCCTCATCGCCATCACCTGCCGCCCTTCCCCGCCTCGATGCGGTATCCGACACCCCATACCGTCGCGACGACCTCCTCCGAGGAATCCACTTCGGCGAGCTTCTCCCGCAACCTGCGGATATGGACCATGACGGAGTTGGCGGCGGAATGGTCGAACGGCTCGCCCCACACCGACTCGTAGAGGTCCTTCGCAGGCACCGGGTTCCCCGCTGCTTTCACTAGCTCGAGCAGCACCCCGAACTCCTTCGGCGTGAGCTTCAATCGAGCGCCATGCAGGAACGCCTCATGCGCCGCGGGATACACAGAGACGCCTCCCGCCTCGATGCACGAGGATCCTTCCGGGCGGCGGGGGCGCAGCCTCGCCTTCACGCGCGCGGCGAGCACCCTCGGCTTGAAGGGCTTGACGACGTAGTCGTCGGCGCCGAGGGAGAGCCCCACGACCTGGTCCACGTCCTCGTCCTTCGCGGTGAGGAACACGATCGGGATGTCGGTCGCCGCCCTGGCGCGGCGGCACACCTCGAAGCCGTCGAGGTCGGGCATCATCACGTCGAGGATCGCTAGGTCGTAGGCGCCAGACTCGATCTCGCGCAGGGCGGCCGCACCCCCGTAGACCGCCTTCGCGGGCATCCCCTCGGCCTCCATCACGCGGACGACCAAATCGGCGATCGCCGCCTCGTCGTCCGCGACCAGGATCCTCGCCTTTTCCGCAGGCACGGCCGTTCCTTCCCCTCCTTGCTTTTCCTACAGACAACAGGGTAGCGGAGCAGCAAGGTTCGGGCCTAGGTCGGGAGCCGATGTTAAGGAAAATCCGACAGTCAACCAGTGTAGGGATGAGGGCGTGCTCATCTAGCCGCCGCGGCAGGGTGGTACAATCACGCTGC
>URRZ01000121.1 GCA_900550385.1 uncultured Coriobacteriaceae bacterium | reverse complement strand
TCCGCAGCCCCCTTGAACGCGATCGAAGATCGCGTTATGCAAAGGGCGAGGACTGTCTGAGCACGAGGCCCCCGCCCGCCGCCCGGGCCGTCCCGTAGGTCAGGAGCGCTTCCCTTCAGCCCATTCCCGCAGATGGGAAAGGATCGTCGCATCGTCGACCTCGACGAGCTCCCACTCCCCCACATCGCGCGGCAGCACGAAGCGCACCCGCCCGCCGCGCGCCTTCTTGTCGCGCTTCATCGCATCGAGCAGCGCCTCGGGCTCCGCCGACCACGAAAGCGCCGGCAGCCCCAGGGCATCCAGCAGATCACCCTGCGCCTCGGCGAATTCGGGCGAGGCGCCCGCCAGATCGACCGCCATCCGCGCCGCGAAGCGCATGCCCTCGGCGACGCCCTCGCCATGCGTGAACGTGCCGTAGCCGGCGAGCTTCTCGATGGCGTGCCCCAGCGTGTGGCCGTAGTTCAGGCACTCGCGCACGCCCTTGCTCTCGGTTTTGTCGGCCGCCACGACGCCCGCCTTGAACACCACGCAGCGCGTGATGGCCTCCGCCACGGCGTCGATGTCGTGGGCCGCCAAGTCGCCGGCATGGTCGGCCATCCAGAAGAAGAAGTCGTCCGAATCGATGACCGATGACTTCGCCACCTCCGCCAGCCCGCAGCGCCATTCCCGATCGGGGAGCGTCGACAGAGCGTCGACGTCGGCGCATACGTGGGCGGGCTGCCTGAAAGCGCCCACCAGGTTCTTGCCCGCCTCGAGGTTCACCGCCGTCTTGCCGCCGACCGACGAGTCCACCATCGCGAGCAGCGACGTGGGCGCCTGGACCACCGACACCCCGCGCATGTAGGTCGCGCCGGCGAACCCCGCAAGATCGCCCACGACGCCGCCGCCCAACGCCACGACCACGCAGTCGCGCCCCAGGCCAAGTTGCGCCATGGCCTCCCACACCTCGCCCAGCACCTCGACCGACTTCGACTCCTCGCCCGCGGGGATGACGATGTCGCTCGCGCGCAGGCCCGCCTCGGCAAGGGATGCGCGGACTTGGTCACGATACAACGGCGCGACGTTCGAGTCGGTCACGACAAGCGCGCGCCCCGCCCCCGCGATGCCGCAGGCGCGTTTCGCCTGGTCGCCGATGCCGTCGAGGATCCCCCGCCCGATCCGCACGGCGTAAGGGGCCTCTCCGGGGATGTTCACCATCACTTTAGTCGCCACAGGATGCCTTCCCTCTCCAGAATCGAACGGACCGCGAACGCCAGCGCCGTCACGCCCTTCCCGGACGTGTCCACCGTCGCGTCGGCGACCTCCTCGTACAACGGCAGCCGCTCGGCGTTCGTCTTGCGCGCCGCCTCGACGTCGCCCAATAGCGGGCGCGTCGACGGATCGCTGATGCGCGACTTCGCCTCCGCTGCATCGACCTTCAGAAACACCGTGAAGCCGCCTTCGCGCAGGATCTCGCGGTTCTCCGGCCGCAGCACGACGCCGCCGCCGCACGACACCAGCACCGGCTCTCCCTGTGAGAGCTCGCGGAGCACTTGCGTCTCCAGATCGCGGAAGAAGCCCTCGCCGTCCTCGGCGAATATGTCGCGGATGCGTCGTCCGTCGCGGCGCTCGATGTAGGAATCCATGTCGACGGCCGAGATGCCGCACAGGCGCGCAAGGCGCCGTGAGACCGAGGTCTTCCCCGCTCCCATGAACCCCACGAAGAACACCGTGCGCCCCAGCTGGCTGGGGATCCTCTGCGGCCCGCGCCTATTGCGCGCGCCGTGCCCGCCGCGCTTCCCGCCGTCGCGCCCCTTGCCGCCGGAACCACCGTCGCGCGGGGCCTGCTCCGCAGCCATGCGCTACCTCGATGCGGTGCGCAGGCGCTGCCGGTATGCCCTCAGCGCCGCTTTGATGTCGGTCATGTTGTCGCAGCCGAACTTGCGCAGGTACGCGTCCGCCAGCACGAACGCCACCTCCGCCTCGGCCACCACCGCCGCAGCCGGCACGGCGCACACGTCGCTGCGCTCCTTGGACGCCTCGGCGGGTTCCAGCGTATCGATGTCGACGGTCCCCAGCGGCTGCATCAGCGTGGCGATGGGCTTCATCGCCGCCGTGATGATCAGCGGCAGGCCGGTGGTCATGCCGCCTTCCAAGCCGCCGGCGTTGTTGCTCTTGCGCGTGAAGCCGGCTTTGGGGTCGAGCGCGATCTCGTCGTGCACCTGGGAGCCCGGACGGCGCGACGCCTCGAAGCCCATGCCGAACTCCACCCCCTTCATCGCCGGGATGGAAAGCACCGCCGCGCCCAGCTGCGAGGTGAGCCTGTCGGTGCCGGCGGCGTAGCCGCCCAAGCCCTGCACCAGCCCGCGCACCACGACGCGGAACGTCCCGCCCAAGGTGTCGCGGTTGCGCTTGGCCTCGTCGATGGCCTCCTTCATGGCCTCGGTGGTTTTCGGGTCGGGGCAGCGGACCTCGGAAAGCTCGATGTCCAGCGGCTTGTAGGAGCACGCCGCCGTGGCGGGATCGTCCTCGTGCAGGGACACCGGGCCGATGGAGGTCACGTAGGAGAACACCTCCACGCCCAGCTCCGCTAGAAGCTCGCGGGGGATGCCCGATGCCGCAACGCGCGCCGCCGTCTCGCGGGCGCTGGCGCGCTCCAGGATGTTGCGGCAATCGTCGGTGTCGGTCTTCAGGACGCCCAGCAGGTCGGCGTGGCCAGGCCGCGGCGTCACCTCGCGGATGAGGTCGGCGGGCGGCTCGCCGAACGGCGCCATGCGCTGCTGCCAGTTCTGCCAGTCGCGGTTCGCCACCTCCAGCGCCACCGGCGAGCCGATGGTGCGGCCGAAGCGGATGCCGGCGGTCACCTTCACGCGATCGCGCTCGATCGCCTGGCGCCCGCCGCGCCCATAACCCGACTGCCTGCGGGCCAGGTCGGCGTTGATCTGTTCCTCGGACACCCGCAACCCCGCCGGGACGCCCTCGACGATGGCAGTGAGGCCCTGCCCGTGGCTTTCCCCTGCTGTGAGATACCGCATGTTCGCCGCTTTCCCTCGATGACGTCATACACGTCGGTTATTGTAACCTAGCCGACGTTTCCGGCATGTTGCCGCATGCCCGCCGGCCCTCCCGCGCTTTTCGCATCGCAGGCGCCCCGCAGGGGAAGGATGCGCGAACGAGCCCGTTCGCCGTACCGCGGCCCCGCTACGGGCGGTAGATGGCGCAGTTGTTGGGGGTTTCGTACATGTCCACCTGGCTGACGGGGAGTTCCTGCGCGCGCAGCCGCTCGCAGAAGTAGCGCGCCAGGTTCTCCGCGGTGGTGCGGAATGGCAGGATGGTCAGCGAGAAGCCCTCGCCCTCCAGCGCCTCGACGGTGGCGGGCTTCAGCGTGCCCTCCTCCACGAGGAACGTGTGATCCAGCTCCTCGGCGAGGTCGCGCACGGCGCGCTTGAACACGCCGAAGTCCAACACCATGTCGCGCATGGTGCCCGCATCCTGCAACCCCGGCTGCTCCAGGTAGACCACCACGCGCCAGCGGTGCCCGTGCAGGTTCTCGCACTTGCCGTAGTAGTCGGCTAGGAAATGGGCGGAATCGAACGCCGCCTCGGTCTTCAACCCGTACATGAACGATCCTCCGATCCGATTCGTCGGCCGCTGACCTCCGCGCGCCCCGGCGCCGCGCGATCAGACGCTTGCGAGCGAGAAGCCGGCCGCTTCCGCCATGGTCGCGAACAGGGCGCCGTCGTCCATCGGGATCGACGCGCCCGACGCCCGCTCGACGATGCGCACGGTCGCCACCGCCTGCCCCACCAGCATGCCCGCGCCGTCGTAGACGCGGCATCCGGCGGCGCGCGCGCCGACGAGGAACGAGGTTTCCCCATGCCCGTACACGCAATCGAACGCCCACTGGCCCGCCCGGAGCAGCGAGGCGTCGAACGGGGCGGGGTCGCCGGGGTTCATGCCCAGCGGCGTCGCGTTGACCACCAGGTCGGCGGCCGGAATCCCGTCCGATCCCGCCGCCTCCGCATAGGTCGCCGCGCGCACCCGGGCCGTAAGCGCAGGCCAGCCCGCCACGCGCTCCAGCCAGCTGCGGCAGGCGCCCCACTCGTCCAACACTGCGCGGGCGCGCGCGCCGTCGCGCCCCAAAAGCAGCACCTCCGCCGCACCCGCCTGCACGCAAGCGCCCAGGATCGAGCGCGCCGTCGGCCCCGTGCCGCACACGGCGACGCGGCTCCCCTCGAACGCGAAGCCGCGCTGCGCCAGAAACCCCGCGCAGCCCGCGCCGTCGGTGTTGTGCGCGATCAGGCGCCCGTCGCAGTTCACCAGGACGTTCGCGCCATCCGCCAGCCGCGCCTCGGCCAAGCGCTCGTCGGCCGCCTCGAACGCCAGCGGCTTGTACGGCGTGGTGATGTTGACCTGGAGGAAGTCGCGCGCATCCAGCACCGCCCGCGCATCCGCCTCGGTCGGGCAGTCCAGCAGCTCGTAGCGCCACGGCAGCCCAACCGCCTCGTACACCGCGTTGTACATCACCGCCGACTTGGAATGCCCCACCGGATGCCCCAGCAAATAAAGCCGCTGCTCTTCCATCTATTCCTCCCGAAGGCAGCCGGAAGGAGCTTCGGCCGACTTTCCCCCGCGCTCCCGGCGGCCGGGGGGGGGGGGGGCGGGCGGGGGGGGGGGGGGGGGGGGGCCGCGGCC
>URRZ01000120.1 GCA_900550385.1 uncultured Coriobacteriaceae bacterium | reverse complement strand
CCTGCGCCCCGCCGAGTCTGCCTCCTATCGCGAGGCCCTGCGCTATGCCCCGCACTCCAAAATCGAGGGCTTTTGCGCACTTGCAGAGCATCGCCGCCTTCAAACGGGAGCGCCTGCGAAAGCGCATGCCGTGCTATCCGTTTAACCGGTCGGAAAATAGCCTGTTCAGACACCTTTCGAACGACGCTGCTGCATGGGACCCTCAAAACGACGAGGTCGACGGCTAGGCGGAAGCCGGCCGCCCCCTTTTCGCCTCGCGCAAAACCCTCGATTATTGGAGAAGCTCCCATTTCGGAGGAGCTATTGCGCGAGACCCTCGTTCCTCGGGATTCCCATCCTTGGGAAAACCCTGCGTGAAACCATCGAAAGAGATCGCATGCGGCGCCCGCGGGCAGCGCCGCGGCAACACTGTGAGGACGGGAGGCGGCAAACGTCGCCCGCGAGCCCGATGGAAAGCAAGACGAATCCACGCTGGCTCCGCATCGCATCGACACATCAGGAGCAACGGGTCCGCGAGTGATCGGCGCGGCCCCGAAGTTGGGGCTCGACGTCCCCCGCGTTAGATCGAGGCGCTATCGTTTCCCCATGGACGTTTTCATCGGACACGAATCCGCACTCGCCTACTGGAGGGGCGCTTCATTGGACGAGCCGCTCCACGCAAGCCGCGTGTCGCCCAAACCTGGCAACGTCGTTTCAGCCGAGGACGCCGCTCGCGCCATGGACGCACATCCTGCGTTTCGGCCGGGACCCCTCGACATCCTCGTCGCCTCGCCCGCGGATCGTCGCAGATCGAAGATGGCGAGGGCGAGAATATGGAGCATGACCGGATCCCCGGCCTCTTTCGTCGCCATAGGCGGTGGATGCTACGTAAGCACCCCCGAAGCCTGCTTCCTGCAGCTCGCAAAGGATCTGGACTTCATCCAGCTCGCGAAAACGGGCATGGAGCTTTGCGGCACGTATGCGCTCGGCGACCACCCTTCGGGCTTTACGGTTCGAAGCTGGGGTGCCACCCCGACAACCTCCAAAGCCCTGGCATCCTATCTCGAAAAAGCAAGGAGCGCCGGAGCAAGCTCCTGCAAAGCCGCAGCGAATGCCGCCCGATTCATCGCAACCGGATCCCATTCGCCCGCGGAAACCAATATCTTCCTCCTCCTTTCCCTGCCCGTACGCATCGGCGGATACGGAATCGACCCTCCCCTGCTCAACCCCGCGCTCGCTCTGACGAGGGCGCCGAATAGCGCATTAGGCCGAAATGCCCGACAACGTTTTCGACGCGGGCAACGCAGGCCGGATTTCTTCTGGCCGAAGGCCCGTCTCGCTCTCGAGTACGAGAGCGATTTAGCGCACTGCGGAAAAGAGAGGCTCTCGGCGGACTCCAGAAGACGCGGCGAGCTAGAACTCGAAGGCATCCACGTTCTCACCCTCACGCGAGAGCAGCTGTACAACGCCGATCGATTCGATCAGATGGCACGGACCATCATCCGCCTGACCGGAAGGCGCCAGCGAGGCTTCACCCAATCCCAACTGCGCAAACGAGCCGCATTGCGACGCGAGGTGCTGTTCGACGGCTAGCGCCTTCGAAGAAGGCGCCTAAGGCAAGGAATCCAAAAAGGATGGTTCGGGACGCCGCATCACCGGAACGCCGTCTGCATTGCTGGGAATATCGTCTGCAGCATGCGGTATCATCCGCATCGCTGGAGATATCGTCCGCAACATGCGGCATCGCCCGCATCGCTCCGCCTCGAAAGAAGGGATGGCGGCTTCGGAAGCGCGACCGCGACGAAACGCCGAACCCATCGGGAAGAAATAGCCCCGAACTCCAGAAAAGCAGAGATTTGCGCAGACTCCGGAGTACGGCCCGCGACGATCCGCGAATTACCCCCTAGCAGCATCCGGCATAATCGCAGGTCATAACCGCAACTCGGCAGCGTATTCCCAACGGGACCGAAGGAACTGCTGCCCGAACCGAGCTGCAGGGCGGCTGAAATCGCGCAAATCCTTCGGAATCGGGAGCTAGCCTATGGCTCGAGCCAGCCTATGGCTCGATCGCGAAGCGACCCCATCGCTTGCTTCAGGCAACGAGGAAGCCCGGGCGCCCGAGACCCCGGCGCAAGGGCTTTCCCACCACCCGCGAATGTCAGTGGACGCTGCAGGACAGGCAGGGGTCGTACGCCCGCACCAGCTTCTCCACCTCCATGCGTACCTCGTCGGCATCGGCGCCGTCGGCGACCAGCTTCTCGGCCAGCACGCGCATGTCGGCTTCCAGGTTGGCGACGTTCTGTGCGGTGGGCGTGATGATGGAGGCGTGGACGACGCGCCCGGCATCGTCGAGTTCCAGCTCGTGGAACAGCGCGCCGCGCGGCGCCTCGGTGAAGCCCACGCCCCGTCCGGCGCGGACCTCGAACGGAACCGGCTCGCTGGATCCCTCGAACTCGTCGGCGGCGAGGCGGCGGCACAGCTTGGCGCAGCGCTCCAGCGCATCGACGATCTCCACCGCTTGGGCGACGTTGTTCATGAACGGGTTGCGCTCGGGCGGGCGCAGCCCCACCTTCGCCGCGGCGAGCTTCGCCTGACGGCCGAGGAACTGCCACGACTGGTTGATGCGGGCCAAAGCCCCGGTGAAATACGGGATGCCCGTGGAGCGGACGCGGGCGAGGAGGGCGGCTGAATGGGGCACGCCGTACTCCTCGATGGCGCGGCCGACCTCGTCGCAGTCGAACGACAGCGCGGCGCCGATGAAGCGCGCCATGCGGGAATCGGACACGGCGTAGCGGTCGGGCGCGCCCATCGCCAGCATGTCGCCGGCGGTCTGGATCGAGGGCGCCTCGAAGGTGTGGAACAGATCCACGGCCGCCACGGCGAACTCCTGCATCGCATCCATCTTCTCGGCGAGCTTGAGGTAGTCCGCCGTCGAGATCTCGTGCGTGAAGCCGCCGACGACCGCCGTGATGGGATGCACCGAGCGGCCCCCCACCTTCGTGCACAGCTCGTTGCCCAGCGCCTTGAGCTCGAGCGCCTGCTCGAACAGCTCGGGCGCCTGCTCCGCCAAGGGGAACACGCTTTTGTGCCCCAGGAAATCCGGCGCGGCGAACACGAACAGATGCGTCGCGTGGTTCTGCAGGTACGACCCGTACACCAGAAGGTCGCGCAGGGCGCGCGTGCGGTCGGAGACCTGGATGCCGAAGATACGCTCGATGGCCAGGGTGTCGGTCACGACGTGGCTCGCCGAGCAGATGCCGCAGATGCGCGACGCGATGTAGGGGACCTCCTCGAAGCGACGCCCGCGCACCATGCTCTCGAACAGGCGCGCCGGCTCCACCACGTTCATCTCGACGGTCTTGACAGCGCCGTCCTCTATGACGACGCGCACGTTCCCATGCCCCTCGATGCGGGCGATGTGGTCCACCTGTATTGCGGTCTTCGTCATGCGATCATCCTCACTGGACGTCCCGCAAAGCGGGGTTGGTCTGGTTGAACATCTCCAGCGCCTTGTCGAAATCCTCCACCAGGATGCCGGCGTTCCTGCAGGCCTCGCGCGCGGCGGGCAGGTTCGCGTCGGGCGACAGCCCCCGGCAGCCGTTGCACGGCCTGCCCAGGTTCACGCAGCGCGCGTCGCAGCCCGCCATCGTGACCAGCCCCAGGCACATGACGCCCTTCTGGTAGAAGCAGCCCGTCTCGTTGCGCTTGCACGACCCGCACATCGTCGCCGTGGAGTCGATCTTGTTCGACCCGTGCAGCGCCCGCTGCAGGACGTCGATGAAGTCGTAGCTGTCGATGGGGCAGCAGCGCACCTCGTAGTCGACGTCGATGACCGAACCCACCGAGCGGGGCGATATCATCTCGCCGCAGGCGTCCGGAACCGTCTCGTACACGGTGCCGGGCCGTTGGATGAAGCCCTCGGCGGCCATGCCGGGGATGCCGGCGGTGGCTGCGCACGCGCCGATGGCGATGACGACCGACGCCTTCTCGCGCAAGCTCTCCACCAAGCGCTCGGACTCCTCGGTGGTGACCGCGCCCTCGATGACGGCGACATCGAACTCGTCGGGCATCGGCTCGCTCGATGCGAGCTGCCAGTAGCGCAGGTCTATCTGGCCCAGCACCTCCATCAGGTGCGCCTCGGCGTTCGTTATCTGCAGCTGGCAGCCGAAGCAGCTCGCCAAGCCCACCACGACGACGCGCGGCGCGGCGGGGCGGTCGTTGGCGGCGTTCGCGTAAGCATTCATAGCGGTGCGCTCCATCCTACATCGACCCCTGGATATTCTTCGCTTCCCAGTAGTTGAACACCGGGCCGTCAATGCACACGTACTGGTGGCCGATCTGGCAGTGGCCGCACTTCCCCATGCCGCACTTCATGTGCCGTTCGAAGCTGCAGTAGATATGGTCGTACTCGATGCCCTTCTTGCGCATCTCGTCGATGACGAACCGGTACATCACCGGCGGTCCGCACACGGCGCCGAAGGTGTTGCTCGGGTCGATCTCCAGGTTCGCGAAGGGGACCGTCACCACGCCCACCTCCCCGTCCCAGGTGGGATCGGGATGGTCCACCGTCAGGTGCAGCTCGAAGTCCTTGCGGTGCTTCCACATCTCGAACTGGTTGCGGAACATCACCTCGGATGGCGAGCGCGACCCGTAGATGATGGTGACCTTGCCGAAATCGCTGCGCTCGTCGTGGATGTTGTTGA
>URRZ01000119.1 GCA_900550385.1 uncultured Coriobacteriaceae bacterium | reverse complement strand
ATCCACAACCACGTGACGGGGTACCCCTCCTGGGGCGTCAACCGCATCGGCGCCATGGTGGCGGACCGTCCCGACTGGTGCATCTCGCGCCAGCGCAACTGGGGCGTGCCGATCCCCGTGTTCAAATGCGCCAAGTGCGGCGAGATCGTCGCGACCGAGCAGACCTTCGACGCGGTGATCGACCTGTTCAACACCGAGGGCGCCGACGCGTGGTTCACCAAGGACCCCAAGGACTACCTGCCCGCCGGCACGCACTGCGAGGCGTGCGGCGGCGAGGACCTCGTGCCCGAGAAGGACATCCTGGACGTGTGGTGGGAGAGCGGCGTCAGCCACGTGGGCGTGCTGAAGCACCGCGCGGAGGCCGACCATCTGCGTTGGCCTGCCGACATGTACCTGGAGGGATCGGACCAGCATCGCGGCTGGTTCCAGAGCTCGCTGCTCCTGGGCACCGGCGCGTTCGGGCGCGCGCCGTACGACAGCGTCGTGTGCTGCGGCTTCACCGTCGACGAGAACGGCGAGAAGATGTCGAAGTCCAAGGGCAACGGCATCGACCCCGCCGAGGTCACCGGCAAGTACGGCGCCGACGTGCTGCGCCTGTGGGTCGCCTCCACCGACTACTCGGTGGACGTGTCCATCGGCGACACCATCCTGCAGCGCACCTCCGACGCCTACCGCCGCTTCCGCAACACGTTCCGCTTCCTGCTGGGCAGCCTGTTCGACTTCGACTCCGAGAAGGACGCCGTCGCCGTGGCGGACATGCCGCCGGTCGACGTGTGGGCGCTGCTGAGGCTGCGCCAGGTGCTTGCCGACGTGGAGCGCGGCTACGACGAGTACCGCTTCCACCAGGTGTTCCGCACGCTCTACGAGTACGTGATCAACGACCTGTCGGCCATCTACATGGACGTGGCGAAGGACCGCCTCTACTCCGAGGCGCCCGATTCCCCCTTGCGGCGCAGCGCCCAGACGGTGCTCGACTGCATCCTGGAGGTCATGGTGCGCGTGATGAGCCCGATCCTGTCGTTCACGTGCGACGAGGTGTGGGAGAACTACCCCGAGGCGGCGCGCAGCCGGGAGGGCCGTCCCGACAGCGTCCAGCTCGCCGGCTGGCCCACCGCGGCCGACTTCCCTGCAGGGCTTCCCGAGGGCGATGAGGCGGCCGCGTTCATGGCGCGCTTCGACGTGCTGCTCGCCACGCGCGATGCCGTCACCAAGGCGCTCGAGGACGCCCGCAACGAGAAGGTCATCGGCAAGAGCCAGGAAGCCGCCATCTCCGTTTCCGCCTGCGAAGCCGATGCCGCGGCGCTGTCTTCCTTCGATGGCGCCGATCTGCAGGAGCTGTTCATCGTCGCCGACGTCTCCATCGTCTCCGACGATGCCGTCGCCGCGGGCGAGCCGAAGGCGACGGTCGCGAAGACGGATCTGCCGCGCTGCCCGCGCTGCTGGAACCATCGCGAGCTCGGCGGAAACGCGTCGCATCCCTGCGTGTGCGAACGCTGCGGCGATGCGCTGGACGTCCTCGGCTTCGACGATTCCGCGGAGTAGCTGAGCGTGGGGGAGGGCAAGAGGCTGGAAGGGGAACCCGCGTCCCGCGGGTTCTGGACGCCCGGGCGGGCGAGCATCCTGCTTGCCGTGATCGCCGTGGCGTGGCTCGTGCTCGATCGGCTGACGAAGCTGCATTTCGACCGTTTCGGCCTCGGCGACGACTTGGGAGGGCCGTTCTTCGACCTGTTCCAGTTCACGCTGGTGCACAACACCGGCGCCGCGTGGGGCATGTTCAGCGGATCCACGTTCCCGCTCGCCATCTTCTCGGTGCTGCTGAGCGTTGCCGTGGCGATCTTCGTCGTGGAGAACGCCAAGAGGTCGAACTGGATGCTGGTCGTCGGCGGCGCCCTCGTGGTCGCGGGCGGCCTCGGGAACGCTGTCGACCGCTTCGCGCTCGGCTACGTCGTCGACTTCATCCGCCTCTCCTTCGTCGATTTCCCGGTGTTCAACATCGCGGACATTGGCGTGACGTGCGGCTTCGTCCTCATCATCATCTCCATCGTCTTCTTCTGGCGCGACGGCGCGCAAGACGTCTCGGATCCCCCGCGCGTCGATGCCGAGGGCAGCGGGGAGGGGGCGGACGGCAGATGAGCCGCTCTCTCGCCTATACGGCCACCCTGGCCGACGAGGGCCGGCGCATCGATTCCGCGCTCGCCGATGCCGGATGCTATCCCAGCCGCTCCGCCGCGGCCCGCGCGGTCGAGGAGGGGAGCGTCTTGGTGAACGGCTCTCCCGTCTCCAAGAAGCACGCGGTGCGCTCCGGCGACACGATCGTGTACACCTTGCCCGATTCGGCTCCTTCGACGCTTGCCGGGCAGCCGATCGACTTGGACATCCGCTATGAGGACGAGCACCTCATCGTCCTGTCGAAGCAGGCGGGGCTGGTATGCCATCCCTCCGTGGACCATTTCGACGGGACGCTCGTCAACGCGCTCGTCTTCCACTGCGGCGCGGGGCATCTTTGCAACGTCCAGGGCGAAGACGACCGCCTGGGCATCGTCCATCGGCTCGACCGCGACACCACCGGGCTCATGCTCGCGGCGAAGGACGACGAGTGCGGATACGCGCTGATGGACGCGATCCGCGACAAGGTGGTGGAGCGGCGCTACCTGGCCCTGTGCCACGGCGTCATCCCGCATGACACCGGCATGATCGACGCCCCCATCGCCCGCAGCGCCAACGAGCGGACGCGCATGTCGGTGCGCCTCGCCCCCAGCTCGCGCGAGGCGGTGACGACGTTCCGCGTGCTGGAGCGCTTCGAGCCGGGCTCGCGCGATGACGGCTACACGCTCGTCGAATGCAAGCTGTTCACCGGCAGGACCCACCAGATCCGCGTCCATATGGAGTACACGCGTCATCCCATCGTGGGGGACCCCGTGTACGTGTCCGGGTCACCCGCCCATCCTTCCGCACAGCTGGGCCTGGAGCGCCAGTTCCTCCATTCGTATCGGCTCGATTTCACCCATCCCGCAACGGATGAGCCGCTCTCCTTCAGGGACAACCTGCCAACCGATCTCGCGGAGGCGCTTTCCGCGCTATCCGAAAGGAGCTCCGGCAGGACCGATGCCTACGAGGAGGTTCGCGCGGAGCTCGCCTATGCGCCCCATCCGCGCTTGGGGGCTTACCTGTAGCGCGCCGGCCGTTCGCGGGTTTGTGCGCCGGCTCCCCAAGCGCTAGACTTGCAGGGGCGCACGCGATCGATGGCGCTTCAAGCGCAAGGCAAGTCGGCACCTTAGGAGATGGACCATGGCTCAACAGGGGATGACGGGCATCCTCCTCGTCAACACCGGAACGCCCGCCGCGCCCACGCCGCGCGCGGTCAGGGCGTATCTCTCCCGGTTCCTCATGCATCGGCGCATCGCCCCGATGAACCGGCTGGCGTGGTGGTTCATCCTCCATCTGGCGATCCTGCCGCGAAGGGGCGCCGCGTCCGCCGCCAAGTACCGCTCGATCTGGACCGACGAGGGATCCCCCTTCGCCTTGGCCCACGTGTCGCTCGAGCGCGGTTTGGCTGCGGAGCTGCAGCGCAGGGGCCACGATGTCGTCGTCAGGCGCGCGATGAGCTTCGGGGAGCCCCGCGTGGCGCGTTCTCTCAAGGAGCTGCGCGAAGCGGGATGCGGCTCCGTCGTTGTCCTGCCGCTGTACCCGCAAAGCGCGTATTCCACCACCGGGGTCGTCGCCGACGAGGCGGAATCCGCGATGAAGCGCATCCGCTGGCGCTCGCCGTTCGAGCTGGTTCCCGACTATTGCACCCATCCCACCTACCTGCGCGCGATCGCCTCGTCCATCCGCCATGCCGGGTTCGACCCCGGAAGCGACGACAGGCTGCTGTTCTCGTACCATTCCGTTCCGCTGTCCGACATCGAGAACGGCGACGAATACGAGCTGCAGACCGGCTCGTCGAGCCTGCATATCGCCGAGGAGCTGGGGCTTTCGCGCGACCGTTGGACGATCGCCTACCAGTGTCGGTTCGACAGGAACCGCGATTGGCTGTCGCCTTCCACGTCCGAAGCCCTCGATCGGTTCGCCGATGTGGGCGGCGGGCGCGTGTTCGTGGTCTGCCCGAATTTCGCGGTTGATTGCCTGGAGACGCTTTATGATGTTGAGCAGGAGCTCGGGCCGCGCTACCTTGAAAGGCGCCGCCAGGCGGGCCATCCCACCGACGTGGGGTCGTTCGTCTACGTGCGCTGCCTGGGGAACAGCAAGGCCCATGTGCGCGTGCTCGCCGACGTGCTCGAACCGCGCTTGACGTAGCCCATGCAACGTTCGGAGCCGTGTAATTAACACCGCTGCGCTCGGCAGGCGCACCCGCTTTCAAGGAGGAGCGAATATGGAACCCACCGTCCTCATCGGCGTGACGGGATGCATCGCGGCATACAAAAGCTGCGAGATCGTGCGAGGCCTGCAGAAGGCCGGCTGCCGCGTCAAGGTGGTGATGACCGAGCATGCAACGCATTTCGTGGATCCGCTGACCTTCCGCTCGCTGACGCATGAACCCGTTGCCGTTGGGCTCTTCGACGATCCGAGCGATCCGATCCACCATATCTCGCTTGCCGAGGAAGCCGACGTGTTCGCCATCGCCCCCTGCACCGCGAACGTCGCTGCGAAGATCGCGCATGGCATCGCCGACGACCTGCTGACCACCACCGCTTTGGCCTGCACCGCTCCGCTGGTGCTGGCGCCGGCGATGAACGTCCATATGTACGAGGCGCTGCCGACGCAGGAGAACTTCGCGACGCTGAGGCGCCGGGGCGCCCCCGTAAAAGAAGCGGGCGGGGGCGAACATTGCCGCGGGGAGGTGGGGCGCCGGGGGTTTGGGGGTTTGGCTGGCCGCGGGCCAAGCCAACCCCACCCCCCCCG
>URRZ01000118.1 GCA_900550385.1 uncultured Coriobacteriaceae bacterium | reverse complement strand
CTTGGGGGGGGGGTGGGGCCGGCGGGCGGGGGGGGGCGGGGGGGGCCGCGGGGGGGGGGGTGGGGGGGGCGGGGGGGGGGGGCGCGGGGGGGGGGGGCCCCCCCCCCCCCCGGAACCCCCACCCTACTCGAACAGCTTCGCCACCGAGCCGTTGGCGTAGACGTTCTGGATGGTCTGCGCGAACAGCGGGCCGAGCGACATGACCTTGATCTTGCCGGTCTGGCGCTCCAGCGGCACGGGCACGGCGTTGGTCACGAGCACCTGCTCGATGCAGGAGTTCTCGATGCGATCGTAGGCCGGGCCGCTGAACAGGCCGTGCGTGGCGCAGGCCAGCACCTTGGCGGCGCCCTTTGCCTTCAGCGTGGCGGCGGCGGCAACCAGCGAGCCGGCGGTGTCGATCATGTCGTCGTTGAGGATGCAGATCTTGCCGGTGACGTCACCGATCAGCGCCGTGATCTCGGCCTGGTTGTGCTTGGGGCGGTCCTTGTGCATGATCGCGATGTCGCAATCCAGCATCGTGGAGAACTTCTTGGCGGCCTTGGCGCGACCCACGTCGGGGGAGACGACGACGACCTCTTCGGGGTTCAGGCCCATGCTCTTGTAGTAGTCCACGAAGATGCCCATGGCGGTCATGTGGTTCACCGGGATGTTGAAGAAGCCCTGGATGGCGTCCTGATGCAAGTCGATCGTGATGACGTTGTCCACGCCGGAGGCCTCCAGCAGGTCGGCGACCAGCTTGGCGGTGATGGGCTCACGCGGCGCGGCCTTGCGATCCTGGCGCGCGTAGCCGTAGTGCGCGATGACGGCGGACACGTTGTGGGCGCTGGCGCGCTTGGCGGCGTCGGCCATGATCAGAAGCTCCATCAGGGCGTCGTTGACGTCCATGCCCGAGCCGCAGCACACGGACTGGATGAGGAAGACCTCCTTGCCGCGCACGCTTTCCTGGTAGCGCGCGTAGATCTCGCCGTTGGCGAACTTCTCGAGCTTGACGTTGCCCAGCGGCACGCCGAGCTCCTTGGAGATATCGTCCGCCAGACCGGGATTGACCGAACCCGCGAACAGGGCGATGGGCCTCTCTTCCGCCATGATGTGCGCTCCTTTGCTTCGCTGATACGTAGGGCTTGCGGACCGCACCCGATCCGCAAGCCCTATTGTAGCGGCATTGCCCCGAATGAGAAAAAGGGACGGAGGTTTTTTCTCATTTTCCCATGCCAAATGCGAAAAAGCGGCCGGTGCGCGGCGCGCATCCTAGATGTCGAGCGCGGCGTGGTATGCCTCGTACACGGCGGCGCAGATGTTCGCCGGGCGGACGGCATCGCCCACCACGCGCACGAACGGCGCGGAATCCCGCAGCGCATCGGCCGCCGCGCGGCGCGAGCGCTGCCCCACCGCGCAGACCACGGTGTCCGCGGGGATGCGCTCCGCACCGCCATCGGGCGTGCGCACCTCCAAGCTGCCGCGATGCACCGCCGCGCCCGCCGTTCCCAAGCGCACGTCGATGCCCGCCCGCTCAACCTGATCCAGCAGGATGGGGCGATGCCGCCCGTTCGCATCGCGCGCCAGGGCGTCGCCCATCTCCACCAGATGGACCGTCTTCCCCTGCTGGGACAGCAGCAGCGCGCATTCGCAGCCGGTCAGGCCACCGCCCAGCACCGCCACCTCGTCGCCGACTTCCGCGCCTTGCAGGTACAGCTCGTCGATGGAGGCCGCGCGGGCGCCCTCGTCGCACGGCAGCGGCAGCGGGATGGGCTCCGAGCCCACCGCCACGATCACCGCGTCGGGCGCCATGCGCTCCGCAAACGCGGCGTCCACCGGCGTGTCCGGGCGCACGTCCACCCCCAGCTTGCCGCAGCGGCGCGCATGGCTTTCCGCCAGCAGGTACATGTCGCGCTTGAACGGAAGCGCCTGCTCGGTGAGCAGGATGCCGCCCAGCTTGGGCGACGCCTCGCACAGCGTCACCTCGTGGCCGCGCTCGGCCGCCGTGCAGGCCGCCACCATGCCGGCGATGCCGCCGCCCGCCACCAGCACCTTCTTGCGGCGGCGCGGATCAACCGGGATCGTCTCCATGCCCTCGTTCTCGCGCCCGATGCGCGGGTTGATGGCGCAGCGCCGGGTCTGCGTGGCGCCGCGCTCGGCCATGCAGGTGAAGCAGCGGATGCACTTCACCACGTCGTCGCCGCGGTTCGCCATCACCTTGTTGGGGAGGTCGGGGTCCGCCAGCAGGGCGCGGCCCATCACGACGATGTCCGCCTGCCCGGACGCGATGATCCGCTCCATCTGCGCCGGGTCGGAAAGCCCGCCGATGGCTGCCACGGGCTTGCTCACGCACTGTTTGATGCTCGCGGCGAGGTGCACGTTGCACCCGTGCTCGCTGAACATGGGCGGATGCGTGATAGCGAACCCGCCTTGGTGGGAACCGGCCGACACGTGGATGATGTCCGCCAGATCCTCCAGCGCCTGGGCGATGCGGCAGCCCTCCTCGATGCCGTAACCACCTTCGAACTCCTCCGAGCCGCTCATGCGCAGCTCGATGGGGAAGCCCGGCCCCGTCGCCGCGCGGATGCTCTCCAACGCCTCGCGCACGATGCGCACGCGGTTCTCCAGCGATCCGCCGTATTCGTCGTCGCGTTTGTTGAGATGGGGCGAGAGGAATTGGTTCAGCAGCCAGCCGTGACCGGCGTGCAGCATGCACATCTGGAAGCCGGCGCGCTTCGCGAGCGCCGCCTTCTCGCCGTACGCCCGAACGATGGAGGCGATTTGCTCGCGCGTGAGGGCATGCACGGGAAGGCCGTCGGGACGGACGCCCTCGCTGGGGCCGTAGAAGCGCAGCTTCTCGCGGGTGGCGGGATCGGCCACGTACGCGCTGGCGAACTGGCCGGCATGCGAAAGCTCCACGCTGGCGACGGCACCGTGGCGCTTGATGGCATCCGCCGTCAGGGCGAACGCCGCCAGTTGGCCGGGCACGTCCAAACTCAAGCGCAGCATCTGCGAGCAGTCGGTCTCGGGATGGACCGTCAGCTCGCTGACGGTCACCGCAGCGGCGCCGCCCTTGGCGCGCATCTCGTAGAAGCCGATGGTGCGCTCGCCCGGCGTCCCGTCCGCATCGTAGTCGGTGGCGCTCATGGGCGCCGAGAACATGCGGTTGCGGAAGACGATGCCGCTGATCTCGATGGGCCTGCACAGATTGGGATAATCGCGCTTCATCCCCAGCTCCTTCCCCGACGTGAAAAAGGGACAGTCGATTTTTCACAGTTCCCCGACGTGAAAAAGCGGCTGTCCTTTTTTCACGTCGGGAGCGACGATCCGCCAAAAGGAAGCGGCGCGGTTTCCCGCGCCGCCATGTCGCAGCTACTTCTTCTTGCCGAAGATGCCCAAGCGGGCACGCTTCTTCTCCGCCCAGCCTTCCACTTGACGCTGCTCGGCGCGCGCGATGCCCAGCGAATCGGGCTGCACGTCCTCGGTGATGACCGAGCCGGCGCCCACGATGGCGCCCGCGCCGATGGTCACCGGCGCCACCATCATGGTATCGCTGCCGATGAACGCGCCGTCGCCGATGACGGTGGAATGCTTCTTCGCGCCGTCGTAGTTGCAGGTGATGGAGCCGGCGCCGATGTTGACGCCCTCGCCGATGAGCGTGTCGCCGATGTAGCTGAGGTGCGGCACCTTGGACCCCTTGCCCACCGTGGACTTCTTGATCTCCACGTGGGTGCCCGCCTTCGCGTCTTCGCACAGGTGCGCGCCGGGGCGCAGGTACGCGCGCGGCCCGCACGTGGCGCCGTCGTCGATTGCCGACTCGATGGCGACGGTCTCGTCCACCGTGCAGCCGCGGCCCACGACCGTGTCGGTCAGGCGCGTGTTGGGGCCGATGACGCTGCCCTCGCCCACGCTGGTCTTGCCGTACAGGAACGTCAGCGGCAGCAGCTCCACATCGCGCGCCACCTTGGCGTCGGGACCCACCCACACCAGATCGGGGTCGGTCATGGTGACGCCCTCGGCCATCAGGCGCTCGTTGATGCGGCGCTGCAGGTGCTTGGTCGCCTGCGCCAGCTGGCCGCGCGAGTTCACGCCCAGGCATTCGTCGGGCTCCTCGGTCTTGAGCGCCAGCACGGCACGCCCCGCCTCGCGGCAGATCGCCAGCACGTCGGTGAGGTAGAACTCGCCCTGGGCGTTGTCGTTGCTCACTTTCAGCAGCGCATCGAACAGCGCCGGACCGTCGAAGCAGTAGAAGCCGGAGTTGCACTCGGCGATGGCCGCCTCCTCGGGCGTGGCGTCCTTCTGCTCGACGATGCGCTCGACCTGGCCGTCGGCGTCGCGGATGATGCGGCCGTAGCCGGTGGGGTCGTCGAGCTCCATGGTCAGCACCACGACGGCGGCGTCCTCGCGTTCGCGCAGCTCGACGAGCTTGCGGATGGTCGCGGCGGTGATGAGCGGGCAGTCGCCGGAAAGGACGACCACCGAGCCCTTGAAGTCGCCCAGCTGCTCGCGGCACGAGTTCACGGCATCGGCGGTGCCGCGCCGCACGTACTGCTCGGCGATCTCGGTATCGCCCTCCACCAAGGGGATCACCTGCTCGCGCTCGTGTCCCACCACGGTGACGATGCGCGTGAGGCCGGCCTCGTGCGCGGTGTCGATGACCCAGCGGACCATCGGCTTGCCCAGCACCTCGTGGACGACCTTGGGCTTGCGCGACTTCATGCGCGTGCCCGCGCCGGCGGCGAGAACGATTGCAGCGGATTCCATGGCAACCTCCCTAACGTTCGGTTCGACCGCGCCGCGCGGGCGCGGGATGATTGCGAAGCGGCGTGCCCGAAGCGTACACAGGGAAAAGTATAGCGCACCGCCAGCGCCGCGAAAAAGCGCGCACCCTTCACCACGCCTTCTCCCCCGCAGACGGCGCGCGGAAAGGTGAAAAGGGGACAGTCGCTTTTTCACATTGGTGGGCGCCGGGGCCCCAAAAAATGCCCCCGGGGCCCCGCCCCCGCCCGGGGCTGGGGGGGGGGGGGGGGCCGGTGGGGCGCCCCCGCCCC
>URRZ01000117.1 GCA_900550385.1 uncultured Coriobacteriaceae bacterium | reverse complement strand
GATTTTGAGCACTTTCGAAACCTCGGCCGCGCTGCCCGGCCGCACGATCCAATCCGGCATGGGCGGCGTCTGGCCGCGATCCTGCCACATGCGGCCAATCCAAAAGTAGTCCACGCCATAGGCCGCGCGGTCGCTTTTGCTTGTAGATACATTTTCAACTCCAACGACATCTTCCAGCTCTGTGAGAATCATGTCGCACATAAACGCTTTGCGTTCCATCCGGTTCTCTCCTCTCTGCCTTTGCCTTGAGGCGCCGCTTACAGCGCGACACCTCTCCCGGCGAGAAACGCCCTGCACTCTGCGTCATCGGGCATCGCCTGCCGCGCTCCCAGCCGCGTGCATTTAATTGCCGCCGCGGCGCTTGCATAGCGGCAAGCCGAATCGTTGTTCATTCCTTTGATTTTTGCGGCCACAAAAGCGCCATGGAAGGTATCGCCGCAGCCGTTGGTGTCCTTCGCGTCCACCGGGAAGCTCTCGTAGCGCCGCAGGCCGCTTGCATCCAGCAAAATGCCGCCGCGCGCGCCCTGCGGGGGGAGCGCGCGCGGGGCATGCGGGGGGGGTGGCCGCCCTGGCAGGGGCGGAAGCGGCGCGTGCGGCGGACGGCGCCGCCGCCGGGGTGGGCGACCTCGCGCGGGCGGCCGTCAGGTTCTCGCCGCGCGCCTTCTGGGCGGCGCCCGCGGCAGTGGTGGCCCTCGCCCTCGCCCTCGCGCTCTCCGGCGCGCCGGCGCACGAGGCGCAGGCCGCCCTGGTGGCGTCGGGCCCCGTGCTCGTGGCCGCCTGCCTGGCGGGCGTCGTCCGCGCGAGGTCGTGCCTCATGCAGGAGCTCGAGGCGTCGTGCCCGCACAATGCCGCCGCCGTGGCGTGCGCGCGGCTCGCGGTCTTCGGGGGCGCCACCCTTCTTTCCCTCGCCCTCGCTTGCGCTGCCTGCTCCGCCATCATCCCTGCGGGCGCGGCGGCGGCGTACGCCCTCGCGCCATATCTAGTCTCGGCCGCCGGCGGGCTCATGCTCGCCCGGAGGGCCGCCAGCGCCGATGCGACCGTCGCCGCCGTCATCTGGTCGGCGGGCGTGTGCGCGCTCTGCCTCCTCCTGAGGGTCGCCGTGCCCGCGGCCTACTCCGCCGGCGCGGTTGGGGCGTGGGCCGCCGTCTCGGCAGCCGGGGCGCTCTGGCTCGCCCGGGAGGCGGCGGGCTGGCTGCGCCTGTGCGCCCAGGGCGGCGTCGCGTCCGAGAGCGCGCGGGCGTTCTGAACAGCCTTCGACCGAAAGGAGCTTTTTCGTGGAACTGGCATTCGACCGGCTTACTAAGGAGTACGGCGCCAAGATCGCCGTCGACCGCGTGAGCGCGGCGCTCGGCCCGGGCGTGCACGGCCTGCTCGGCGCGAACGGCGCCGGCAAGACCACGCTCATGCGCATGGCGTGCGGCGTGCTGCGCCCCACTTCCGGCGAGGTGCGCTTCGATGGAGCGCCCATCGAGCGCATGGGCGGCGAGTACCGGGCGCTGCTCGGGTACCTTCCGCAGGACTTCGGCTACTACCCGGAGTTCACGGCCCTCGACTTCATGGAGTACATGGCCGCGCTCAAGGGCATCGGGCGGCGCGCCGCGCGCGAGCGCTCCCTCGAGCTGCTTTCCGCCGTGGGGCTCGCCGGCGGGGAGCGCCGCCGCATCCGCACGTTCTCCGGCGGCATGAAGCAGCGCCTCGGCATTGCGCAGGCGATGCTCAACGACCCGGCGGTGCTCGTGCTCGACGAGCCCACGGCGGGCCTCGACCCCAAGGAGCGCGTGCGCTTCCGCAACCTCATCGCGAGCTTCGCGCAGGACAAGGTCGTCCTGCTCTCCACGCACATCGTGTCGGACGTGGAGAGCATCGCCGATCGCATCCTCGTCATGCGGGCGGGCGCCATCGTGATGGAGGGGGATCCCTCCGAGCTGGTGGCTCTCGCCGAGGGCAAGGTGTGGGAGGCCGAGCTCTCCGTGCGCGAGGCGGAGGCGCTTTCCGCGCGCGTTACGGTGGCGAATGTCCGCCATGCCGAAGTGGGGAGGACGGTCGTGCGTTACGTGTCCGACATGCCGGCGGTTCCCGGGTCGGCTTCGGCGGCTCCGACGCTCGAGGACCTGTACCTGTACGTGTTTCGCGACACCGCCAGGGCGGACTCGCCCCGCGCCGTCCGCGGGACTCGCTTCAAGGAGGGACGCCATGCCTAGACTCATCCTGCTCGAGCTCAAGAAGATGCTCTCCCGCCGCGTGGCACTCGCGGCGAACGTCGGTGTCGTCGCCTTCCTCGCGGTGATCATGGCGCTCAACGTGACGCAGAACCGGACGGTGAACTTCACGGGCGAGGAATTCAACGGCGTCGACGCCATCGCGTACAACCGCTCGGAGGCCGAGAAGCACGCGGGCGTCGTCACCGCCGAGCGAATCGCGGAGGACATCGCCGCTTACCAGGAGGCGGTCTTCTCGCGGATCGACCGCGACGCGGTGGGCGGGATGACGGGTGCGGCGGTCTACTCCCTCATCACGCAGAGCTTCTCACCCGAGGAGGTGGATGACATCTACAACTCCTACTGGAACTGGCTGCTGCGCCCCTGGCGGGTCGCGGGCGAGGAGCCCGCGCAGACGGCCGCCCGCGTGACGCCCGAGATGGCGGCCGACTGGTACGGCGCCGCCGACGACCTGACCCAGGTCGCCCTCGACGACGGTCAGGGCGGCATGTGGGAGTACTCCGAGGCGGAGCGCGCGTACTGGACGGAGCTGCGCTCGTCCGTGCCCGAGCCGATCGAGTACGGCTACTCGGGCGGCTGGGGCAATATCGTCAACTGCGCCTCCTTCCTCGTTTTCGCGATTCTGGCCGTGTGCGTCACCCTCGCGCCGACGTTCTCGTTCGAGTACAGCTCAGGCGCCGACGCGGTGGTGCTCGCCACCCGGCGCGGGCGCTCGTCGCTCGTGGCTGCCAAGGTCGTGGCGGGGTTCGCCTACGCAACGGCGTACTTCGCGCTCTGCGCGGCGGTCATCATGGGCGTGTCGCTCGCCTTCTACGGTGCGGACGGCTTCGGCCTGTCCATCCAGAGCATGGCGCTTACGTCCCCTTACCCGCTCACGGCGGGACAGGCGGCGCTCATCTCGGTAGGGCTCATGTATGCCGCATGCCTCGGGTTCGCATGCCTCACGCTTGCGCTGTCCTCGCGCACCCGCTCGACGCTCGCCGTCTTTTTGACCGACGTGGTCCTCGTCCTGCTCACCGGGCTCGTTCCCTCGGTGGGCGTCGGGATCCTCGAACGCGCGCTCGCGCTGTTCCCGATCAACTTCTCCAACTTCAGCATGCTGTTCTCGGCGCTCGAGTCGTACCCGGTGGGCCCCGTCGTGCTCGACCTCATCGGGATGATCCTCGTCGTCTACGCCGTCCTCGCGATCGTCGCGACCCCCGTCGCCGTCGCGTCGTTCCGGCGCCATCAGGTGTCGTGACCGAGGCCGTTTCCGTGCGTCGAATCATCCTGCCTATGCGCGCGGCATGCTCTTAAGGGGCGCTTGCGGGCGAGCTCGTTGTTCCCGAACAAGGTCACGCGCTACGAGCTTGATCCTGCGCTCGTCGACGTGGTGGAGTTCTGCTCAAAGAACTATGCGCCGATCCTGCCCCGTCTGCGCGAGATCACCGGTCGTTTCAACACCCACTTCCATTACACCATCACCGCCTATGGACGTGACAGCAACTATGCCGAAGGCGGCTTGGGGGTGGAAGGCGTTGCGGGTTGGTTCGGAACGGCCGGCTGCGTGGGGGCTTTCGGTTGGACGGGCGCTTTCGGCTGGCTGGGGACGAGCGGCACGGTGGGCGTGTAGTCCTCCGCTGCGAGCATGCTCGTCAGATCCCCCTTGCAGAATGGGCATTGCTTGAGCACCACGCCGCCCATGAACTGGATGGTTTTCCCGCAATGGGGGCAGGTGTGCCCGTCGCTGGCGAACCCGCCAGCCTCCGCCGGCCTAAAGCACATGGCGATCCCTCCTCGAGCGCGATGTTCGATAAGGCAAGCATAGTCCTTTTGCAGGGGTTTACAACTCGATCGAAATCATGCGGTACAGATGAGGGGAAAGTGTACGAGAGCCGGCGCGCGAGGGGGTTTCGTGATATGGACCGCTGCACTGTAAACGTGCGGCGCTCTGCGTTTGAGGGACGGGAGTTACTTCCAATTCGGCCAGTCGTTGCTTCGTGCCGCGCTCTCCTTGCTGCGGTTACTGGATTGCTTCCTTCGCGGAAGCGAGATTGCCGATGGTGCCCCGACGATCGACGCCCGTCACGCTGCTGAAAACGCCCAGAGGTTGCGGCATTGGGAGAGGATCCTCCCGACATCCCAAGCCTGATGGGACCTCTCCTCGCTGTTGGGGTCGTGGACGGAAACCCCGCCGGATCCGTCCAGCCCGGCGAGCACGATGAAGTGGCCCGTCGTGGTGAAGTCGCCGGGCCCCACAGAGCAGATGACCGGCCTTCCTTGGGAGAGCGCCGAGAGGACCGAGGACTCGTCGGCGGGAAGCTCCTCCGAGGCGAGCCCCAGCTTTGCGGCGCCGTCGGTCATGAGCGTCCAGCTCGTCATGCCGGAATCGACGTGCCCGCCCTCCTCGCTGAACGCCGCCATTCCTGCGGGGTCGAGGTCCTTCTTGCCGGTGAGGTCGACGTATACCATGGCGAGGCAGGTCGGCCCGCAGCCGTTCTCCTCGACGGTGCCGCCGGCGTAGGGCTCGGCCGCCCACGCGGGATCCGTCTGGTACAGGTAGGGCATCGACCCTTTCTCCCATTCGGTGACGGGCGTGCTCTGGAGCGGGACGGCGTCGGTGACGGCGCTGCAGCCCGGTATCGAGGCGGCGAGCCTGGACGCCGCGAAGACGAGAGCGAGCAGCGCCAGCGCCAGGGCAGCCGCTCTCGCCGGAACCCTCCTGCGACGACGTGCGAAGATGGGGGCGCTTCTCGCGCCCCTCGTGCGGTACCTTCCCGAACCCCTCGCGTAGCGGCTGTCCATAAGAAGCTCCTGACCTTGCGATTTCCTCTTCGGTCGGGACCTTACCGAAACGCGGCCTTTCGTTTCCCAGCACGCGCCCTTAACTTTCCTTACGTTTCCTTTCGTTTTCCTTATTTGACAGTCAACCAGTATAGGGATTATCTCGCTTCCTCGAGCTGCGGAAACTCGCGTCGGCCATGAA
>URRZ01000116.1 GCA_900550385.1 uncultured Coriobacteriaceae bacterium | reverse complement strand
GTTCCAGATCGTTGTTTTCGCCCGCTGAGCTGGGCCTATGCCGGAATCTCTCCCACAGAAACCACCGAAGAGCCCGAAATGGTCGAGCTGGTACAAGCAGGCGATACCAAAAGCGGAGGCATTGTACCGCACGCATCTGGATTCGATGGAGGGCTCCGATGGCAAGCCAACTGAACGCCTACCTTGAAAAACGCGGAATCACCGCCGATCAGATGGATCGAGCTCGCCTTGAAACCCAAGCGCTCATCGATTCGTACAATCTGCGCGAGGCGCGGAAGGCCTCCGCTATGACCCAAGTCGAGCTGGCGAACGCCATGGGGGTTTCGCAGAACCGCATCTCGCGCATGGAGAACGGGGATCTGGGATCCATGAGCCTGGACACGCTCCGCCGCTATGTGGAAGCGCTCGGAGGCAGCTTGACGCTGGTCGCGGAACTGCCGAGCGGGACCGTGACGCTGGCCTAAGCGAGCTCTCCCTTCGGATAGATGCCGGATGACGGAGCGGGGCGGAACGCGGAGCCGATCCCCGTTCCGCCCCGCTCCGTCCTGCCTCTCCGGCTATTCGGGGGACCGCCCCGCCAGCAGCGGCGTGAGCGACCCGAGCGCCAGCACATCGACCCGGCGCGTCGCGCGCGAGATGGTGGTGTACAGACGGCGGCGCGCAAGGGGCTCGTCGGGGAACAGCGCACCGCTCGCGTCGGGCACGATGACATGGTCGAACTCCAAGCCCTTCGCCAACTCCAGCGTGATCAGGATCACGCCCGATTCGGGCAGCGTGTCCTGGCGGCCCATCAAGCGGGGGGCGCCATCGCCCAGGATCGCCTGGATGCGGCGGGCTTGGCTCTTCCACGGCACGACGACCGCGGCGATGCCGTGATTCTCCTCCGACAGGCGGCGCGCCTCGGCGACGGTCTCGCGCAGGGCGGCGGCGTGCCCGTCCTCGGTCGCCAGCACGCGGATGCGCGGCGGGATCTCGTCGCGCTGGACCGATGACACGCGCCCGCGCTCCTCTTCCGACAGCAGGCTGGAGAACAGGTCGGTGATGGCGGGGGCCGAGCGGTAGCTGGTCATGAGGAAGCACTCCTCAACCTGCCCGCGCATCCGCTCGAACAGGGCGCGCGCCTCGGGGAACGTCGCCGTCCCCGGCTTGATGGCCTGGTTCGGATCGCCCAGCAGCATGAAATGCGCGCGGCGGAAGTAGCGCGCCAGCACGGCCAGCTGCGCCGCCGAGTAATCCTGCACCTCGTCGATCATCACGTATTTCGCATCGGGGTTGCCCAGCCCCGTCACGGCCATCTTCAGGTACAGCCAGCCCACCGGCGTCAGGTTCTCCACCCCCAGAAGCCGCATGCCGATGCGGTCCAAGCGCAGCCACTCGTCGTTCTCGACCATGCGGAACGCCTCGCCGTACCGATCCATCAGGTACTTCATCGTCAGCTCGCGCGCCTCGCGCTCGTCTTCGGGGTCGAACGGCCCGTTGAACAGGCGCAGCTGCTCGTCAAGGGAAAGCCCTAGGATCTCGTCCTGCGCGCTTTCGGTGCCCGCCATCGACTTCAGGCGGTTCCCCAGCCGCTCCTCCAGATCCTCGCGCATCAGCGCCACCAGATGCGGGCCGCACTCGATGCGCGCGAACCTGTCGCGCACCTGGCGGATCTGCGCCGCCGATATCAGGCGCGTGCCCTCGACGGCGATGTCGCGGTAGTCGTCGGGCTCGAACGAGAGGCGCCCGGCCGCGGCGTCGATGCGCTCCAGCTCCTCGAGCGACGAGTCGGCCGTGGCTCCGCCGCGCCCCGCGGGCAGCAGGCCCTCGGCGAACTCCGCCCACGTGACGGTGACGGGGTTGCGCTCGCCCAGCTCGGGCAGCACGTTGTCGATGTAGTGGCGGAACACCGGGTTCGGCGTGATCAGGAACACCTGGCTGGGATCCAGATCCTCGCGGCGGCGGTAGAGCAGGTAGGCGATGCGCTGCAGCAGCACCGAGGTCTTGCCCGAGCCCGCGATGCCGCTCACCAGCAGCACCGGCACGTCCTCGTGGCGGATGACCCGGTTCTGCTCCTTCTGGATGGTGGCGGTGATGGCCTTCATCTGATCGGTGCGCCGCTCGGAAAGCGACCGGAGCAGCAGCGCGTCCTGGATGGCGACCGTGGTGTCGAAGTACGCCTTGAGCCTGTCCTCCTCGATGTCGAACTGGCGCCGCAGCTTCAAGTCCGCCGTGATGGTGCGGCCGTTGGCATGGTAGGAGGTGCGGCCGTTCTCCTGGTTGTAGTAGGTCTCGGCAACGGGGCTGCGCCAATCGACCACCAGGCGCTTGTAGTTCTCGTCTGCCATGCCGGCGTTGCCGATGTAGAGCTCCTTGGGGCCGTCCGTCGGCTTGAATTGCAGCACCACCTTGGCGAAGTAGGGCTGCTTGAGCAGCGCGCGCACGTCGGCGAGCTTGCGCGCGTTCACATCGTGGGAGATGTTGTACGCCTCGATGACGCGGTTGATGGTGGCCAGCTCCGCGGCGGTCTCCAGAGCCTCGTCGTCTCCGGCGAAGTTCAGCGCCAGCTCGTCGGCCATGTCCTTCTTGTCCTGCGCTGCCTCGGCGCTGGTCTTGTCCAGCTTGGCGGCAAGGTCGCGCCCCATGCGGCGCAGCACGGCATGGACGTCGGACAGATGGCCCTGCTCCTGCTGGAAGATGGGATCGTCCGCATCGGCGACGATGCCGTCGGCTGCAGGGGAAGTGGTCAAAGGATCGCTCACGGATGCCTCCTCGCTTGGAAAACGTGCCGTAGTATTGTAGCGCGCCGGCGCCGGCGCAAGCGTGTGCTTCCTTTGAAACTATGCGCGGGAATCCGTGCCGTTTTCCCCGCACGCCCCACATGGATCCGCGCGGGCCTTATAATGGAAAGCAGAGAACGACGATGCCCGCAGGGTAGGCCGCCCTGCGGGCATCGCTTTGCCATAGCCCGTCAGCAAAGGAAGCGCACCATGACCGAATGGCTCGTCCGTCGTTTCGTCAAAGACTACCAAGACGCCGGCAACGTGCGGGTTCGCACGCGCTACGGCCAGTTCGCCGGCATCGTCGGCATCATCTGCAACATGCTCCTGTGCCTGGGCAAGGGCGCCATCGGGCTCATCGCCGGGTCGGTGTCCATCGTCGCCGACGCCGTGAACAACCTCTCGGACGCCGCCAGCAACATCATCAGCCTCCTGGGCTTCAAGCTGGCCAGCAAGCCCGCCGACCCCGAGCACCCCTACGGGCACGGGCGCTACGAGTACCTGGCGGGGCTGGCCGTGGCCATCCTCATCGTGCTCATCGGGTTGGAGCTTTTGCAGTCGTCCTTCGACAAGATCGTGAACCCCCAGCCCACCGAGTTCAACGCCGCCGTGGTGTGCGTGCTGGCGCTGTCGATCCTGGTGAAGCTGTGGATGATGGTGTTCAACCGCTCCATCGGCCGCCGCATCGGCTCCACCACGCTGGAAGCCACCGCCGTCGATTCGCGCAACGACGTGGTGGCCACGGGCGTGGTGCTGGCCTGCGCCGTGGTGTCGCACCTGACCGGCGTGGATTTGGACGGCTGGGTGGGCCTGGGCGTGGGCGCCTTCATCCTGTGGAGCGGCATCCAGCTGATCCGCGACACCATCGACCCGCTGCTCGGCCGCGTGCCTGACCCGGAGCTGGTGGCCCACATCCACGACAAGATCATGTCCTACCCCGGCGTGCTGGGCACCCACGACCTGATGGTGCACGACTACGGCCCCGGCCGCCAGTTCGCCAGCGCCCACGTCGAGATGCCCGTGGAGGCCGACCCCATGGAAAGCCACGACCTCATCGACAACATCGAGCAGGACTTCAAGAACGACGACGGCCTGATCGTCACGCTGCACTACGACCCCATCGTCACCGACGACCCGGAAGTGAACGACATGCGCAATTGGATAGACGCTCAGGTGAAGGGGATCGATGCGCGGATGTCCATCCACGACCTGCGCACGGTGCCCGGCCCCACGCACACCAACGTGCTGTTCGACTGCGTGAAGCCCGCCGACTCGCCGCTCTCCGACGACGAGCTGCGCGACGAGGTAAGCGCGCTGGTGGCCGAGCGCTACCCCAAGGCCATCTGCAAGATCACCGTCGACCAAAGCTATGTGAGCTCGCAGCAATGAGAAAAAGGGACGGAGGTTTTTTCTCATTCCGGTACAATCGACGTGAAAAAGGGACAGTCACTTTTTCACATCCTTTTTCACATCCGAGCCTACGGCGCAGCGCGTGCCCATGCGGAAAAGCGACTGCGCCCTTCCGCGCCCGATGACGAACGCAACGGAGGAAACCCCATGAACGAACCCGGCAGCGGCCCGCGACGGCAGGTCATCGACGACGATCAGCTGAAGCGCATGATGCGCGGCAACCGGAAAAGGACCCTGCAGCGCAGCGGCCAGCTGGTCACGATCATCCTCATCGCGGCGAACGTCATCGCGTATGCGGTCGAGTTCGCGCTGACGGGCTTCCGGCCCGACATCTCCTCGAGCGTCCTGGTGGACATGGGCGCGATGTTCCCGCCCGCCGTGACGGGGCTGGCCGACTGCTACCGCTTCGTGGCGCCGATGTTCCTGCACATGGACCCGATGCACCTGCTGTTCAACATGGCGGCGCTCTACAGCGTGGGCGTCGTCCTGGAGCGTATCCTGGGGAAGGCGGGCTTTTTGCTGTTGTACTTCGCGGGCGGCATCACCGGCAACGTGGCGTCGTATGCGTGGGCGCTGGCGAGCGGGGATGTGCTCACGGTGTCCGCCGGAGCCTCCACCAGCGTGTTCGGCCTGTTCGTCTCCATGGCAATGCTGGGCGTGCTGGGGCGCGGCGATCGGCGGTTCCTGAGCGCCTACAGCAAGGGCATGCTGGCGGTCATCGCCGTGAACGTGGCGTACAGCCTGCTGGTGCCCGGCATCTCCATCAGCGGGCATCTGGGCGGCGCCGTCGGAGGCGCCGTCGGCATGCTGATGGTTCCGTCCAAGAACCTGCGCACCCCCAAGCCGGCGTGCGCCGCGGTGGCCGTTCTCTGGATCGCCGGCATGGCCGCCGCCATCTGGTGGGGCATGGGCGAGGCCCCCTCCGCCATAGCGAACCTGCTCATGGGATAGCCAATAAGAAAGAGGGCTTTCCCTTTCTCATTCAAGCAATGCGAAGGTGGCCAAAGGCCCCCAAAAAATTAACGCCCCCCCGGGCGGGGCCATTGAATTTTGGCGTTGGCACCCAATTGCACCCCCGTTCCC
>URRZ01000115.1 GCA_900550385.1 uncultured Coriobacteriaceae bacterium | reverse complement strand
CGCCCCGGTTGCGACGGGGGCATCGTCGGGGGCGCCATCGGGGGCTACGCCCCCAATACCAGCGCGCCCCCCCCCCCGTCGGCCATTTCGGACCCGTCGGACGCCGCCTCGCCGCTCACGGCCTCGACCTGCGCCCCCTCGGGATTCTCCTCCGCAAACGTGCTCGACGGGAACGAGAGCACGCACCCGGATCCCAATGCCAAGGCGAGGGCGGCGTATACCGCCACCGCTTTCGCGCACATGTTTTTCCAAGGCCCTATCGAGGAACGCTCGCCCTTAGACGCTGGTATTCTCCCCATATGCAATCACCGACCTTCTCGCCTTCGCCGCATCGCATTCATGGAACCTGCCGGGGAAAGGTTGCAGCGCTAGCACCGTTTATGACCGTTTGCAAACGCTATGCATGTAGCGCTTGCAAACATCGATTCTAGCCTTGATGCCCCTTGCAATGCAAAGCGCCGATTTTGCCACCGATATTGTAATGGCTGGTCAAAGCTATAAAATACCCACCCTCTGATTCCTGCGGAAACAGTAGTTAATCGGGATGCGCGTGCATTCCTTAACCCGACAACCCGCGTTTAGAGGTTGTTTTCGCCACAATATTTCCATAAATAGCTGCCGACAATGGACGAATAGAGGCGGGCGCTTATTTCCATCCTGCCCTTCGAAAAGGCAGCTTGATGGAAATAACGACGATTTTCGAAGACCGGGCCCTATTCGGAGGCATCCGCCATCGGCGCCTCGCCCGTCTCCAGGATGCGCAGCAGGGCGTCCTCATCCAGCACGGGCACGCCCAGCGCGACCGCTTTGTCGTACTTGCTGCCAGCCGCCTCGCCGGCCACCACGAAGCTGGTCTTCTTCGACACGCTCCCGCTCACCTTCGCGCCGCGCGCTTTCAGGGCAGCGCCGGCCTCGTCGCGCGTCATGCCGCTTTGCACCAGCGTGCCGGTGAGCACGAACGTCAGCCCCGCAAGCGTTTGCGGCAGCTGCTCGCCCTCGTCGGCGGGTGCGTCGGCAAGGCTCACGCCGCGGGCGCGCAGACGATCGATGACCTGAATGTTGTCGGGCGTGCGCAAGAACAGGCTCACGCTGTGGGCGATCTTGGGGCCGATGCCCTCCACCGCCGCGAGGTCCTCCTCGCTCGCCGCCATGAGCGCCTCCATGCTGGGGTAGCTCGCCGCCAGCGTCTCGGCGATGGTCTTGCCCACATGGCGCATGCCCAGGCCGAACAGCACGCGCGCAAGCGGGCGCTCGCGGCTGCCGTCGATGGCCGCCACCAGCTTCTTCGCCACCGTCTGGCCCAAGCGGATGGCCTCGCCGTCCTTGTTCACGCGCCCCATGTCCAGCATCGACAACTCCACCTCGTCGAGCGTGTAGTAGTCGGCCACGTCGGTGAGGCGGCCGGCCTCCACCAGGCGCGAGACGATCTCCTCGCCCATGCCGTCGATATCCATGGCGCCGCGGCTCACCCAATGCAGCAGGCGCTCGAGCGCTTGGGCGGGGCAGTCGATGGAGATGCAGCGGTAGTCCGCCTCGCCCTCCTCGCGGATAACCGGGCTGCCGCAGCTGGGGCAGGCGGCGGGCATGCTCCACGGCTGCGCATCGGCGGGGCGCAGGCTCTCCACCGGGCCGAGCACCTCGGGGATCACGTCGCCCGCCTTGCGGATGATGACCGTATCGCCCACGCGCACGTCCTTGCGCCGCACCTCGTCCTCGTTGTGCAGCGTAGCACGCGCCACCGTGGAGCCCGCCACCACCACGGGATCCATCTCGGCCACGGGCGTGAGCTTGCCCGTACGCCCCACCTGCACCGTGATGTCGCGCAGGATCGTGGTCTTCTCCTCGGGCGGGAACTTGAACGCGATGGCCCAGCGTGGGGCGCGGGCGGTGTAGCCCATCTCCTCCTGGCGGGCGAACGAGTTCACCTTCACCACCACGCCATCGATCTCGTAGGGCAGGCTGTCGCGCCGCTCGATGGCGCGGCGGCAGAACGCGTGCACCTCGTCGCGCGTTTCGCACAGCTGCACGTCGGGGTTCACGTGGAAGCCCGCCTCGCCCAGCCACTGGAGCAGCTCCCACTGGGTGCCGAACGAAAGCGCGCGCTCGTCGGCGACTGCGTACAGGAACGTGGACAGGTCGCGCCCGGCGGTGATCTTGGGATCCTTCTGGCGCAGGCTGCCCGCCGCCGCGTTGCGCGGGTTGGCGAAGGGCTGCTTGCCGTTCGCCTCGGCGGCAGCGTTCAGCGCGTTGAAGCTGCTCTTGGGCATGTACACCTCGCCGCGCAGCTCGATGGGCGCCCCGGCATCGACCAGCCCCGGCAGCGCTTCGGCGCGCAGGCGCAGCGGCAGGTCCTTCACGGTGCGGATGTTGGCGGTCACGTCCTCGCCGGTGGTGCCGTCGCCGCGCGTGGCGCCGCGCACCAGGCTGCCGTCCTGATAGGTGAGGGCGATGGAGCTGCCGTCGATCTTCAGCTCGCACACCACCTCCACCATGCGCCCGAACGCCTCTTCCACGCGGTCGAGCCACGCGTCCAGCTCGCCTTCGTCCATGGCGTCGTCCAGCGAGTACATGCGGCGTTCGTGGCGGATGGGGGCGAACTGCTCGCCCACGTAGCCGCCCACGCGCTGGGTAGGCGAGTTGGGGTCGTAGAACTCCGGATGCGCCGCCTCCAGCGCGCGCAGCTCGTGCACCAGCGAATCGAACGCGGCATCCGAGATGGCGGGGGCGTCCTTGGCGTAGTACAGGTAGCTGTTGTGCTCGATCTCGCGGCGCAGCTCCTCGATGCGCTGCCCCGGATCGGTGGCGGCTTGGGCGAGCGCCTGCCCGTCTAGAAGCGAGGCCTGCTCGACGTTTTCCGCATTGCCGCTGCGCTGATCGTCCATGGATGGCTCCTTGCACCTGCTCTTGCGCCAAAGCCGTCGCGCGGGCCCGTCTAGCGGCGCGCATTTCGGCTCATGGCAGCGGAAAGGCCCCGTCTCCAGGGCCTTTCCGATTCCCCGTTTTCTCGGGGCTGATTCTACCACGGCAGCGGACGCGCTATAGCAGCATGCGGCCCGCGTTCCAGCCGAACACCAGAAGCGACGCGCCGCGCATGATCATGAACAGCGCGATGAAGATGGACAGCGTCGCGGGGCTTAAGAAGAACGTGAGGCCGCAGATGATGCCCACAACGCCCGAGAACACCGCCCAACCCCACAGCGGCACGCCCACGCTCCTGCCCTTGAGGGCAGCGACGATCTCGAAGATGCCGAATGCGATGAAGAAGGCGCCGATGAGCCACGGCAGCACGACCGCGAACGCCATCGGATGCACCAGGAACATGATGCCCACGACGATGTCGAGGATCGCGTACGCCAGAACCCAGCCCGAGAGCATGAGCGCGCTGCGGAAGCGGACGTACTCGATGGCATCCATGATGCCCGAGATCAGAAAGCCCGCGCCGGCGATGAGCGTGATGGTCACCAACGTCACGCCCGGCATGAGCAGGCACACGAACGCGCAGATTATCAGGAGGACGCCGGCGATGATGACGCCCCAGTCACGATGTTTTTCAGGATACATGGGATGCTCCCCTCTTCCGGTCCGATGCTTCCATTATACGAGGTGCAAGCCGGAAAAGCCGCGCAGGGAGATCCGTTGCCGAACTGACGCAAAGGGTTTAACGGTCAGCCGGTCGAAACGGCGACGGAGGGCCAGCAGGAGGCATGCTTCGACTGCAACGCAGACGCGATGCGTGACTTGGGGCGAGCGCATGCTAGCGCCGCGTCAGGCGGCGCAGCAGGCCGGGCGCGGGGTCCACGACCTTCTCCGGCGCTTCGGCGATCTCCAAGATGGCGTCGGGCAGCGCCTCGATCACGTCTTCCGCCGTCACGCCGATGTCGGTGAAGCGTCGCGCAGCCGCCGCGCCCGCCCGCGCATGGAGCGTGACGGCGAGGACCGCCGCGTCGTAGGCTGCCATGCCCTGCGCGAGGAGACCTCCCATGATCCCCGCCAGCACATCCCCCGTGCCCGCCTTGGCGAGCGCAGGCGTACCATCCGAGATACGCGTGGCGACCTCGCCGTTCGAGATGAAGGTGTCAGGCCCCTTCACGACCGCGACCACGCCGAGCGCCAGGGACAGCAGGCACGCCAGACGGCAGGGGTCGTCGGCGGGCAGGTTGAGCGCCGCGGCCAAGCGCGCCGCCTCGCCCGCATGGGGCGTGATGACCGTGGAGAGCCCGCGCACGAACCGGCGCCGCAGAAGACGGCGACCTTTGGCGCTGGCGAGGGCGCTCAGGCCGCCGCCGTCCACCAGCACGGGCGCATCGGCGCGCTTCAGCACTAGGTGGACGAGGCGTTCGGTCTCAGCGCGATCGGCGGCGTTCGCGCACGGAGCGTCGTGCTTGCTGCGTTTGCCGCGCTTTTCGCGCTTGCCCTGCTTCTCCCCCGCCCCGGCAGGCAGGGCCTCCATGCCGCATCCCACAGCATAGGCAACCGGACGACCGGGCGTCGACGGGGCGATATCATCGGCGGCAAGCCCCTCCCAAGGGCGGACCACCAGCGAAGGCCGCCATGCGCGCACTGCCGCCACGGATTCGCGGGCGCACAGCACCTCGGTGTAGCCCGCTCCGGCGCGCTGCGATGCAGCGGCGGCCAGACACGCCGCGCCGGGATACGCGGCGGAACCGCCGACGATCGCCAGCTTGCCACGCGAATACTTGTGGGCGTCGATGGCGGGCAGGGGCAGAAGCGCCGCGAGCTCGTCGGCGGTGTAGACGCGCATCGCCTGCGGGACGCGCGCCATGCGGGCCGCGGCCAGCGGCGCGTCGCTTGGATGGGCTGCCGCCGACGGCTTGCCGGCCGGATGGGGCCTCTCCGGTTGAGAATCGCCTGGGCAGACGGTTTCTTGCCGCCCTCCGTCCGGATAGGCATCATGTCCCGCATGATCGGGAATGATCGCTTCAGCCATCTTCCTCCTCCTTATGGCAGACCCTTATGCCGCGCCCGCACCCCGCCAGCTTCATGGCAGTTGGCATGGAGTCGCTTAAAGTCCCAGTATCGCCGCGTTGCAACGCGTTTTCGCTAAAGCAAGTATAACCGTCGCCGCCTTTTGAGGCGGGATGCCTTGGATTCTATTCCGAAAAGCGCCGACTTCCCGAGGAGCCCCGATACGCCTCCTATGCGCCCCCGCTAGCTATCAACGCGCTCGGCGCGAACGGAGCGCGTTTTTAAGGCTCTTCGGTGGTTTCTGTGGGAGAGATTCCGGCATAGGCCCAGCTCAGCGGGCGAAAACAACGATCTGGAACT
>URRZ01000114.1 GCA_900550385.1 uncultured Coriobacteriaceae bacterium | reverse complement strand
CCGCACGAGCCGCACTGGACGCACTGGAAGCGGTTGATGGACCAGGTGCGCGATTTCTTGTCGACCTCGATGGCGTGGGTCGGGCATCGGCGCGCGCAGATGCTGCAGAGGATGCACGTCTCCACGTCGTTGACGACATGCCCCTTCAGGCCTTCCGGAGCCGGTTTCTTCTCGAAGGGGTAGCGGACCGTCTCGGGCTTCTTGAACAACCCCCCGAGGGTCATGGTGCCGAGTTTGAAGCTGCCCATGGGGATCACCTTTCCGTGCAGCTGATGCAGGGGTCGATCGTGAGGACGATCATGTTCACATCAGCGAGATCGCAGCCGGCGAGGGCCTTGGTCATGCCGGCGAGGTTCTGTGACGTCGGAGTGCGCATGCGCAAGCGCTCGAGGTATTTTCTGCCGTTGCCCCGGGCGCCGTAGTAGCACAACCCACGCGGCGGCTCGCCGACCTTGGAGGAGTAGGCCCCGGCGGCAGGCGACCCTTTGACGGGAACCGCGATGTCGCCCTGCGGGATCTTGGCGATCATCTCCTCGATGATGTCCATCGATTGCAGCACCTCCAGCGCGCGGACCTTGACACGCGCATAGCAGTCGCCGTCGGTGTCCAGGATCGGCTGGAAATCGGACAGGTCGGCGTAGCCGCCGTTGCCCAGGCAGCGGGCATCGTTGTTCAGGTTGGAGGCGCGGGCGAAGGGGCCCACCATGCTGAGCGCGTCGGCCTCCTCCTGGCTGATGCAGCCGACGCCCACGGTGCGGTTCTTCACGGAGGAATCCTTCAGGAACGCGTTGCACAGCTGGGCGTAATCGTGCTTGATGCCCTCGAGGACGCGCTTCATCTCGGCGAACTGGGACTCGTCGATGTCGCGCACGACGCCGCCGACCTTGACGACCGAGAAGATGACGCGCCCGCCCGTCGTCTTCTCGAAGATGTCCAGCACGCGCTCGCGCAGGCGCCAGCAGTGCATGAACAGGCTCTCGAAGCCGAAAGCGTCGGCGGCCAGCCCCATCCACAGGATATGCGAGTGGATACGGGAAAGCTCGTGCCAGATGACGCGCAGGTACTCGGCCCGCTTGGGGACCTCGACGCCCATCAAGCGCTCGACGGTCTCGGCGTAACCCATGGAGTGGCCGAACGCGCAGATGCCGCAGATGCGCTCGGCGACGTAGATGAACTGGTTGTAGTCGCGCGTCTCGACGAGCTTCTCCAGGCCCCTGTGCACGAAGCCGATCTGGGGGATGGCTTCGATGACCTTCTCGTCCTCGACGACGAGGTCCAGGTGCAGCGGCTCGGGCAGCACGGGATGCTGCGGGCCGAACGGGATGACGGTGGCCTTGCCCATGCCCTACTCCCCCTCTTCCTTGCCGGTTTCCTCAACGGACGCCGCAGCCTCGCGCGCGGCTTTTGCCGCCATGGCGGCGCGGACCTTCTGCGCTTTCTCGGGATCCATGCCCTTGAGCTTCTCTTCCAGCTCGTCGGCTTTGGAAGACGGCTGCGCTTCGGCGTTTTGCGCCGCCTTCTTCGCCTTGGCTGCCATCGCGGCGCGCACGCGTGCGACCTTCTCGGGATCCATGCCCTTGAGCTTCTCCTCGATGGGCGCCTCGGAGGGCTTGATGGGATCGCCTTCGGCCCTCTTCGGCTTAGCCGAGGGATGGTCGACGACGAACGCCGCATTGGCGGCCGCGGCTTTCTTCGCGCGCTCCGCCTTGGCGATTGCGGCGGCGCGCGCCTTCTCCCTCGCCGCCTTCTGCGCGGGCGAGATGATGGTCATCGGCTCGCTTTGGGCGAGCGCGTAGAAGTTACCGCCGAAATCGATGGCGATGTCGCGGATGTCGACGCCGAAGAGGTCGTGGATCTCGTTCTCGAAGACGAAAGCCGCCAGGAACTCGCCGGTGATGCTGGGGATCACGTCCCCTTTGTTCACGCGCTCGACTTTGTTGTTCTGGAGCACGCCGTCCTTCATGTACGTGTAGATGAGGTCGATCCCCTCTTCGGTGTTGACGGCCATCAGCTGGACGAACCGCCACCCGTCGGCCTTGCGCTCCTTCGCAAGGGGGACGATCCCCTCGATGGAGACCAGCTTGTAATCGGTCTTCAGAGACATGCGCGTCATGCCCCCTTCCTGGCAGCGGCCATCGCCTTGCTTTTCTCGTCGAGGATTGCGATGCCCTGCACCACGGCATCGATGATGGCCTCGGGCCTTACGGCGCATCCCGGGGCGTACACGTCGACGGGGATGGCCTTGTCCACGCCGCCGATGACGTTGTAGCAGTCGTGGAAGATGCCTCCGGTGCAGGCGCAGATGCCGCACGCGATGACGACCTTCGGCTCGACCATCTGGTTGTAGATCTCCCTGACGACTTCGATGTTGCGCTCGTTCACGCTGCCGGTGACCAGGAAGATGTCGGCGTGCTTGGGGTTGCCCGTGTTGATGATGCCGAAGCGCTCGACATCGTAGCCGGGGCACAGCGCCGCCAGGACCTCGATGTCGCAGCCGTTGCAGCTGGAGGCGTCGTAATGGATGACCCAGGGTGATTTAGATGCGAATGCCATGCCACGCTCCTTTTACAGATACAGCATGATGCCGATGTTGGCCCCGCCCGCGATGAAGGCGACGGCCCACGCGGAACCGAGCATCGCCTGCCATTTCACGCGCGCGAAGTTGTTGTCGATCCAGATCTCCAGGAAATAGGCTGCCAGCGCGACCGCGACGCCCAAGACGATGGAGACGGGGTTGCCCCAGACGAAGAACATCCCCACCCAGCCGAGGAACAGCACGTTCTCGCACCAGTGCATGACTTCGACCTTCGCGAGCGTCGGACCGCTCATCTCGGTGGTCACGCCCTTGACGAGCTCCTGGTGCGCATGGTGCGAATAGGACAGGTCGAACGGGGACTTCCTCAGCTTGATGGTGAGGATGAACAGGACGCCTAGGAAGACCAGCCAGATGGACGCGACGACGGGCGCATCGAGGTCGAACACGCTCGAGACGTCGAAGCTGCCCGACGCCAGGAAGAACGCGACCGCCATCAGCAGGACCATGGGCTCGTACGCCATCACCTGGAGCGTCTCGCGGCCGGCGCCGACCTCCGCGTACGGGCTGCGCGAGCAGTACGCGGCCACGATGAACAGCAGGCTGGAGAGCGTTATGACGAACACGCACAGCAGGAGGTTGCCGCCGGTGAAGAAGATGCCGCCGGCGACCACGGCGAACACGAGCGCGAAGGTGATGTAGACCCCTTCCGAGGAGTTCACCGCGACGAAGTCCTTCTCCAGAAGCTTGCGGACATCGTAGTAGGGCTGCAGCAGCGGCGGCCCCACGCGGCCCTGCATGCGCGCGGAGATCTTGCGGTCGAGCCCGGCCAGCAGGCAGCCGACGATCGGCGCGAGCACCGCGAAGAGGATGCAGCCGATGATGGTGATGAGAACCTGCATGCTAACACACGCCCCTTCCTACAGAACGCCCGCTACGACGAGGGCGGATGCCACGTAGACCAACAGGATGACCACGACGGTGAGGACGGTGGCGAACAGGTCGATCCGCTCCTCCCCGAACAGGGATCCGAGGTAGAGGTTGCGCGAGGTGGCCTCGGAGACGCCCGACATCGAGTTCTTGAACGTGCGCGCCGCGTTGTCCACGCTGACGCCCGAAAGGTAGGCGTCGACCTTCCGCGCGCTCGAATGGCCCAGCCCCGCGAAGATGACGATGGCGATGACCACCACGGCGATCGCAGCGATGACGAGGTTGTCCAGCCCGATGGGCATGGCCAGCGCCCCGAACGAAAGCGCCAGATAGGGTTCGACGAGGTTAATGGAGATGAGCGGCATGCCCGCGCACCCCAAGACGATGAGGACGGCCATCAGCATGATGGGGATCCATTCGCTGGTGTGAACGGACAGCTCGACGTTGCGCGGGGACCCCGCGATGCCCGAGAGCTTTCCGAGCCATTTGGCCCAGAACATGAACGTCGCGGCGGAACCGAACGCCAGCAGGAGGATGAGGACGATGTCCCCCGCCTCGGTGAACGCCTGCAGCGTCGCCCACTTGGCCATGAGCATGCCGAACGGCGCGATGAACATGCACATGATCCCCAGCATCATGAAGCGCGCGAGGCTGGGCATGCGGTCGAACAGCAGGTCCATGTCCTCGATGTCGCGGCTGCCGATGTGGTGCTCCGCGGTGCCGACGCAGAGGAACAGCAGGGACTTCGCGATGGCATGGAACAGGATGAGGAACATCGCCGCCCACACGGCCTCGGGCGTCCCGACGCCGGCGCATGCGGCGATGAGCCCGAGGTTGGCGATGGTCGAATACGCCAGCACGCGCTTGGCGTTGGACTGGGATATCGCGAGCAGCGAGCAGAACAGGAACGTGAAACCGCCGATGATCCCCAGCATGCTGCCGACGAGCGGGCAGGCGAGGAACACCGGCGCCATCTTCACCAGCAGGAACACGCCGGCCTTCACCATGGTCGATGAGTGGAGCAGCGCGCTGGTGGGCGTGGGCGCGACCATGGCGCCCAGAAGCCAGGTGTGGAAGGGCATCTGCGCCGCCTTGGTGATGCCGGCGAGCGCGAACCCGACCGCCGCGAGCATCGCCGCCTGCGGGAGGAGCTGGCCGGCCAGCAGGAACCCGGAAAGGGAGAGCGTGCCGAAGGTCAGCGAGCAGGCGAACAGCGCGACCAGGAACGAGATGCCGCCGATGAGGTTCATCACGATCTGCCGGAACGCGTTGCGGACCGCCTCCTCGGTGCGCGTGTAGGCGATGAGCAGGAACGAGCACAGCGTCGTGACCTCCCAGCCGGTGAAGAGCCATACCAGGTGGTCCGAGAACACGATGACGAACATCGCCGAGAGGAAGATGAACATCAGCGCGAAGAACACCGGGCGCCTATCGAGGGCGCCTTCGGGCTCATGCGCCTGGAAATCCTCCATGTAGCCGATGGCGTAGACGCAGATGGCCGATCCGATGACGCCGATGATGAAGACCATGAGCAGCGTGAACTGATCGTAGTAGAGCGGATAGGGAACCTCCATGCCGTGCGCGAAGCCGAACTCGAACACCAGGGAGCCGGCGACCTGGACGAGCGCGAGCGCCACCGCCAACGGGTTCCTGTAGCGGACGCCGAAGGCGACGATGATGGCGGCAACGACGACGCCGACAAGCGAGCAGATGCCGTCGATCAAGGGCAGGTCGACTTCGAAGTACACCGGCGATGCGCCATGGAGGCCGACGGCGACGAGCCAGATGGATGCCAAGCCGATGACCAGCGCAGCCGCCACGACGATGACGTTGCGGGCGGCGTTGTTGCGCACGATGAGCAGAACGGCTCCTATGAGCAGCGGG
>URRZ01000113.1 GCA_900550385.1 uncultured Coriobacteriaceae bacterium | reverse complement strand
ACCGCGGTGATGCCGCCGAGGATCACCGACAGCACGAAGCCCTCGCCGCACGCGAACGCCTTGCTGGCCCCCGCAAGCGCGAACAGCCCCACCGACAGTGCGTCGGCGAAGAACACCGTGGCGTCCAGATGCCGGAACAGACCGCGGAAGTAGAACACGAACACGCAGATGGCGATGCAGATGACGATGAGGTCGGGATGCTCGGTGAAGTAGACGCCCTCGTCCTGCAGGATGACGTCGCGGATGAGGCCGCCGCCGTACGCGGTGACCAGGCCGAGCACGACCGTGCCGACGGTGTCGAGCTTGCGCTCGCACGCGAACAGCGCGCCCGTGATGGCGCCCACGATGATGGAGAAGTAGTCGATGCCCCACGGCACGGTGAGCACCTGCCCCGATCCCGCCATCGAGTCCAATATCGCCGAGATATCCATCCGCGTTCTTCCGCCTCGCGTTCTTCCATCCTGCCCTCTTCCGGGCGTCGAGCGTCGAAGCCCCAGTATAGCGCGTGGTAGAATCCCATGGCGGAAACGAATCCCCGCCAGCGAAAGGAAGCCCATGGCACGCGAGAACCTCACCCAGCAACGCGCCCGCGCCGCGCAGATCGAGGAGCGCATGCTGGGCCATTACGGCGAGGGCGCCTGCTCGCTGGACTACGCCACGCCCTTCACGCTGACCGTCGCGGTGATCCTGTCAGCGCAGTGCACCGACGCCGCCGTGAACAAGGTGACGCCCGAGCTGTTCGCGCGCTACGGTACGCCCGAGAAGATGGCGTCGGCGCGCCTGGAGGACGTGGAGGAGATCATCCATCCCCTGGGATTCTTCCGCAACAAGGCCAAGAACATCATCGCCTGCGCGCAAACCATCCTGACCGACTTCGGCGGCGAGGTCCCCAACGACATCGACGCGCTGCAGAAGCTGCCCGGCGTCGGCCGCAAGACGGCCAACGTCGTGATGTGCGAGGCGTTCCGCAACCCGCAGGGCATCGCCGTGGACACGCACGTGTTCCGCATCGCGCATCGGCTGCGTTTCGCGACGCACAACGACGACACGCCGGCCAAGGTGGAGGCGAAGCTGCTGAAGATCCACCCGCAGCGCGACTGGCTGTTCATCAACCATCAATGGGTCCATTTCGGGCGGGAGTTCTGCAGCGCGCGGAACCCGAAGTGCGGCGAATGCATCATCGGCGACCTGTGCCCCAGCAGGGGGAAGGAAGCCTAAGAAGCTCTCCGGATGCGGGTTGTGCCCGATTTGTGAACCAATCGAATGTACATATGTACATTATTCAGCCCCACTGCTACCCTGTTAATGTACAAACGTACATTTTAATGGATCGAAAGGGCAAGCATGGCCGAAGCAGCCGGAAACACCCAGCATAGCCGCCCCGCGGACCGAGGACGCGGAACCGAAGCGCCCCGGCGCGCCAAACGCGACCCCGAGGGCCGCCGCCGCGCCATCGTCGAGGCTGCGGCCGAGGTCATCGCGCGCGAGGGCACGCGCAAGCTCACGCATCGGCGCATCGCTCAGCAGGCGGGCGTGCCGCTGGGGTCGACCACGCAGTACTTCGCCAGCATCGACGAGCTGCGCCGGGAGGGCCTGGCGGAGCTGGGTCGCCAGATCGAGCGCGACTACGACGAGATGTTCCAGGCCATCGAAGCGAACGGCGGCGATGCCCGCGCCTACGCCCAGGAGCTGAACGATTACTTCGCCGACGCGGCGCAGGTGGAAATCGACACCGCCTTCTTCTGCGCCGCGGCGAACGACCCCGCCCTGCGCGAACTCGCGCGCCGATCCATCGAGCTCGCCATCCGACGATCGCTGCCCTACGTCGACGAGAAGCGCGCGAAGGCGCTCACGATGCTGATGGACGGCGCCATGCTGGAAACCTGCCTTCTGGGGCATCCGGTCGATCCGGACGCCGTCGACCTTGCGGTCCAGGCGATCTTCGGGACGAAGCCCGATCCGGGAAACGGCGCGCGTTAAGCGGCCGGACGCGCCGCCCCCTCCCCTCCCCCTCGAAAACCCAACCGTTCCAAACCCTTGATCTGAAGGTGATACCCGTGGATACCTCCATAACCATGACTCCCCCCGCCATCTCGAAGGCGCGGCGCTGGATAGCGCTGGTGGTGGTGCTGTTCGGCCAGTTCGTCTGCTCCATCGACCTGACCATCCTCAACATCGCGCTGCCCGAGCTGACCGCCGAGCTGAAACCGACGTCGGACGAGCAGCTGTGGATCATCGACATCTACTCGCTGGTGCTGGCGGGCCTTCTGGTGAGCGCCAGCTCGCTTTCCGACCGCTGGGGCCGCAAGCGCATGATGCTTGCCGGCTTCGCGGTGTTCGGCGTCGCATCCGGCCTGGTGATGGTTGCGAACAGCACGCCCATGGTCATCGCCATCCGCGCGCTGACCGGCATGGCGGCGGCGATGATCATGCCCACCACCATCTCCATGGTGCGCAGCATCTTCCTGGACGGGCGCGAGCGCGCCCTCGCCCTGGCCGCATGGTCGGCCATCGCGGGCCTGGGCATGGCGGCCGGCCCGCTCATCGGCGGCTTCCTGCTGGAGCATTTCAGCTGGCATGCGGCGTTCTTCGTCAACGTGCCGCTGATGGCGGTGGCGTTCGTCGCCGGCCTGCTGGTGCTTCCCGAGATCCGCGTGAAGAACCCCGGCAGCTGGGACATCCCCGCGGCGGCGCTGTCGCTGGTGGGCATGACGCTCATCATGTGGTCCATCAAGCACCTCGCCGCGCTGATGGCGGTGGACGCTACCGGCATCCTCGCCTTCGCCATAGGGCTGGCGCTGATGATCGCCTTCACGGTGCGCTGCTTGGAATCCGACAACCCGCTCATCGACTTCTCGCTGTTCAAGCGCAAGCCCTTCACCGCGGGCATCCTCGCCGCCCTGGGCTCGATGTTCGCGATGGCGTCGCTTCTGTTCCTGCTGGCGCAGTGGATGCAGCTGGTGGACGGCAGCAGCCCGCTGGAGGCCGGCATCAAGCTGGCGCCGATGGGCGTGACCGGCTTGCTGGCGGGCATGTTCGCCCCGTCGCTGGCCATGCGGCTGGGCGCGCGCAACGTCACCGTGGCGGGCCTGGTCGTCTCGGCGATCGCCATGATGATGCTGATCGCGTTCAACGGCAACCTCAGCTACCCGCCCATCCTCGTGTCCAGCTGCCTAGTGGGCGCCGGCACGGGGGCCTTGGCGGTGGGCTCGACCATCATCATGTGCGAGACGCCCGTCGAGAAGGCTTCGAGCGCGGCGAGCATCGAGGAGATCTCCTACGACCTGGGCAACGTGCTGGGCGTGGCGATCCTGGGCAGCCTGGCGTCGGTAGTGTATCGCTTGGGGCTGAACCCCGCCGCCCTCCAGGAGGCGGGCTTGGACGGCTCCACGATCCAGCAGGCCATGGAATCGTTCAGCGCCGCCGTCCAGATAGCGCAGCAGTCCGGCGCGGCCGAGCTCATGCGCGAGGGCGCGGCGTCGTTCTCCGAATCGATCATCATCACCAGCTTCGCCGGCGGCGTGGTGCTGCTGCTCGTCTCGCTCGTGGTGTGGAAGCTCATCCCGCGCGGCTTCGACCTCACCGAAAGCGAGCACTAGGAACGGGCCCGCACGTGCCCGGTCAACGATTCCCCAACAGCCCCGCCGCGCGTTTGCCCCGCCCCCTCGCGCAGGGTACAATGGCCTCATCCGCGCCCCGAAAGGTGGGCGCCTGAAGAGGAGGGATAGTCCCATGGACCTCAAGGGAAGCCAGACCGAGAAGAACCTCGAGTTCGCGTTCGCCGGCGAGTCGCAGGCGCACACCAAGTACCAGTACTACGCCAGCCAGGCCAAGAAGGACGGCTACGTCCAGATCCAGAACATCTTCCTGGAGACGGCGAAGAACGAGAAGGAGCACGCGAAGCTCTGGTTCAAGCTGCTGCACGGCGGCGCCGTTCCCTCCACGATGGACAACCTCGCCGACGCCGCCGCCGGCGAGAACGAGGAATGGACCCAGATGTACGCCGAGTTCGCAAAGGTGGCTCGCGAGGAGGGCTTCGCCGACATCGCCGAGCTGTTCGACGGCGTGGCGGGCGTCGAGAAGGAGCACGAGGAGCGCTACCGCAAGCTGATGGCCCGCATCGAGGCCGGCGAGGTGTTCAAGCGCGACGACGTGTGCGTGTGGAAGTGCGGCAACTGCGGCCACATCCACATCGGCAAGGAGGCCCCCGAGGTCTGCCCCGTGTGCGCCCATCCCCGCGATTACTTCCAGCTGAAGGCTGAAAATTATTAAGTTTTGCCCAGCGCAAAGCGCCCGGCGATCCGTGAGGATCGCCGGGCTTTTTTTCGAACCGCCGCCCATCCCATACGTTGGCGGCTACCGGTTTCTGACCTCGTTTTCGATTTGCGTCTGCACCACCATGCGCAGCACGGTGTCGTATACCTCCCGGGCCATCACCTCGGCCATATCCTCGTAGCGGCGCACCATTTCCATGATGTCTTCGTCCTCGATGCTGCTGTCCAGGCGCTTGGCCAGGCGTTCGCGCGCCGCGAAGGCTGAGGCGTATAGTTTTGTGCAGGGGGCGTTCTTGGAAAACAAGCTGGGGACATGGGGGTCTCTGAGCTGATAGGAGCCGTAATGGTCGATCAAAGGATGGGCGTGGATACAGTCCCAAATGGATTGAAAATCGTGCATCATCGTTATCACCTCTTGGACTTATTTTACATTTTTGTAAAAGTGTAGCCTGAAAATGAATGCAAAACGAAAGAATAAAATATTTCACTGAATATGATTTGGAGCAAAAAGTATTCATTTCTCCTTCAAATTGACTCGGTTTTGCTATATTTGTTTCGAAGATTATTTGTTTTTCATACCAATATTTGTTGGTATGTTTTTTGTTTCTTCATTATACAATTGGTCTGTTACCGAGAGAATATTGGAAGTTTAAAGTCAAGAGGGTGGGGAAATGAACCAGACGTTTACCGTCCGAATGGATGAAGAATTATCCGGTAAACTAAAATATATTGCCGATTACGAGGGAAGAACAAAGAATAAACAAGTTGAACAGTTAGTCAAAGGGATGGTGGCGGATTTTGAGAAAGAGCAGGGCCCGATTGACTTGAATGCCTATTATCAGGGAAAATAAAAGGACGGGGGCCTTCTTTCTCAGCGTTGAGAAAGAAGCAAAGAGCGTTGGGGGGACGCCGGTTTTTACGGAGGGGTCGTTCTTTTCGTGCCGAAAAGAACCAAAAGGCGCAGGTCCGGTGCTTGGCCGACAAAGCCGGCCATTTCGCATTGCGAAACCGCATCGGTTCGGTTGCCGGCCCCACCGGGGCCGCCATTCCGTGCCGCCCAGCCGCGCAGTGCGCGCCCGGGGCCCTAGGCCCGGAACCCCGAAGCTCTTCCACTGCGGCTAAAAATCGGGCCATTCGAAATAAGAAGCCCCGATTTTCTTAACGCCTGCGTTCCGCATGTTCCCCTGCACCCTTCGTGCGGCAAACAAAGAGGCGTTCGCGGCACGCTCACTAACAGCAAATAGACCA
>URRZ01000112.1 GCA_900550385.1 uncultured Coriobacteriaceae bacterium | reverse complement strand
TACACATAGCTGCGGCCGGAAAGCGGGTCGCGGATGGCGCCGCCCACGCAGGTGGCCGCGCCGCCGAACGGCTCGATCTCGGTGGGATGGTTGTGCGTCTCGTTCTTGAACAGGAACAGCCAGTCCTCGTCGACGCCGTCCACGTCCACCTTCACCTTCACGGTGCAGGCGTTGATCTCCTCGGATTCGTCGAGCCCGGTCAGGATGCCCTTGGATTTCAGGTACTTCGCGCCGATGGTGCCCATGTCCATCAGGCACACCGGCTTCCCCTCGCGCCCCAGCTCGCCGCGCATCTGCAGGTACTTGTCGAACGCGGCCTGCACCGCCTCGTCGTCGATGGCCACCTCGTCCAGCACCGTGCCGAACGTGGTGTGGCGGCAGTGGTCGGACCAGTAGGTGTCCACCACCTTCACCTCGGTGATGGTGGGGTCGCGCCGCTCCTCGTCGCGGAAGCGCTTCTGGAAGAACACGATGTCCGCCAGGTCCATGGCCAGCCCGCGCTCGGCGATGAACGCGGCAAGGCCCGCCTCGTCCAGATCGCGGAAGCCCTCCAGCACCTCCACGGCGGGCGGCTCGGGGTACACCGCCGCCAGCGTGTCGTGCAGCGCCAAGTCGGTCTCGCGCGCCTCGACGGGGTTGATCACGTAATGCTTGATGGCGGCTTCCACCTCGGCGGGCAGCGCGCAGTCGAACACGTACAGCTTGGCGCAGCGCACGGCGGGGCGCTCGCCCTGCGAGATGAGCTGCACGCACTCGGCGGCGGAGTCCGCGCGCTGGTCGAACTGGCCCGGCAGCGCCTCGACGGCGAACAGGAACGCGTCGTCCGGGCGCGCTGCGATCCCCTGGCCGCTGCCCTGAGCCCCCAGCGCGACGCCCTCGACCGGCAGCTCGCGCGATGCCGTGTCGGACTGCGGTTCGGAGAACACGGTGGGTATGCAGCTCTCGAACAACTCCTCGGAGATGCCCTCCACGTCGTAGACGTTGATGATGCGCAACGCCGCCTCGGCAGGCAGGCCGTCCGCGATGACGGTGCGCAGCTCGCCTAGCAGCTGGCGCGCCTCCACATCGAACCCGGGCCTCTTCTCTACATACACGCGGAATACCATTGGATCCACCCTTCCGACCGCCTGTTTTCCTTTGCCGTCCATGATACGACACCCGCGCCGCCCGCGCGTCGCGCCAGCTCGTATACCTCCATAAAAAAGCGGCTGCCCGAGGGGAGCTCCCTCGGGCAGCCGTCTAGATGCGAAGCGGGATCCGGCGGAAGGCTAGGCCTTCGAAGCGGCGGGCGCCTCCCCGTCGGCAGGCTCTTCTGCGGGCTCTTCGGTCTCGGCAGCCTTCTTCTTGCCGCCGAACAGGCCCCCGAGAAAGCCCTTCTTGCCGGACTCGGCGGGCTCGTCGTCCTGCTTCTCGGCCTCGGCGGCAGCCTTCGCGGCCGCCTTCTCGCGGCGCTCCTGCGCGCGAGCGGCCTTGCTCTTCTTGGATTCCATCTGCTCCTGGTACGCGCGGCGGAGCTTCTTCATCTTCGAGAACTCGATCCACAGCGCCGAGATGATCAGCACGTAGGACAGCACCAGCACCACGATCGCGATGGGATTGCCCTCGCCGCTGCCCCCGAAGAACGAGATCGCCAAGCAGGCGATGGCGCCGATGAGGCAGACCCACCAGATGCGGCGCCAACGCTGGTACTCGGGAGTGGGCGGGTTGGCGTACTTGCGGTCGAGCTCGGCCTGCTTCTGCCGCTGGGCGCGGCGGATCGCCTTCTTCTCCTGCTTCGTCTTCGCGGTCGATTTGACGTGGACCGTGCCCGCCGCCTGCATCTTGGGCTTCGCGGATGCCGCGCTCCTGCGCGTCTTGCCGCGATGCTCCTCGGTCTGGTAGCGGTCGTTCATGGGGTTGCGCTGTGCCATGGTCTTCTTTCTAGAACTTCCTACCGGTGATGAGCTCGTACGCCTGCACGTACTTCTCGCTGGTCTTCTCGATGATCTCCTGCGGCAGATGGGGCGGATTGCCCGTGCGGTCCCAATTGGCGTTCAGCCAATCGCGCACGAACTGCTTGTCGAAGCTGGGCTGGTCGTGGCCAGGCGCGTACGACTCCCCGGGCCAGAAGCGCGAGCTGTCGGGCGTGAGCACTTCGTCTGCCAGGATGATGCGTCCATCGAGCATTCCGAACTCGAACTTCGTGTCGGCGATGATCACGCCGCGCTCGGCGGCATGGTCGCGAGCCGTAGTGTACACCTTCAGCGACAGATCGCGAAGCTTTTCGGCGTCTTCTTCGCCGATGATCTCGGCGCAGCGCTCGAAGCTGATGTTCTCGTCATGGTCGCCGATCTCGGCCTTGGTGGAGGGGGTGAAGATGGGCTCGGGCAGTGCGGAGGAGTTCTCCAGCCCCTCGGGAAGCGCGATGCCGCACACCGTCCCCTGCCGCTGGTACTCCTTCAAACCGCTTCCCGCCAGATAGCCGCGCACGATGCACTCGATGGGGAACATCTGGGCCTTCTTCACCAGCATGAAGCGTCCGCGCAGGTAGTCGGCGTAGGGCTTGAACTGCTCGGGCAGATCCTCGACGTCCGCCGAGATGAGGTGGTTCTCCACCACGCCCTCCAGAAGCTCCAGCCAGAAGCAGGACAGGCGCGTGAGGACCTCGCCCTTGCAGGGTATCTCGTCCTCCAAGATGTAGTCGAACGCCGAAATGCGATCGGTCGCCACCAGCAGCAGCCTATCGCCCAGATCGTACAGATCGCGCACCTTGCCCTGCGCATCGGGCTTGATGTCGATTCCCGTCATTGCAGTCTCCCTCCGTTATTCCCTGCGTTCGCGCGCCTCGCGCTTGCGCTCGCGCGCCTTCTTGCTTTCCTTCGCCTTCGCGGCCTTCGTCTTCCCGTTGCGAGTCGCTTTCGCGTTCTGCCGCGCCGCCTGCTTCGACTGGCGCGCTTCCTGCGCGGGGTCGTACAGCGGGATATGGATGGTGAAGCAGGCGCCTTCGTCCTTCTTCCCCTCCACCTGGACCCAGCCATGGTGCCTGTCGACGATCTCCTTCACCACGGCGAGCCCGATGCCCAGCCCGCCGTTTGCGCGGGCGCGGCCGGCGTCGGCGCGCCAGAAGCGCGAGAACACCATCTTGCATTCCTCGGGGGTCAGCCCGATCCCCGTGTCGCGGACGGAGATCGCCGCCATGATGTCGCCGCGCGACACCTTCACGGTGATGTGGCCGCCCTCGGGGGTGTAGCGCACCGCGTTGGAGATGAGGTTCGCCGTCGCCTGGCGGATCATGTCGGCGTCGCCTTTCACCAGCACGTTCTTCTCCATCTCGTAGGTGAGGCTCAGCCCGGAGTCGGCGACGAACGCCTCGTGGGTCGCGACGATCGACGAGATCAGCTCGCCGACGTCGACCACTTCCTCCTTCATGGGGGTCGAGCGGTTCTCCAAGCGAGACAGCGAGAGCAGCGCGCTCACCAGGCGCCCGAGGCGCTGCACTTCCGAGTTCACCGTCTCCAGGCGCTCCTGATCGGCCTCGAACACGCCGTCGACCATCGCCTCGACGGTCGACTGGATGGCCATCAGGGGCGTGCGCAGCTCGTGCGCGACGTCGGTGGTCAGGCGGCGCTCCAGCTCGCGGTCGTTCTCGATGGACTCCGTCATCTCGTCGAAGGTCTTGCCCAACTCGGCGATCTCGTCGTCGCCGGAAAGCTCGGCGCGGGCGGAGAGATTGCCCTCCTTGATGGCGCGCGCCGTCTTCGTGATTCGGTTGATGGGGTTCACCAAGCCGCGCGCGAACAGGAAGCCGCAGCACGATGCCAGCACGATCGCCACGACCGTCGCTATCGCCATCGCCTGGTAGGAGTTGTTGCGGAACTCCTCGTCGGCCGACCGCAGAAGCGTGTCGGAGCCGAGCACCCACACGTTCACCGATCCGACCGCCTGGCCGTCGACCTCGATGGTCGCCGTCGCCATCTGGTCCGGCGAGGGGTTCTTCGGCGCCAACGACGTGCCGCCCACGCCCGTCGCCGAGGAGTTCAGCCTCGTCGAGTCGAACGGGACGGAAGCCGAGCTCTGCGCGTCGTAGGGAACGGTGTTGTCCACCACGCGGATGCCGATGCCGGGCGTCATCGCCAGCATCGTGCGCGCGGGCAGGACGGTCTCCCCGTTGAAATCACCCGACTCGGCATAGCGCTCGGCGATCTGGTCGGCGGTGATGGTGGCGATCGATTCCATATTGTCCCGCGTGTAGGTTTGGAAATGCTGCTCCCACACGAACGAGACGACGCCGATGGTCACCAAGGCGGTCATCGCCGCGATGAGGGCGAACGACAGGGTGACGCGCGTCGCGTACGACAGGCTGCTCCAGCCGCGGCGCTTCTGGGAGGGGGCGCCCCGGTCCTCCGGCTTGCCCTCGCGGTCCTGCTTGCCCGCCCTCTTCTTCTCGGGCGGCATCGGGGATGCCTGCTCGTCGGCTGCGCCGCTTTTTCCAGCTATCACCATGGTGCACTCTCGCGGTCGCCCGGGCAGGGGCTACTGGCCGTTCTTCGTGGGATCCTCGAAACGGTAGCCCACACCGTGGACCGTGTGCAGCCACTTGGGGTTGCGCGGGTTGTCGCCGATCTTGGCGCGCAGGTTCTTCACGTGGCTGTCGATGGTGCGCTCGTAGCCCTCGAAGTCGTAGCCGAGCACCTTCTCCACCAGCTCCATGCGCGAGTACACGCGGCCGGGATAGCGGGAGAGCGTGGTGAGCAGCTTGAACTCGCTGGCGGTGAGGTCGATCTCCTTGCCGGACACCATCACCTTGTGGCCCGACACGTCGATGGTCAGCTCGCCGAACTCCAGCACCTCGCGCTGCGGCTCGGTGTCGGCGTGCACGCGGCGCAGGAGCGCGCGGACGCGGGCGACCAGCTCGCGCGGGCTGAAGGGCTTCACCAAGTAGTCGTCGGCGCCCAGCTCCAAGCCGATGATGCGGTCCTCGACCTCGCCCTTGGCGGTCAGCATGATGATGGGCACGTCGGAGTTGTCGCGGATGGCACGGCACACGCGCTCGCCCGGGACGCGGGGGAGCATCAGATCCAGGATCACCAGATCGAAATGGTGCTTCGAGAACTCCTCCAGCGCCTCCTGGCCATCGCCCACGGCGGTGACCCAGTAGTTCTCGCGTTCCAGATAAGCAGTCACCGCATCGCGGATCGCCTTTTCGTCTTCCACAAGAAGGATACGGCGCGTCTCGTTGCTGCTCATGATCTCACCTCGATATCGGCAACGGTCCGCCGCTCGCGTCGCGGCGCCGCAGCCATTGAGTGTCGTGGCTTGCCTTCCAACCGGAATCCGGCGCAGGCTGCGCCCTGCGGGCCGAAAACCGTGTTTGGGTTTATTGTAGCAATTGCCCCCGATCGAGCCTTGCCCCGTAGGTGAAATGACACAATTAACACCATGGCAACCCGCAGATCGACAACGGGCAGGCGCGCCCGCGGAACATCCCCCTCAACCCGCAGCAGCATAAGGCGAAACCGCAGGTCGTCCGCATCTTCGCGTGCGAACGGCGGCTCCATTGGCAACGTCGCGGGCCTTGGCGGAGGCGCGCGCCATGCCGGGCGCGTCCGCTCCCGCGGCCAGGGGGCGCCGGCGCA
>URRZ01000111.1 GCA_900550385.1 uncultured Coriobacteriaceae bacterium | reverse complement strand
CGCTCCCGCGAACCGGCGCGAGCTGTATGCGGGGGGGGCCCACGAGCCGCCGACGCCCCCGCTCGCCGCCCGCAGCGCGGCCGCGCTGGGCGCCTCGCAGCTGGCGAGCGGCGGCGCGGTGTCGGGGCTGCGCGAGCCCGCCGCCCAGCCGCCCGCACCGGGCGTCGCCGGGGGGCCGGGCGGCGTGGCGTCCCCGCCTTCGCAGGGCGTCGCCGCGCCCCGGAAACGCGCCCTGCCCCCGCTGCTGCGGGCGCTGCTCGTCTGGGCGTGCTTCGCGGCGGTGTTCGTCGCCGTTTTGAAGGCGATGGGCGGCTTCGTCCACGGTGCGAGCTGGTGGCGTTTCTGGCCCCTGTTCCTGACGGTGTCCGGCATCGCCGTGATGGCGGTTCCCGGCAAGCGGGGCGTCCGCATGGCGCATGCGGCGACCGGCTGGTTCCTGTTCGTCGGAGGCGGGGCGATCCTTCCCATGAGCCTTGGTTTGGTGCGCTGGGCATCGCTTGTCCCCTGGTTGGCGAAGCTGTGGCCCCTGCTGCTGTTCGCGATCGGCTTCCTGGTCGTCGGCTGGGTGCGCCGGTCGTGGCCTTGGGCGCTTGCGGCGGGCATCCTGTTCGCGGCGTTCTGCTGGATGGGCCTTCTCTCGTTCGCGCTGCCGGGCGACGTCGCCTCCATCGTGATCGACCTTCCCGTCGGGCGCGAGCTGGTGTTCCGCCATCCCTTCTAGCCTCCGCTCGCCGACCTGTGTTGCCGTTCGCGGCGGATGGGCGGCTGTTCGATGGAGGATCGCGCCCGCCTCGGAAACCGTATTCGTGCCCACCTGCGGCTAGGGTGAAGCGGCTTTTGTCAAGCGAACAAATGATGGAGGGCGTCTCCACAAAACTTTGCGGACCACCCCGCCCCTACGGTAAAATACCGCTTGTCAAAACAGCATAGCGCATCGCTTCAGCAGCAATCACACCCCTACAACCGCATAAGCTGCTTATCCTGCTTCGGTCGGAGCATGGCCTCCTACGCGAAGCGCGCTGCGCCTGCTGTGCGGAAAGGTGATTTTTTGGCTGGAAAACGATACAAGCAGCGCAAGTCGAGCATCGTTGCGAAGATCGCGACCGTCGGTTGCGCTTCGGTGGTGCTCGCCGGTTGCATCGGCTTCGGCGTCGCATCGGCGGGGTACGCCCCGGCAGATGACGGCGCTTTCGGCTTGGATGCCTCCGTTGCCGCCAGCACGGCGGACCAGCGCGCCATCGTCGTGTCCGGCTCCGGCGATGCGGTGGACGACTCTCGCCTGGAGAGCACGTCCGAGCGCGATATCTCCCAGAACGTCGATGCGATCGAGGAAGAGCTCGAGGCCGAGCGCAAGGCGGCCGAAGAGCTTGCCCGCGCCCAGGAGGCCGAGCGCATCGCGGCGGCGGAAGCCGCGAAGGCGGTCCAGCAGCAGTCCGACGCCTCCGCCCAGCTGGCGGGGCTTCCTGATGTCGACTGGAGCGTGGGCGAGGAGGCCTTCGTCGCCGAGTGGACGCAGCGGATCGACGCGTTCCTCGCCGGATCCCCCCTTGCGGGCCAGGGCGCGACGTTCGCGCAGGCGGCGTGGAACAACGGGGTCGACCCGCGCTGGTCGCCCGCCATCTCGAACACCGAAAGCTCCAAGGGCGCCCATTGCTTCCTGCCCTGCAACGCGTGGGGCTGGGGCAGCAGCAGCTGGGGCAGCTGGGAAGAGGCCATCAACGCCCACGTCGCCGGCTTGGCGAGCGGCTACGGCTACTCCCTCACCTACGCCGCGGCGCAGAAGTACTGCCCGCCGAACTACGACCACTGGTTCAACGCCACGCTCTCCGCGATGATGTCGATCTAGGAGCGCGGGAAAGCGGATTTCCGAAGGGCTGCGGCGCCGATGCCGCAGCCCTTTCCTTTGCCGCTGCGGTAGAATGGAGCCCGCCTGCGAAAACGCGGGCATCGGCGCGAGGAAGGGAAAGGCATGAGCAGCAACGTGATCGTGGTGGGATGCGGGCGCGTGGGCTCCCAGCTTGCGAACATGCTTTCCGACAACGGGGACAACGTCTGCGTCATCGACCGCAACGCCGACGCCTTCGCCAATCTGGGTCGCAACTTCAACGGGTCGACCGTCCAGGGCATCGGCACCGATGGCGACACGCTGGAGAAGGCGGGCGTCGAGGAGTGCGACGTGCTGGCGGCGGTGACCCAGTTCGACAACACGAACCTGATGGTCGCGCGCGTGGGCGGCCTGCTCTACGACGTCCCGCACGTCATCGCCCGCCTGTACAACCCCGACCACGAGCGCGCCTACATGCAGCTGGGCATCGACTACGTGTGCGGCACGTCGCTTGTCGCGGAAGACGTGTTCGGCAAGATCGTCTCGGGGCACGGCGCCCATCTGGACACCTTCGGAGAGTTCGAGGTGCTGCGCTTCTCGCTTGACCTCGGCTGGGCGGACAAGCGCACCGTGCGCGCCGGCGAGCTGGAGCGCGACCACGACATCCGCATCGTCGCGGTCGAGCGGAGCGACGGGTCGGCCAGCTCCATCCCCACCAAGGATTCCATCCTCTACCATGGCGATTCGCTCCTCGTGTGCATCCGCCATGACCTCATCGATTCCTTCAGCAAGTACATCCAGGATTAGGGGATTCTCATGTATGTGGTGATCATGGGCGGCGGCAAAGTGGGCGAGTACCTCGCCTCGGTGCTTTTGAGCAGCGGGAACGATGTCGCCATGATCGAGAAGGACCGCGCCACCGCCGACAAGCTCTCCATCGTGCTGCATGGCAGCTACATGGTCATCCAGGGCGACGGGTGCGACTCGAAGTACCAGGAGGACGCGGGCATCCGCCGTGCCGACGTGTTCGTGGCCGCCACGGGGCAGGACGACAACAACCTGGTGTCGTGCGAGACCGCGCAGCGCGTGTTCAACGTGCAGCGCTGCATCGCGCGCGTGAACCACCCGAAGAACCTGCGCATCTTCAAGGAAGTGGGCATCGAGTGCGTGTCGTCCACCACGCTCATCGCCAACCTCATCGAGGAGGAGACGCTTCTGGGCAGCATGAGCGTCGCGTCGTCGCTGACGCACGGCAACGTGGTGCTGACCGAGCTGTCGGTGCCGCGCATCATGCGCCACCACAACAACGACTTGGGCGTCCATGTGCAGGATATCCCCATGCCCGAGAACAGCCTCATCGTGGCGGTTTCGACGGTCGACGACGTGCAGGTGGCGAGCGAGGGCGCAACGCTGATGCCCGGCGACACCGCCATCATCGCCGCCGACAGCGAGGTCCTCGACGAGGTGCGCGCGGTGTTCCGCTCGCTGTAGGGCAGGCGCGCCGGACGGCGCCATCGCCCGGTTCGATGCGCGCCGGGCGGGGTATAATCGACACGGCAATATCGAGCGAGGGAAAGGCACGCCGGTGATCAACCGCTACACGCGCCCCGAGATGGGGCATATCTGGACGCTCCAGAACAAGTTCGACATCTGGCAGGAGATCGAGGTGCTGGCGTGCGAGGCGCAGGCCGAGCTGGGCCAGGCCGGCATCACCAAGGAGGAGGCGCAGTGGATCCGCGACCATGCGGGCTGCACCGCCGAGCGCATCGCCGAGATCGAGAAGGTCACCAACCACGACGTCATCGCCTTCACCACCGACATGGCGGAGCATATCGACGCCGAGGTGCCCGAAGGGCAGCCCAAACCCAGCCGCTGGGTGCATTACGGCATGACCTCGTCGGATCTGGGCGACACGGCGCTGTCGTACCAGATCACGCAGGCGATCGACATCATCCTGGCCGACATCAGGCAGCTGGGCGAAACGTGCAAGTGCCGCGCGTTCGAGTTCAAGGACGTCCTGTGCGTGGGGCGCACGCACGGCATCCATGCCGAGCCGATGACCTTCGGCATGAAGTTCGGCAGCTGGGCGTGGGCCCTGAAGCGCGCGCAGACCCGCATGGAGCAGGCGCGCGAAGTTGCCGCCACCGGCGCCATTTCGGGCGCGGTGGGGACGTATTCCAGCATCGACCCGTTCATCGAGCAGTACGTGTGCGAGAAGCTGGGTCTCACACCCGACCCGCTTTCCACCCAGGTGCTCGCCCGCGACCGCCACGCCCAGGTGATGTGCGGCCTTGCCACCGTCGCCGCCACGCTGGAGTCCATCGCGCTGCAGGTGCGCCTGCTGCAGCAGTCCGACGTCATCGAGGCGGAGGAGCCGTTCACCAAGGGCCAGAAGGGCTCGTCGGCCATGCCCCACAAGCGCAACCCCATCACTGCCGAGCGCGTGTGCGGCCTGGCGCGCGTGGTCAAGGCGAACGCCCAGGTGGCGCTCGACAACGTGGCGCTGTGGTTCGAGCGCGACATCAGCCATTCCGGCACCGAGCGCGTGGCGTTGGCCGACAGCTTCACGGCGCTTGACTACATGTTCGGCAAGATGCAGTGGATGCTGGACGGCCTGCAGACCTATCCCGACAAGATGGAACACAACCTGTGGCGCACCCGCGGCCTGATCTTCAGCTCGAAGGTGCTGCTGGCGCTGGTGCAGACGGGCATCACGCGCGAGGAAGCCTACGTCATCGTGCAGCGCAACGCCATGAAGGTGTGGGCGGACATCCAGAACGCCGTGGACGGGCCCACCTATCGCGAGAACCTGGAGGCCGATCCCGAGGCGAAGCTGTCCAAGGAGACCCTCGACGAGATCTTCGACCCGTGGGATTTCCTCACCCGCAAGGACGCCGTGTTCGAGCGTCTGGAGAAGCTGGAGTTCTAGAACGAGAAAAAAGGGGGGGGCGGGAAAGGGGCCGATGAACTGCCTCCCATTTCTTGGACACGAGAAATGGGAGGCTTTCTTATGTCCGAGGATCTGAGGCTGAGGTACGACGGCGGCATGCGCCTGATGGCGGCGGAGATGTTTGCCGAGGGCCTTGGCTACCACGCGGCGGCAACGAAGCTGGCCCTGCCGCCGGCGACCGTGAGAAAATGGCATTGCACATATGTCTCGCTCGGCATCGAGGGGTTGCTGGTGATGGGAAAGAGGAGCAGGAGCTACTGCTGGGAGCTGAAGGTCGCCGTCGCGAAGGCCGTGGTCGATGGGCGCGAGCCCAAGGCCGACGTCATGGCCCGCTACGGGATAGCCTCGCTGTTCCCGCTGGAGAAGTGGTGCAAGGCGTACCGCGAGGGCGGGGCCGAGGCCCTCAGGCCGAAGCCCAAGGGGAGGCCGGGGGCGCGAAGGCGACGTCCGGGAAGGCGACGCGCGAGCAGGAGCTCGAGCGCCGCGTCCGGAAGCTCGAGGCCGAGAACGCCTACCTAAAAAAATCGATTGCCCTGAAGGCGGAGAAGCGCTCTCGAACCGCGAGAAGGCAGGGTGATATGGCAACACTTTTTTGGACAGGGCTACGAGAGGATCAGGCCCGCCTCCCTGGACCCTGCCGGCGTCATGCAGCCGAGCGTCGAGTGCGGCCTGCAGTCGTTGCACCGGTTCACCCAGTCGAAGAGCCCCGTCCTCAGCCGGTCCTCCGACGGGAACGCCCGCCCGCGCACCGGCTCGCGCTCGAGCACCCTGTTCGCCGACTCGACGACCGCGTTGTCGCAGGGGTTGCCGGGGCGCGAGACCGACCTCTCGATTCCGAAGGCCGGGAGCGGCG
>URRZ01000110.1 GCA_900550385.1 uncultured Coriobacteriaceae bacterium | reverse complement strand
CCCCCCCCCCCGGCTCCAGCTAATGTGAAAACGCGACCGTCCCTTTTTCACGTCATTCGAAGGCGGCGATCTTGTGGACGTGGGGGCGGGGCTGGGGGGCTTCCTGCTCTTGGACCTGGGCCTTCGTCTTGCGGCCGCGCCGCTTCTTCTCCGCGCCGTCCTCGGCGCCAGCTTCGCGCTCGCCGTCTTTCGGCAGCACCAGGTCGTCGAACTTGCCCTGGTGCTTCAGGATCAAAAACGTCATCTCCACCTGCGCGATCACCCAGCCGTTCTTGATGTCGACTCCCATCAGCTGGCGGATGCGGTCCAAGCGGTAGTACAGCGTGTTCTTGTGGATGAACAGCTTCTCGCAGGCGGCGGCGGGGTGCGCGGGGTCCTGCAGGTACACGAACAGCGTGTAGGCCAGGTTCGTGCCGTGCTTCAGGTCCTCCCTGATGACGTGCATGAGTGGCGGGTACCTGAACGTGTAGAGGGCGTTCTGGTTCTCCACATGCGACAGCATGTCGGCCATGCGGAAGTTCGCGAAGAAATGCAGGGGCGCATCGGGTATGTAGTTGACGCCGGTGGAGATGGCGCGCTGCGCCTGGATGAAGTAGCTGGGCGCATGCAAGATGTTGGTGAAGATGCTGGAGATGCCGATCTTCACGTCGATGTCGCGCACGACCGCCGCCAGTTCGCACAGGTCCAGCCGGTCCTCGGCGAGGAAGCGGGGATCGGCGTCCTCCAGCTCCGGCTCCACCTTCGCCGCCTCCTCGGGCTCGGGCGCGGCGGAGAGCCCGCGCGTCACGATGTCGTCGGGAAGCGATTCGGCACAGTACACGCCATCGTCGATGAAGGTGGAGCGGCTGGTCAGCAGGATGATGCCCTGCGCCGTGACCACGTAGATGTTGTTGTCCAGCACCTTGTGCAGCCGCTCGGCCAGCGCCTGCACCCGCGAGGGCTCCATGTACTCGTGCGACAGATCGGCGAACACGATGCGCTTGTAGGTGCGCAGCGAGTAGCCGAACACCGAGAAGCGGTATTTGACGGTTTCGGGGTCCGCATCGATGCTACCGTTCATGAGGTCGGTGAACAGGTGCGAGTAGTACACCGACTTGTTCATCAGGTACACGTTGCTCTTCTGCATCTCGATGCTCAGGATGTGCGCCAACCCGGGCAGCAGGTCAACGCGGCTCTTGCGCATGGGCTGGTGCTGCGTGAACAGGCTCACCGACCCGATGACCGTGTCGCCGATGCTGATGGCGGCGTAGTGGTTGTAGCACAGCACGCCGTCTTCGGAGTGCCAGCTGAACACCTTCGCCGTGTCGGGCGACTGATGCGATATCAGCCCCTCGGCTTTCATGGTGGCCCAGGCGCGCTCGGGTAGCAGGTCGTTCTGCCCGGTGCGGCCGTCGGTCACCCAATAGGGGAAGTTGTCGGCATGCGAGACGATGGACAGCGAGTTGTCCAGCACGTTGCAGGGCACGCCGAAGATGTCGGAGATGCGGTTGAGAAGCGCTTTCAGGCCAACGCCCCGGCTCACCAGCTGCGTGAGGTCGAAGATGCGGTCCTTGATGCGGCGGTAGGTGCGGATCTCGGACGCAAGCTGGTTGTAGCACTGGCGCTGCTCGTCGCGGCTGGCGAAGGCCACCACGGTCACGTCGGCGGGCAGCGGCTTCAGCGGCTCGTCGAGGTGCAGCATGAACGTGCCCTGCTCAAGATAGCGATTCTCGACGGCGTTGAACTGCGACGCGAACCCGAAGCAGATGACTTCCGGTGCGATGATGGCGGAGCTCGCCACCGGGTCGCTCAGGTACAGCAGACCGGTGATCCGCTGCGATTTCTTGCGCAGTTTGACGGTTTTCATTGTGTTGAAATCCAAAAGCGCCAGCAGTTCCTCGAACTCCATGACGGCCTCCTTCAACCTCTAATCAAAGCGCAGGTGGGGCGGTCGCCCTTCCCCGGTTGGGCGTTCCGGCCAAGCGGAACGACGCGAGCCGGGCTCCCTCCGCGCAATCGGCAAGACGGTGCGGAAATCTCCGCAAACGCATCGTATGCCGTGAAAACATCGCCATGATTGTGCTGGAAACCAATGATTCTTGGCTCCCCGTATCCTAGATTCTCCACAGAGCTTGCGCAAGAAGCATACAAAGTGAACGTCATCGAGTAAGAAAGGTGGAGATCATGGCTGAAGAAGTTGAGATCATCTCAGCCGAGGATGTGAAGCCGGGCGAGATCGCCAAGAAGATGACCTTCGACGGTGAGGAGTTCGAAGTCCTCTTCGCCAAGGGCAATCCGGGCAAGACCCGCGAGGAGCTCGAGGAGATCAAGCGTAAGGCCGCCGAGTCCGGCCAGGCCAGCGACGCCGAAATGGTGGCCACGATGGGCTACTGCGCGCCGTACCAGCCCCGCACGTACATGACCGAGATCCCCAACGTCATCTGCGAGCGCGACCAGGCCTGCACGCTGCGCGACGGCACCGTCATCTACGCCGACATCTACCGTCCCGTCACCACGGAGAAGGTCCCGGTCATCTGCGCGTTCGGCCCCTTCGGCAAGAACCCGTCCGAGGGCATGGACTCCTGGCAGCTGATGGGCGTGCCGCCCAAGACCGTGTCGCAGTACGCCAAGTTCGAGTCCCCCGACCCGGGCTACTGGTGCCGCAACGGCTACGCCATCGCCAACGTCGACCCGCGCGGCGTGGGCAACTCCCACGGCGACGTGTACCTGTGGGGCCATCAGGACGCCCAGGACGGCGCCGACTTCATCGAGTGGGTCACCGCTCAGGATTGGTGCAACGGCAAGGCCACGATGCTGGGCAACTCCGGCGTGTGCATGAGCCACTGGCGCATCGCCGCGCAGCGTCCGCCGCATCTGGCGTGCCTGGCGGCTTGGGAAGGCCAGGGCGACCTGTACCGCGAGTCCTACTTCTGCGGCGGCATCCCCAACCCCGACTACGAGACCCACATCATCGACGCCCTCGCGGTTAACAACTACATCGAGGACACGCCTCAGATGATGAAGAAGTACCCGCTGATGAACAACTACTACAAGGACAAGATCGTGGATTGGAACAAGATCCGCATCCCCCTGTACGTGACCGCCGGCTGGGTCCATCATCATCTGCGTGGCGCCTTCGAGGGCTTCCGCCGTTCCCGCTCCCCGAAGAAGTGGATGCGTGCGCACCGCGACTTCGAGTGGCCGGATAGCTACAAGCCGGAGAACCTGGAGGACGTCAAGCGCTTCTTCGACCGCTACTGCAAGGACATCCACAACGGCTGGGAGATGACCCCGCGCGTGCGTCTGGACGTCATGGACGGCTACGACTACGACTACGCCAGCGCCCGCCCCGAGGAGACCTTCCCGCTGAAGCGCACGGTGTACAAGAAGCTGTACCTGAACGCCGCCGACGGCTCCGCCAGCTTCGAGAACCCCGAGCAGGAGGCCGAGGTCGTCTACGATCCCAAGACCGAGACCACCACGTTCACCTACCAGTTCGAAGAGGACACCGAGATCACGGGCTTCATGAAGCTGCACCTCAACGTCGAGTGCCGCGGCTACGACAACATGGACCTGTTCCCGTGGGTCATCAAGCTGGACAAGGACGACAACTACGTGCCGATCCGCGTGATGGGCGCTCCGTTCCGCGGCGCTTGGGGCTTCCTGCGCTGCAGCCACCGCGAGCTCGATCCGAAGTACGCCAGCGACTTCCAGCCGGTGCACGCTCACACCAAGGAAGAGCGCATGCAGCCTGGCGAGATCGTGCCGGTGGACGTGGAGTTCTACCCGCATGCCCGCTTCTGGCACAAGGGCGAGAAGCTGCAGGTCGTGGTGCAGGGCCGCTTCATCAAGACCGAGTGGTTCCATGACACCGACATGAACCATGCCACCGACAACGGCGACGGCATGCACGTCATCCACACCGGCGGCGAGCACGACTCCTACCTGCAGATCCCCGTGGTGCCGCCCAAGTACCAGGTCGGCGACTACATCTACCGCGGTTAGTCGCGAGAAGAGCGCTCTTCTCGCCGGGAAAGAGAGGAAAGACAATGAACGAGTTCCAGGAAGAGGTCGTGGACATCCTCAAGAGCAAGGCCGCCGAGATCTTTGGCGTGGACGCCGCGACGCTGTCCGCCGAGACCAGCTTCGTCGACGACCTGCACTGCAAGTCCGTCAACATCGTGCAGTTTGCCTCCGCGCTCGAGGACGAGTACGAGGTCGAGGTCCCCTACATGCAGCTCAACAAGTGCAAGACCTTCGCCGACGCCGCCAAGTTCGTGGACGACGCCCTCTCCATGTAGCGCACGGGCCCGACGACGCGTCCCCCTCGGCCGCCGTCGGGCCCTTTTCTATAGAAAGGACCTGACATGACGCTTATCGAGAAGCTCGTCGAGGACGCCAAGGCCGCGCCCTCCCGCCGCGTCGCCCTGCCCGAGTGCGAGGCCGACAAGACCCTGCTCGCCGCCCGTCGCGTGCTCGACGAGGGCGTGGGCGTGCCCGTGCTCGTGAGCCCGCGCGACGTGATCGAGGAGACGGCGGCGCGCGCCGGCGTCTCGCTCGACGGCATGGAGGTCGTCGACAGCGCCGACGAGGCGGCGGCCGACGCCCTGGCCGAGCGCAGCCTCACCGCCGTCTCCAGCCGCAGATCCCTTCTCGCCCTTTTGAGAACCCCCGCCTGGGAGGAGGGGCTGCAGTCTCTCTTCCCCATCCGGGCGCGGCTGAGCTGCACCCGGGTGCTGGAGGTCTGCGCCCCCATTCTGTCCCAGCTCAGTCCCTCCGCCCCTGAGGACGGTTGGGGACACTTCTGTTACCGGTATGTGTGCAGTCTGATGTATCCTCATGGCGGTTTCGCCCCGGACGCCGCCCCCTATGCCGATGGGGCCGTGTTCGGTCTGACCGTCCTGCAGGTACTGCTGCGCCGCGAGCGCGCCGTTCTCCCCTTCGACCCCCTGCTGGACTTCCAGTTCCTCAGGGAGGCGGAATACGCCCCCTGTGAAAAGGGCCAGGAATACCGCCGCTTTCTGCGGGCCTGGCGGGAGGAATTTATTTATGAGCTGATGCGCCTGGGCATGGAGGTTACCCCCTTCTGCACCCTGAGCCACATTGCAGGCGTGCACTACATCGCCATGACCGCGGCCCGCGGCCTGCAGGAGGCAGGCGTGGGGGTGGACCTGGCCCTGATTTCCGGGGCCGCCGCCGCCCACGACCTGGGCAAGTTCGGCTGCCGCCCCGGAGAGCGGGTCCCCTACCTCCACTATTATTACACCGACCAGTGGCTGCTGGAGCGGAACATGGAGGGAATCAGCCACATCGCCTCCAACCACTCCACCTGGGATCTGGAGCTGGAGTCCCTGTCGGCAGAGTCCCTGCTGCTGATCTACGCGGACTTCCGTTCCAAGCAGAGCCGGGACGCCCAGGGAAAGGAAATTACCACTCTCTTTCCCCTGGAGGAGTCCTTCCAGGTCATTTTGTCCAAGCTGGACAACGTGGATCAGAGCAAGCGCCACCGGTATGAATTTGTCTATGACAAGCTCCACGATTTTGAGGATTACATGCGCTCTCTGGGCGTGGACGTGGATCTGACGGGTCAGCCCCCGCCCCCCCCCCCCAAAAACGATCCCGCCCGCATGGGCCCGGCCGCGCCGCGGAAGGGGCTGGTGCTGGGGTCGGGGGGGCATAACCAGCGCC
>URRZ01000109.1 GCA_900550385.1 uncultured Coriobacteriaceae bacterium | reverse complement strand
GCAGCGTGATTGTACCACCCTGCCGCGGCGGCTAGATGAGCACGCCCTCATCCCTACACTGGTTGACTGTCGGATTTCCTTAAAGGGTTGCTACCCTGTGGGCATCGAAGCGCCGAGGGAAGGATGGTCCGCAATGACATCTCTGCCGAAACGAACCGTCGCCGTCGCCGGCATCTGCGCGCTCGCGTTCTCGGGCATGCTGCTCACCGGCTGCTCTTCCGGCACCGACCGGGAGATCCTCGACAAACTCGACCGGATGGAGGCGGAGATCGCCCAGCTGAAGGACGCGCAATCCGCCGACGGCGGCCAGTCCGGCGATGCCGCAGCGGACGCAGGTCAGCCGTCCTCCGACGGGACGGCGGCGCAAGGGGCGCCCTCCCCCGCCGATGCCGCCGGCATGGAAGCGGCGATCGCCGACCTCGAGGCGCGCGCCGCCGACGCCATCGCCACCGCCGACGCCGTGGCCGTGCCCGATGATCCGGCCCAGCGCCCGCAGGCTTACTTCGAAGCGAAGGCGCCGCTCGAGACGTTGGAGCATGAAGCGGACACGCTGGACGATCAGCTGGAAGCGCTCTACCGCCAAGGCGCCGTCGATGCGGACGCGCTGTGGGCCCTCGACCAGCGGATCGACGCCGTCGAGGACAAGCTCGACCACTCCGCCGACAACCTCGAGCTGCGCATGGGCGTGGACGACTAGGCCATCCCCGGCGGCGGGGAGTGTGAAAAGGGGACAGTCGCTTTTCACGCTTCTCACGCGCTTTACGCTTTCGCGTTCGACAGCATCTCCTTCGCGTGGGCCAGCGACGCTTCGGTGGCGTCGCCGGAGAGCATGCGGGCGATCTCGGCCGGGCGGTCGTCTTCCGAAAGAAGCACCAAGTCGGTTTCGGGGATGCCCGCATCCGCTTCCCTCTTGCGCACCGCGTAATGGACGTCGGCGCGCACCGCCACCTGGGCGAGATGCGTCACCACCAGCACCTGATGCGTTTTCGCCAGATCGGCGAGCACCTCGGCGAGGGCGTTGGCGGTCGAGCCGCCCACGCCGGCGTCCACCTCGTCGAACACGAGCGTGTCCACCTCGTCCGTCTGCCCCAGCACCACCTTGATCGCCAGCATGACGCGGCTTATCTCGCCGCCGGACGCGATGCGCGCCAGCGGACGCGCCTGCATTTCCGCCCCGGGGCGGAACAGGAACTCGACGGCCTGCGGCCCTTGGCTCGTCCACGACGCGCGCGGCAGGTCGGAAAGCGCGCACTCCAGGCAAGCGCTCCCCATCTCCAGCCGCGCCATCTGCGCGCTCACCGCTGCGGCGAAGCGCGGCGCGGCATCCGCCCGCGCCTGGGAAAGCGCCCGGGCGGCCTGCGCCAGATCCTCCTCGGCGGCGTCCAAAGCGCGCTGGGCCGCCGCCTCGCGCTCGGCCGCATCGTCCACCAGCGACACCAGCTCCGCCGCCTCCGCGCGGCGTGCCAGCACGTCCTCCAAGCGCGGGCCGTAGGAACGCATGAGCCCCTGCAGCGCCGCGATGCGCTCCTGCTTCTCCGCCAACGTTTCGGGATCGAACTCCACGCCATCGCGGTAGTCGCGCGCTTCGCGGGAGACGTCTTCCAGCACGTAGCCCGCCTCGCGCAGGGATGCGGCGAGATCGGCCAACGACGCGTCGAAGCGCGCCGCGCCTTCCAGCGCGGCGGCAGCCGATCCCAAGGCATCAAGCGCCCCGCCGTCGCCCGACAGCGCCGCATGCGCCGTATCGGCGGCGACCGCCAGCGCTTCGGCATGCTCGGCGCGGGCGAGCTCGGCGGCAAGCTCCTCGTATTCCCCTTCCTGCGGGCCGACCGCGTCGATCTGCCTCAGCGTGAAACGCGCCTCGTCCAATCGCGCCGAAGAGGCCTCCCCCGCCTCGCGGACGCGCGCAAGCTCGTCGGCCGCCTGCTTCGCCCGCGCAAACGCCGCGCCGTACGCCTCGAGCGCGGCGTGCACCGCCTCGCCTGCCCACGCATCCAGCATCTTCGCGTGCTGGGCGGGCTTCATCAGGCGCTGATGCTCATGCTGGCCGCACAGGTCGATGCGCGGCGACACCGCTTCGGCCAGCTCGCCCACGCTGGCCATGTCGCCGTTGAGCGTCACGCGCGAGCGCCCCTCCGCGTTCACCCGGCGCACCGCCACGAGCTCCTGCTCGTCGGCGGAGGCGCCCGCATTCCAGAAGAAGCGCCCCGACACCCGCAGGGCGTCGGCTCCCTCGCGCACGGCGGATTTGTCCGCACGCTCGCCCATCAGCAGCTTCAAAGCCGAGAGCAGCGCGGTCTTTCCCGCGCCCGTCTCGCCGGTGAGCACGGTCAGACCGCGCGCGGGGACAAGCGACGCCCTGCGGATCAGGGCAAGGTTCTCGACTTGGATTTCATCGATCATGCGTTTCGCCGTTCTTCGGAGGGGTCATGCTTCCCGACCAGTATACCAGCGCCCGCCAAGGCGCAACGGAGCGGCGCGCCGGCATTGCGACGCCCAACACGTCGCCGCGGCTCCTCCGGCTACCGATCTGCGGCAACGCGCCGCACCGCACCGGGATGCGCCTACGCCAAGCGCGCCGCCCATTCCTTCTCCTTGAACCCCACCAGCACGAAATCCTCGCCCACGACGATCGGGCGCTTCACCAGCATGCCGTCGGTCGCCAGCAGGTCGAACGCCTCCGCGTCCGACATCCCCGCATCCAGGAGCGCCTTCACGCCCAGCGCGCGGTACTTCTGACCCGACGTGTTGAAGAAGCGCCGCACGGGAAGGCCGCCCTTCTCCTGCCAAGCCGCCAACTCGGCGGCGGTGGGGTTGTCCTCGACGATGTGGCGGTCATCGTAGGCCACGCCATGGGCATCGAGCCATGCCTTGGCCTTCTTGCAGGTGGAGCACTTGGGGTATTCGACGAACAGCACGCGAACCATAGGCCTTCCTTCCATACGATGCCGGACAACGGATCCACTATAGCCGAAGAAAACGGCATCCCCTCCCTTGACAGGCGCGCATCCACCTGTTTATAGTGTGCATATCGGGTATACACACTCTGCACAGTGGAGCAGTGCCCGTGGGGAAGGCCCGGCAGCGCACCGGCCTCCCCGGCGCGAAGCGGGACGCCGCGACGCGCCCGCCCCGCCCGGGACGCCGGACGGGGCAGAACCGACCTGCACGTCCACCGCTCCGCCCCGCCCCGGGCTTCCACCCCGGGACGCGGTTCGGAAGGCGGGCGCGCGAACCAGAAGGAGCCCTGTTGGACATCATCATCTCGAACGCGAGCGACAAGCCCATCTACGAGCAGATCGTCGTGCAGATGAAGGACCTCATCCTCGCCGGCGAGCTGCAGGAGGGCCAGCAGCTCCCCTCCATCCGCGCGCTGGCGAGCGACCTGCGCATCAGCGTGATCACCACCAAGCGCGCCTATGCGGAGCTGGAGGCCCAGGGGTTCGTCGAAACCGTGCAGGGCAAGGGCAGCTTCGTCGCCGGCGGCAACGCCGAGTTGCTGCGCGAGGAGCGCCTGCGCCACATCGAGGAGCTGCTGGGCGGCGCCGTGCGGGAAGCGCGGGGCGCCGGCATCGGGCTCGCCGAGCTGCACGACATGCTCGACGTCCTGGCGGAAGACTAGCCTTCGCCCCGCCCAAACCCAGCCCAACGACCACCGCGTCCGCGGCTTCGGCGGCGGACTTACCGAAAGAGGACATCATGACCGACCTCATCAACGCACGCGGCCTCACCAAGCGCTACGACGGCGTCGCCGTGCTGGACGACGTCTCCCTCAGCGTGCCCGCCGGCTGCGTCACCGGCTTCATCGGCGCGAACGGCGCCGGCAAGACCACCACCATCCGCGCCCTCATGGGGCTGATGGAGGTCGACGCCGGCGAGACCATCGTGTTCGGCGAGCCGTTCGGCCCCCGCGCCGGCGACGCCTGCGCGCGCCGCCTCAAGGAGCTCATCGGCATCGTGTTCGACACCTGCCCCTTCATCGGCGATTTGCCAGTGAAGACCGCCGGCTCCCTGATGAAGGCGTCCTACCCCGTATGGAAGCAGGGGCGCTTCGAGGATCTGCTGGAGCGTTTCGGGCTCGACCCCAAAAAGAAGATCAAGGACCTCTCGCGCGGCATGGGTATGAAGCTGCAGATCGCCTGCGCGCTCGCCCACGACCCCGACCTGCTGATCCTCGACGAAGCCACCGCCGGGCTCGACCCCATGGCGCGCGACGAGATCCTGGATCTGCTGCGCGACTTCATGTCCGACGAGAACCGCGGCATCCTCATCTCCAGCCACATCACCACCGATTTGGAGAAGATCGCCGACCGCATCGTCTGCATCGATCGGGGCCGCATCGTCTTCGACGTGGAGAAGGACCGCATCACCGACATGGCGGGCGTGGCGCACTGCCGGGCAGCCGAGTTCGAGCGCGTGCGGGAAAGCGACCTGTTCGCCCCGGGGACCCTGCGGTGGATCCGCTACCCGATGAGCGTGGATGTGCTGGTGCCCGACCGGTTCGCCTTCGCGCGCAACTTCCCGCACATCGCCTGCGACCGCGCGACCATCGACGACTACATGCAGCTCACGTTGAAGGGAGAAACCCGATGAAAGCCGCGTTCCTCTGCGAATTCGCCACCATCCGCAACGCCCTGCTCCAGATGGCGGCCATCTACCTGATCATCGGCGTGGTGGTGGGCATCGCCATGGAAAACTCCATCGCCATGGTCGCCTGCATCGCCGCGATGACGCCGTTTTTGGTCGTGTTCACGCTTTCCGGCTACGACGAGGCGAACGGCTGGCAGCGCTTCCGAGCGTGCCTGCCCATCTCGCGCGGCGCCATCGTGTTCGGCCGCTACGCCATCGTGCTGCTCTCCAGCGTCGCCATGGCGGCGTTCGCCGTCATCGTCGCGCTCGCTTTGGCGCAGGCCGCACCGTATCTGCCCCTCGCGGAAGGCGCGGCGGAAAGCCTTGCGGCGCAAAGCGACCCGCTGACGCTCGCGGCAAGCGCCTTGGCGGGCACGGCCATCATCCTGCTCGTCACCGCGCTGATCCTGCCGTTCGTGCTGCGCTTCGGCATGACCAAGGCGATGCGCATCGTCCCCATCGTCATCGTGCTTTTGTTCGTGGTGGCGGTGCCGTTGGCAGGCGACGCGCTGGCCGGCATCTCGGGCGACGGTTGGGCGGCGAACCTCATCGCGTTCATCGACGACGAGTCGAACCTGCCCGCCATCATGGCGGCGGTCGCCGCCGTCGTGCTCGCCGCCTATGCCGCTAGCTGCGTCGCCGCCGCCTGCCTCTACCGCAGCAAGGAACTGTAGGCTGGGGGTGTTCCTTAGCGGATGAAACGGGATCTGGAACGGGATCGGTTCCATGCTCCGCCCGCATAAACGACGTACACCGTTCTTCCGGCCGCGATGGAACGGGAGTTGGTTTCGCGTCCCACCCGCCGGGGGGCGTCCCCTCTGAAACGAGGGTCGGTTCCACCCCCGTTCCTCTCGTTCCAGATCCCCGGCCTTCGCCCGTCCCGGGTTTGTTTTTAGTTGACAGGTTCCGCCCGCGCGTCCGGCGACGTGGCGGCATTTGCTACGATGCTGCCATGGACAGACGAGGAGACACTTCCCCATCGCGCCGGGCGCAAAGGGAGCCCCGCCCTGCTGGCAGCCGTCGTCCGCAGGGTCGCGGGCGATCGGCGCCCCGAGGCCCGGCATCGAGCGAACCGACGCCTCGCAAGGCGGCCCGCCGGTCCCCGACGCCGCCGTCCTCGGCCTCGCGCCGCACCGCCGCGCGCACGACG
>URRZ01000108.1 GCA_900550385.1 uncultured Coriobacteriaceae bacterium | reverse complement strand
CCCACGCACAACCCCGCGCTGCCCGCCCCCACCAACGCGGCCAGCGCGGCCCTGCTGGAGGACGGCACCAGCGCGCCCCTCACCGCCCAGTGGGTGGGCTAGTTTATTTGCGGGGTTCTCCCAACCGCTAAACCAGCCGACGCTGCGGCCGTCTGGGATTGATTCCGCCGTTCTGCCGAACGGTGGAATCGCCGACGCTGCGACGCGCCGGTGCACGTCTTAGAGCCATTCAAACCCGCCTTGGCGGACCTCAAGTCCAGCCAAGGCGGGCTTTCATGTCTCTAAGACGCACCCCACCGCTTCTCGCTGACTTGCGCCCAACCTGCGACACAAGCGTGAAAAAGGGACAGTCACTTTTTCACATTCTTGCAGCAGAAGCGCAGCGTCTCCCTTGGGTCGCTTGCGTTCAAGGGGGCCTTTCGAGGTACTGAGATCACCCGCCGCAGGGGCTCTTTGCAAGAGGCTCTGCGGCAGTTGATCGCTTTCACGAGAAATGAGAGACATGCAGAACATGCAACATGGCAGGCTCGCCAAAGTCCGCTCGTTCATTCTGGCCGCGTTCGCCCTGGCGCTCGCCGCGACGCTGGCGCTGGGCTTCGCGCCCTCGCAGGCGCTCGCGCTCGAGACCGAGGGCTGCTCGGCGCGCCCGAACGACGATGCCGCCGGCAGCAACGACATCCTGGGCGCCACCGAGACGCGCATCCAGTGGGACGCCGAGGTCGCGGCGGGCGAGGGCGTCCAGTCCGTGACGCTCACGCTGCCCGAGGGCACCACGTTCTCGCTGGACAACGCGCGCGCCACGCTGCTGACCGGCGCCGATCGCATGACGCGCAACTACCCCGACGCGGAGTTCAAGGCTGAGGGGCAGGACTTCGTCGCCGAGTTCGCCGAGCCCATCACCGACGAGGGCAGGCTGCGCCTGGAGATCTACGGCGTGTTCTTCCCCGCCGCGGGCGGCCAGATGCAGGTGACGGGCACCTACACGCTCTCCGACGGCACCCAGCACGACATCGCCGACGTCCCGGCCATCACGGTCGCGGGCGTGGACTTCTTCGAGCAGCTGGGCAACAGTCTGGCCGACCAGGAATGGGTGCAGGCGTGGAACTCCAATACGTTCCTGCGGCTGTTCCTGAACCCCATCCTGCTGGTCACCAGCCTGCCGGTGGTGTTCTGGGGCTTCCTGCAGGCCATCGCCATCGTCGCGTGCGCGTTCCCGCTGGCCATCCCGCTGGGCTTCGTGCTGTCGCTCATGCGCATGTCGAAGTTCCGCGTGCTGCGCGGCATCGCCACCACCTACGTCAACGTGGTGCGCGGCACGCCGCTGTTCCTGCAGATCTACATCGCGTTCTTCGGCCTGCCGCTGGCCGGCGTGCAGATCCCGTCGTTCCCCTTGGGCGTGATCGTGCTGTTCATGAACTCGGGCGCGTACCTGTGCGAGATCTTCCGCGCGGGCATCCAGTCCATCCCCAAGGGCCAGTTCGAGGCGTCGCGCAGCCTGGGCATGAACGGCGCCCAAACGATGCTGTTCGTCATCATCCCGCAGACCATCCGCCGCGTCATCCCCACGATGACCAGCGAGTTCATCCTGCTGTACAAGGACACCTCCATGCTGGCCGCCGTGGGCGTGATGGAGATCGTCATGTACGCCAAGACCATCGTGGCGGCCACCGGCTCCATCACCCCCTACATCGTGGCGGCGCTGTTCTACCTGATCATCACGCTGCCGCTGGCCAAGGTGGTCGGTAAGCTGGAGGCGCGCCTCGCCGGCAACGACACCGGCCAGGCGACGCCCAAGAAGAAGCGCGCGAAGAAGCGCGGCGTGGTGAAGGACATGGCGGGCCGTCCCGCCGCCGAGACGCGCGATGCCGCCGACGCCGCGCGCGGCAACGGAAGCAATCCGGGCATCACGCCCGAGCAGATGTCGAGCCTGTAGGGAGAGGATGCAGAGATGACCGATTTGGAGAACAAGCAGGTTCCCGCATCCGAGGCTGCGGACGAGGCGGCGCAGGCCGCACCCGAAGCGCAGGCAGCACCCGAGGCGCAGGTGGCCGCCGGCGTCCAGACGCAGGCGGCCACCGTGGTCGACAAGCCCGCCGACGGCGTCCAGCACACCGCGCCCGTCGCGGTGGAGCGGGAGCGCAGGGCAGCGGGCGAGGAGCCCATCGTGCGCATCCGCAACCTGCAGAAGAGCTTCGATGACCTGGTGGTCCTTCGCGGGGTCGACCTGGACGTCTATCGCGGCGAGGTGGTCGTGATCCTAGGCCCGTCCGGCTCGGGCAAGTCCACCATGCTGCGCTGCATCAACCGTTTGGAAGAGCCCACCGGCGGCCAGATCTTCTTCGAGGACACCGAGATCACCGCCAAGGACACCGACATCAACAAGGTGCGCGCCAAGGTGGGCATGGTGTTCCAGAACTTCAACCTGTTCCCGCACCTCACGGCCAAGAAGAACGTGATGCTGGCGCAGACCAAGGTGCTGAAGCGCTCCAAGGAGGAGGCTGAGAAGATCGCGGTCGAGCAGCTGGAGCGCGTGGGCTTGGGCGAGCGCGTGGACTACAAGCCCAGCCAGCTTTCCGGCGGCCAGCAGCAGCGCGTGGCCATCGCGCGCGCCTTGGCGATGAGCCCGCACGTGATGCTGTTCGACGAGGCCACCAGCGCGCTCGACCCGGAGCTCGTGCGCGACGTGCTCAACGTCATGAAGGAGCTCGCGCGCGAGGGCATGACGATGATCGTCGTGACCCACGAGATGGGCTTCGCCCGCGACGTTGCCGACCGCGTGGTGTTTATGGACGGCGGCGTCATCGTCGAGCAGGGCACGCCCGACGAGGTGTTCGACAACCCGCAGTCCGACCGCACGAAGGACTTCCTAGGGCACATCTCCTAGGGCGGGGCGGTCGCGTTGGACGGGGAATCGAAGGGAAGGATCTGGACGCCGGCGTTCATCAGCATCTTCATCGCCAACGGCGCGTTGGCGATGGGGCAGCAGATGGTGAACGTGCTCATCGCGCTGTACGCCGACTGGCTGGGGGCCTCCACCGTGCTGGTGGGCTTCGCCGTCAGCGCGTTCGCGTACACGTCGCTTGGGTTCAAGATCGTCTCGGCGCCCGCCATCGACGCGTTCAGCCGCAAGAAGATCCTGGTCATATCGCTTGTCGCCGTGGCGGCCTCGTATTGCGTGTTCAGCGTCTCGACCAACATCGTGGTGGTCGTCATCGCGCGCTTGCTGCAGGGCTCGGCCATGGCGTTCTCGTTCACATGCTGCCTCGCCATGGCGACCGACACGCTCCCGCGTGAGCGCGTGAACTCGGGCATCGGCTACTTCTCGCTGGCGCAGGCCGCCTGCATGGCGATCGGGCCGATGGTGGGCCTGACGCTTTCGGACGCGTTCGGCTACAACGCCGCGTTCGCCATCGCGGGCGTGGTCATGCTCGTCGCCGTCGGCTGCGCGCTGATGGTGAAGGAGCCGCCGCACAAGCGCCGCCCCTTCAAGATCACGCCCAACAGCTTCTTCGCCTTCGAGGCTATCGTCCCGGTGAGCATCGCGTCGCTTCTGGTCATCGCTTTCTGCAACGTCAATTCGTTCCTGGCGCTGTACGCGGAGGAGCGCGGCGTGGACAACATCGGCCTGTACTTCACGGTGAACGCCGTGCTGATGCTGTTCAGCCGCCCCTTCACCGGTAAGCTCGCCGACAAGTTCGGCTTGGTGAAGGTCATCCTGCCCTCCATGGTGTGCTTCGCGTTCTCGTTCGTGGTGATCAGCCAGGCCGACACGCTGTGGAAGTTCCTGATCGCGGCGGTGCTCTCGGCGTTCGGCTACGGCGCCGCCGGCCCGCTTCTGCAGGCATGCTGCATGGAAAGCGTCCCGCCCGAACGGCGCGGCGCCGCCAGCAGCGCGTGCTTCATCGGCATCGACGCCGCCAACATCATCGGCCCGGTGCTGGCGGGCTCCATCGCCGGCGTGACGGGGTATCAGCCCATGTGGCTCGTCCTAGAGGTGTTCATCGTGGCGGGCGCTGTGCTGACCATCGTCTTCCGCAAGAAGATCGGCCAGATAGAACGGGATTTCGCCGAAGCCGCAGAGTAACGCCGCCCGGCAACGGGCCGCGGTGCAACGGCGCGTCCGTCTTCCCGCCGTGCCAAAGGGACACATCTAATGGCACGCTGGCGCTGCCAGCGTGCCATTAGATGTGTCCCTTTGGCACCCTTTGCTTTGCGGCCGCGGAGTGGCGGCGCGGCGCCTCTAGCGGTACGTGATCAGCGTCGTGATGGTGACGGCGCCGAAACCGGTGCCGTTCGCCATGGGGACGTGCTGGATGCCCACGATCTCGTAGCCGTCCGCCTGCATGCCCTGCAGCACGGCGTCGATCTCCTGCGTGTAGCTTTCGTTGCAGTGGAACTTCGTGGTGGTCCAGGTGTTGTACGAGCACGCCATCACCGCATGCAGGTTGCCGTCCTTCTCGACGAGGTTCGGCTTGACGAGTTGGTAGGTGTCGGATTCGGCTGTTTTCGAGAACAATCCCATGACGCATTCCTTTCGGGAGAGGGGTTCGAAGTCGCATTCGGCGTTGCCGCCGTGCTACTGCGAGGCGTTGCGGTGCCGTGCCGATCAGGCCGCTGAATTGTCGCGGTGGCGCAGCGTCGTGCCCGCTACAGGATGTACGGTGCCGACAGCCAGCCGATGACCGCGCCGGTCGCCGCTGCGACCAGCATGACCGCGACGGCCTTCATTGTCCGATGCTCGCGGGCGCGGCGGCTCTTGGGATTGTCGCGGTCGACCGCTTCGCCCTTCGAGAAGGCGAGGATCTCGCGATAGGTCACCAAATCGTAGCGCTTCTTGATGCGCTCACATTGCATGAGCATTGCCATGCCGATGCCCCAGATCAAAAAGAAGATGATGATCGATGGCGCGAAGCCCCAATCCAGGATCCCGTATCCGACGACCAGCATGATGACGGCGAGCACCACCACGGCCAATCCGCCCAGCGCCCAGCGTGTCATGGCCTTGTAGGTCTCTTTGCTGTTGACGATTTCTTCCATTGTCTTCACATCTCCTTTGATCAGCTCGTCCACGGTCGTGTCGAACAGCACGCTCAGCAGAAGCAGGCTCTGCACGTCGGGGTAGGTCTTGTCGTTCTCCCACGAGCTGATGGTTTGGCGCGAAACGTAGATGCGCTCGGCGAGATCCTCCTGGGACATGCCGCGCTCGACGCGCCGTTGCCTGATCTGCTCCGCCAGCTCCACGTGAACCCTTCCTGCTTGCGTCGTCCGATGCCACCCGGTTGCCGGGCACCGCCGAATTGTCCGGTGCTGCCGAGTTGTCCGGCACCGCGGGGTCTTCCGATGCCGTCGAGGGCGCGTTCTCCCTCCGGCTGATCAAAGGTTGCCATGACGGCGTCCATGCTACCATCAAAAGCTCCCGACATCGCTCGCACCGGGCGCGCTAGAGCTGTCAAAAGGGCTTGACAGTGCGTGTGAACTGGGGGTTTGGGGTGTTGCTGCAAATAGCGTCGCTATTGCGGTTATCGCTGCAACTGCAACCGTCGAATCTTGCTGGGGAGTCGCTTCGATCTGCCGGGAAGGCTTCTCATCGCGCTAAATCCGGCAAACTGTGCAGCTCAATGTAGCCCATGTAGCAGTTTTCTCGGAAAAGAGCGTTTTTCCGAGTCCCAAGATACACGTCGCCGCATCGACGCGCTTCCCGTCAGGCATTTCGCGAGACCGATTAAAGCCCTACTCATTTTTGGGCTCTTCGGTGGTTTCTGTGGGAGAGATTCCGGCATAGGCCCAGCTCAGCGGGCGAAAACAACGATCTGGA
>URRZ01000107.1 GCA_900550385.1 uncultured Coriobacteriaceae bacterium | reverse complement strand
TTGCGATGGATGCGGTGCGGCTTGGCGGCCTCTTCGCCCAGGCGTTCAACGCGGTTCTTCTGGTAGCTGTCGAAGTTGCCCTCGAACCAGAACCAGTTGCCGGGGTTCTCGTCGGTGCCCTCCCACGCCAGGATGTGGGTGGCCACGCGGTCGAGGAACATGCGGTCGTGGCTGGTGACCACGGCGCAGCCCGGGAAGTCCATCAGCGCCTCCTCCAAGCTGGACAGCGTCTCGACGTCCAGGTCGTTGGTGGGCTCGTCGAGCAGCAGCAGGTTGCCGCCCTGCGACAGCGTGATGGCCAGGTTCAGGCGGTTGCGCTCGCCGCCGGACAGCACGCCGGCGGGTTTCTGCTGGTCGGAGCCCTTGAAGCCGAAGCTGGCCACGTAGGCGCGGCTGGGCACCTCGGTCTCGCAGACCATCATGTAATCCAAGCCGCCCGAGACGACCTCCCACACGCTCTTGTCGTTGTCGATGCCCTCGCGGCCCTGGTCGACGTAGGACACCTTCACCGTCTCGCCCAGGGTCAGCGTGCCGGAGGTGGGCCGCTCCTTCCCCACGATCATCTTGAACAGGGTGGACTTGCCCACGCCGTTGGGGCCGATCACGCCCACGATGCCGTTGCGCGGCAGGTCGAAGGACAGATCGTCGATGAGCACGCGGTCGCCGAACGCCTTGTGCAGGTGCTCCACGCGCAGCACCTCGGCGCCCAGGCGCGGGCCGGCGGGGATGCGGATGGAGGTGAAGTCGACGCGCTTGCTCTGCGCCGCCTCGGCCACCATCTGGTCGTAGCGGTCCAGACGCGCGCGGCTTTTCGCTTGGCGCGCCTTGGGACTGGAGCGCACCCACTCCAGCTCATTGGCCAGGCGCTTCGCCAGCTTCTCGTCGCGCTGCTTCTGGGCGGCCAGGCGCGCGGCCTTCGTCTCCAAGTAGGTGGAGTAGTTGCCCTTGTAGGGGTACAGGTGGCCGCGGTCGACCTCGCAGATCCACTCGGCCACGTTGTCCAGGAAGTAGCGGTCGTGCGTGACGGCCAGCACGGCGCCCTCGTAGTTGTGCAGGAACTTCTCCAGCCACAGCACGCTTTCGGCGTCCAGGTGGTTGGTGGGCTCGTCGAGCAGCAGCAGGTCGGGCGCCTCCAGCAGCAGGCGGCACAGCGCCACGCGGCGGCGTTCGCCGCCCGACAGCACGTTCACCGGCATGTCCGGGTCGGGGCACTGCAGCGCGTCCATCGCCTGCGACAGCTGGCTGTCCAGATCCCAGCCGTTCTTGGCGTCGATCTCGTCCTGCAGCTTGCCCATCTCGTCCATGAGCTTGTCGAAGTCGGCATCGGGGTCGGCCATCTCGGCGCTCACCTGGTTGAAGCGCTCGACCTTCGCCAGGATGTCGGCGAATGCCATCTGGATGTTCTCGAGGACGGTCTTGTCCTCTTCCAGCGGCGGTTCCTGCTGCAGGATGCCCACGGTGTATCCGGGCGTCAGGCGCGCCTCGCCGTTGGAGACCTCCTCCAAGCCCGCCATCAGCTTGAGCAGCGTGGACTTGCCCATGCCGTTGGGACCCACCACGCCGATCTTCGCGCCGGGGTAGAACGACAGCGAGACGTCGTCCAAGATCACCTTGTCGCCGTGCGCCTTGCGCGCCTTGTACATGGTGTAGATGAATTCGGCCATGTTGCCTCTCGCCTTTCTCTTCCGTTCTGATGGGCAGAATTGTACCTGCCGGCTGCTTCGCCGCAGCGCTCGGCCCCGCCTCTTCATCGACAGCCCACGGCTTGCCGGAAGGGTCGTACCCCGGCAAAGCGGATCGGCAGCCACAGCCCTCCCGTTTTGCGCTATACTATATCACTGTAGTGATAGTAAGGAGGGGCACATGCCGTTGCTCGAGCTTTACCACGGATCTCGGCACGTCGTCGATAGTCCGCTCCATGGCTTCGGGAACCCTCGCAACGATTACGGCTTGGGGTTCTATTGCACCAGATCGCACGATCTCGCCTGCGAGTGGGCCTGCCCCGATAACGTGGACGGCTATGCGAACCGCTATCGCCTGGATAGCGACGGCCTTGCGATATGCGATCTGGAATCGGAGCCCTTCGGGACCCTCAACTGGCTTGCGGTGCTGGTCCGCAACCGGGGATTCAACGAAACCACGCCGCTCATGACCAAGATGAAGCAAGCGCTCCTCGAACATTACGACGTCGATCTGGGCGCTTTCGACATCGTGACGGGATATCGGGCGGACGATTCCTATTTCTCCTTCGCCCGGGCGTTCTTGGACAACCGCATCAGCCTGAGGCAGCTTGAAGGCGCCATGCGGCTGGGAGGGCTGGGGCAGCAAGTCGTCTTGAAGAGCGAGAAGGCGTTCGAAGCGCTGACGTTCTGCGAGGCGGAAAGCGTCCGGGCCGAAACATGGCACGCTCGCCGCATGCGAAGGGATCGAGCTGCGCGGGAGGCATTCAAGGCGATGACCGCGCGCTACGGTTTTTCCGAAGACGATGTTTTCGCCTTGGACATCCTGAGGAGCAAGATATGAGCAGAGGCCGCTACGAATACGCTTTGGTGCGCTTGAACGACGGGCTTTACGACGACGACATCGCAACGGGGCTCGCCGAGACGTTCGACATCTGCGTGAACGTCGGCGGGTTCTCGGGAGCGCGCACCGCGCAGGCGTTCGTCGCGTCGGGCCTAGCCCGCCATTTCGAGCAGCAGAACCCCGCATACGTCGCCGGGAAGTCCGGTTTGGAGCTTGCGGCGCTTCTGGCCGACTACATGCGTCTCCCCTTGGCTGCCGATTCCCCCGCACGCTACGGCAGGTCGCCGGACTATTGGGCAGGCTGGTCGGTGGCGCACTTCCAGCTGAGAACCGGACGTCCCTACCGCGCGGTCTTCGACGCCGTGCCCTATGACGAAATCGTCGGGATGTACCGCCCGCTGCACGAGGCCGATGAATCGAAGTTCATCGACGTTCTTTCAGAGAAGCTCGATCGCGCTGCGGAAACGCGTCCCGCCAAGCTGAAGTTGCGACGGGAGGCGGCGGGCTTCTCCCAGGCGGAACTCGCCCGACGATCGGGCGTGGGATTGCGCGCCATCCAGATGTACGAGCAGCGGAACAAGGATATCAACCACGCCCAAGCCGCCTCGCTCTACCGGCTCGCCCGCGCGCTGAGCTGCGAAGCCGAGGATCTTATGGAGGCGTAGGCCTGCCGGTCGGATCCCGAGGCGGTCCCGTCCAGCCGGCTATCCAACCGTTCGCCCAACCGGCCGTTTCGCCAGCTACTCGCCGTATACGGCGCGCACCAGATATTCCACATTGCCCTCGGGGCCGGTGATGGGGCTTTCCACCACGCCGGAGACGTCGAAGCCCTCGGCGGACAGCGCGGCGCGCACCTCGTCGACCACGCGCTCGCGCACGGCGGCGTCGCGCACCACGCCGCGGTCGGTCTCGTCATGGCGCGATTCGAACTGGGGCTTCACCAGCCCGATGAACACGCTGCCCGGCGCGCACAGGCGGGCGAATGTGGGCGCCAGCGCCGCCAGCCCGATGAAGCTGAGATCGGCCACCAGCACGTCGAACGGCGCGCCCAGATCGGCGGGGTCGGCTAGGCGGATGTTGGTGCGCTCGAAAACGCTCACGCGCCGGTCTTGGCGGATGCTCCAGGCCAGCTGGCCGTAGTTGACGTCGACGCAGGCGACGCTTGCCGCCCCCGCCTGCAGCAGGCAGTCGGTGAACCCTCCGGTGGACGACCCGATATCGATGCAGCGCAGCCCTTCGACGCTCTGGCCGAACGCATCGAGGGCGCCCTGCAGCTTGAAGCCGCCGCGCGACACGAAGCGCTTGCGGCCCTTGACCTCGACAGCGGCATCGGACGCCACGCGCACGGCGGCGCTTGTAGGGTAGACGTCGCCCACTTTCACCTGATGCGCGAGCACGAGCCGCAGGGCCTCGCCCGCATCCGCGGCAAGGCCCTGCTGCACCATCAGCTCGTCAAGGCGGATTTTCTTCTGTTTCGGCATAGTAATGGCCCTGATCGTTCATGGCGTCAGCGAGCGGCGGCTCGTTCCGCCGCCCTGCCGAACCGCGAAGCCCCTAGAAAGTCTCGCGGCAGACGATCTCGTCCATCTCGCGGCGCTGCGGGTGCATCGGCCCGGGCGCCGCCTTGGGATGGCCGACCATGAACAGCTCGACCAGCTTGTAGCTTTCCGGCACGTTGAACAGCTCGCGGACCTTGCGCGGGTCGAACGCGCCCACCCAGCAGCCGCCCAGCCCCAGGCTGGCCGCCGCATCGTCGATGTTCGTCAGCGCGATGGTGGTGTCGATGTCGCCGAAATCGCAGGTCTCGGGCCCGTGATCGGGCTTGGGATGGCTGGATGCCTCGTAGTCGTAGGCGGCGATGATCACCGTGGGGGCGCCGTAGCGGCAGCGCGTGCACTCGTCGATCTTCGCCAGGCCCTCGGGGCTTTGGACGACGCACAGGCGCGTCGGCTGATTGTTGCGCGCGGAAGGCGATTTGCGGGCCGCCTCCAAGATGACGTTCAATTCCTCATCGGTCAGCTGCTTGTCGTAGAACTCCCTGCAAGAGTAGCGATGACCCACCAACGTCAGAAAATCCATGCCGATCGAACCTCCTCGCATAGCGTCCTCCATGATTACCCGAAGTATACACTCATCCCCCGCCCGTCCGCTTGTTCCCGCATCCAACCGAACGAGGGGCAAGGCTGCTACGTGCGGGCCGTTCAACTTGTAAACGTTTGCCCGCAGCACCCCCGCGCGCCCGCCGGTCGGCTATCATGGAAGCGAGAAGGATATCCGCGGCAAGACGAGGAGGCATCCCATGGCGGACCGGGAAGAGCGCAAGGAGCAGGCTGCGAAGCACGCCGCGCTGATGAAGGGCGCATTCGCGAGCGACACGCAGGCCACCATCGAGTCAACGACGATCTACGAGGAGGGCGAGGCGCGCGGGATGAAGCTTCCCGAGGCGCCGTTCGAGGCCACCGAGACGATGGTCACCACCAGCTTCCTCCCCGAGGCGCTGCACCGCTTCGGGAAAGGCGCCTGCGTCGTGGTCGACCCCGCGTCGTTCACGCGCCCCGGCGGCGCGTACTTGGACGGCGCGTTCGGCCCCGAGCAGGTGCTATGCGCCGAGAGCAACCTGTTCGAGGTGCTTTGCGGCATCAAGCGCGACTTCCACGACAAGAACCGCGACTATCGGCGCGGCCAGCTGTTCACCGACCGCGCCGCCTTCCTGCCCGACGTGGCGTTCTCGCGCAGCGGCGAGGTGCGCAAGGCCGGCGTCATCGTCATCGCCGAGCCGCTGCGCGCACGCGCTCTGGAGAACCACCGCTCCGAGGTGGAATGCGATCGCGAGTTGGAGCGGCGCATTCAAACGCTGCTGAACATCGCCGCTGCCAACGGCGCCGAGACCCTGCTGGTGAACGCGTTCGCCTGCGGGCGCATGGGATACCCGGCGCAGCAGGTGGTGGGCGTGTTCAAGGCGTGGCTCGATGCGCATCCCGGCGCGCTTGGGCGCGTCGTGTTCGCCGTGCCGCGCGCGCACCTCGACGCGTTCGACGCCGCGTTCGGCAAGCCGAAGGAGGAGGCGCCCGCCGTCGCAACCGCTGATGAAGACACCGCCGACGACGAGGATTGGCGCAACGTGGAGCTGCCGGAAGGCGTGACGCTGCGCTAACGGCAGCGCGCGCGTGAAAAAGGGACGGTCGCTTTTTCACATTCCGCGGCGGGGAAAGGGGGCTGGCCCTCCCCCGTTTTCGTCTGGCAGGTTGAGCGCAAGGCGAATGGGGCCATTGGCGGGGGGGGGTGGCGGAGTCGGACGGCCCCCCCCGCAGCTGCTAAGACAAAAAAAAGCGCCACCCCCCCCACAGCCCCCGCCGCCCCCCCCCCC
>URRZ01000106.1 GCA_900550385.1 uncultured Coriobacteriaceae bacterium | reverse complement strand
GTAGGCCCCCCGCCCGCCCGGCCCCCGTAACCGGGCGCCGCGGCGCGCCGTGCGGGCGGCACCGCTGACGCTCAAAGCCCCTTGGGCGGACCGAAGTCCAGCCCAAGGGGCTTTTCGCGTCATCTGCACTCGCCAGAACGGCGCTCGCTGACTTATGCTCGCGATGGGTGAAATAGGGTGGCGGGATAGTGAGAAAGATCCTACGTCCCTTTTTCACATCGCATCGCGGTTGCCCGAGGCTCCTTCGGGTCGGATGATCCTCCCCGCAGCGTATAATGCGTTGCGGGGATTTTTTCATTCAGGCGAAGGGGGAACGCCATGTTCATCGAGTTTCCGGAAGTCCATGTGCCCGTCCAGGGGATCGACGAGGTCGAGCTGCCGCAGATGGTGACCATCCGCCAGCGCTACGACGCGTCCAAGATCGACGACGTGGAAGGCGCGCTGCGCGAGCAGCTGGAGGCGCTGCCCGACCACGGCTTCTACGAAGGCAAGCGCATCGCCATCACCGTGGGGAGCCGCGGCATCCCGCATCTGCCTGAGATGGTGCGCGTCATCGGCGAGGCGCTGCGCAGCTGGGGTGCCAGCCCCTTCATCGTGCCGGCCATGGGCAGCCATGGCGGCGCCACCGCCGAGGGCCAGGTGGAGATGATCGAGGGCTACGGCGTCACCGAGGAAGCGTGCGGCATGCCCATCGTGTCCAGCATGGACGTGGTGTCGTTCGGCGATCTGGACGGCGAGCCGCTGTGGTGCGACAAGGCCGCCTTCGAATCCGACGGCATCGTCATCTTCAACAAGGTGAAGCCCCATACCGATTTCCGCGGCCCGCACGAGAGCGGGCTTGCCAAGATGATGGCGATCGGCATCGCCAAGCACAAAGGCGCCGCCTCGCTGCACTCGTTCGGCTTCCACACGTTCACCGACATGGTGCCGCGCGCTGCCGAGCTGTTCCTGCGGAAGTGCCCCATCGCGTTCGGCGTGGGCGTGGTGCAGAACGCCTACGACGACATCTGCGTCATCGAGGCATGCACGCCCGAACGCATGATGGAGACCGACCGCCGCCTGCTGGAGATCGCGAAGGATCGCCTAGCGAAGTTCAAGTTCGACGCCTGCGATGTGCTGATAGTCGACCGCATCGGCAAGAACCTCAGCGGCAACGGCCACGATCCCAACGTGACGGGCCGCTCCATCACCCATTCCTGCGACGATGTGCTGGACGCCAAGAAGATGGTGGTGCTGGGCATCACGCCCGAATCGCACCACAACGCCGCCGGCCTGGCCATGGCGGATGTGACCACGCGCCGCGTGCTGAACGACGTGGACTGGGGAGCCACCTGGGCGAACACCCTCACCACCGGCGTCACCAGCGCCTGCGCCATCCCGCTGTACGCCAACACCGATCTTGAGGCCATCAAGCTGGCGCTGCGCACCTGCTATCGCTTGGACTATCCGAACGCCCTGGTAGCACGCGTGCGCGACACCATGCAGCTGCACGAGATCCAGGTGTCGGAAGCGCTCTACGAGCAGATGCGCGACCGCGACGACGTGGAGCTGGTCGCCGGCCCCGCCCCGCTCGCGTTCGATGCGGAGGGCAATCTGCTGCCGTAGCCGCGAAGCTGACGCGTTTCGCGCCTGCGACGGGACGGGGGCCGCGTCCGTCCCGCTGGGCGCCCTGACTCCGGCAAGCCGCTCGCCAAATTCTGTGCCGAAGCACAATGAACCGCCGCCCGCACGCACCGACAATGGAGCATGCGGGCGGCTTCGCATCGCACCGTCCACCCCCGAGAACAAATGAATACGGATAGGAGCCGCCATGCAACAATTCCATTACGCGTACCTCATCGTAGCCGCGTGCATCGTCATCACCTTCGTGCCCTGCGCGATGGTGCTCAGCTGCGCGGGCATCTTCTTCACGCCGGTGAGCGGCTACTTCGGGGTGCCCACGGGCACGTTCTCGCTGTACTTCAGCATCGTGAACCTGACGCTCACGTTGGCGCTGCCCTTCGGCGGCAAGCTGCTCGAGCGCATCGACGCGCGCATCCTGTTCTCCGCATGCGTCGCCATCGACGGTGTCGCATTGGTGGCGATGTCGTTCTTCACCGAGGTGTGGCAGTTCTACATCGCGGGCGTGTTCTTGGGCGTCGGGGTGGGGCCGCTGGTGTGGTTGGCGGTGCCCACACTCGTCAACGCGTGGTGCGTGAAGCGCGTCGGCTTCTTCGTCGGGCTGTGCATGGCGTTCACCGGCATCGGCGGTGTGGTGTTCAACCCGGTGGGCACGGCGCTTATCGGCATGGGGCCCGAAGGCTGGCGCATGGGGTATCTGGTGTTCGGCGTCATCATCCTGGCGGTGGCCCTGCCCGTTACTTTCCTGGTTATCCGTTCGGATCCCGCCAAGAAGGGGCTCGCTCCGTACGGAGTGGAAGATGCCGCCCCCGCGAACGGCGACTCCGCCTCCGCCGCCGGGGACGGCTCGTCTGCTCCCGTCGCCTGGGGCGTGTCGGCGAAGCGCGCGATGCGCATGCCCGTGTTCTTCGCCATCGCCGCGTTCGGGTTCCTGATCAACGTCAACCAGATGGCCTACCAGTTCTTCCCCTCGTATTGCCAATCGTTCGCCGACACGATGCCCGGCATAGCCGCGCTTGCCGGCGTGGTGGCGTCCGCCTGCATGGGCGGCCAGGCCATCGGCAAGGTGGTGCTGGGCGCGCTCAACGATCGCAGCCCCCAGGCGGGACTGATCCTGGGCATCGCGGCCGGCGCGGTGGGCATCGCCGCCATGTGGGCGTTTCCGGGCGCGGCGCCGCTGCTTTTGGGCGGGTCGTTCCTGTTCGGCCTGGTGTACGCATGCACCACGGTCGAGACGCCGCTGGTGACGCGCACCGTGTTCGGCTCGCGCGACTATGCCCAGATCTACGCGCCCATCTCCATGGCGGCCGCTGCCGGCGGCATCGTGGCCACGGCGGTGTACGGGTTCATCGTCGACTTGCCCGGCGGGTTCTCAGTGATGTTCACGATGAACTTCGCCTGCATGGCGGTGTGCGCCGTGCTGGGCCTTGCCGCCCTGCGCCGCGGCAAGAAGCTGCGCGAGCAGGAGCTGTGAGGACGAGCGCGCTCATGCTTCCCGAAGGGAAGCGACGGTCGAGGCTCTTGGAGACCATCGACAGGCTCATCGACGTCTACGCATCCAGAACGCTGGCGTTCGATGCTCGGGCGGCGGTCGAGTGCGCTCGCCTTCATCGTCAGGCGATCGCCTCGGGGCGCACCCCCGCCATCGAGGACCTCATGATAGCTGCGCTTTGCGTATGCAACGACGCGGTTTTGGTCACGCGCAACGTGAAGGATTTCGAATACCTCGGCATCGAGCTGGTGAATCCGTTCGAATAGCGTGGGCCGCGAAAACCGCCGAATCCCGCAAAGGGGGCAGGGCGGAACCGGCCCCGTTCCACCACCGCCGCGCTACCCTGTCGCTTTCAGCGCTGCTAAGGCATCTGCGGGGGTTAACGTCGGCATCGGCGAATGCTTGAGAAGCTGCTCGTCGTTGGTGACCAGGTAAGCTGCACGGGAGCGCTGCGCCGCGGCGAAAAGGAGGTTGTCCTCGAAATCATCGTGAAGGCCACGGTATTTCGAAGCGAGCCATACATCCGACTCGTCGGCGCTTACGGCGAACGCTTCTTGGCGCAGGTGCTCGATTACGCCCCATGCGGCCTTGCGTGCCGCGAGGGCGTCCGATTCCGACAAGGCGCCTTTGCTCGCCAAGATGTCCCGTTTCAGGGACGCGTTGAGGAGGAAGAAGATGTCTTTCGCGCAATGCACCGCATAGAGCAAGGGGATATCGTTCTGCTTCGCATAGGAGCACAACGCGAACGATTCGGAGTGGCGGGGTCTGGCCGCATCGTAGTAATCGAGCCACACGTTCGTGTCGAGGAGAAGGCCGGCGGTCGGTCGGGTCATGCCAGACCCCGTTCCGCCAGCCTGTCGAAGTGCGCCCATTCACGCAGATCGTCGTCGGAATAGTCTGTTGATGGCGAATCGGGGATTCCCAGCTTTTCCCTTGTCGAGGACACGATGCGCGGTCCATCTGCCATACGTTCGAGCGCGCACGCCCGTTTCTCGTTCGGCTCCGACCCATCGTTCAACCCAGTGCCATCGGCTTCCAAAACGGATCGGATCGCGGTGGGATCGTGCCTGTGCCGGGCGGCGAAATCCCATAACCCGCGAATCGCTTGGCTGGGCGTATAGCCCGCGTTGCGCAGCGCCTCGTCCCCCGACCGTTTAAGGTCGGATTCGATCCTCGCATTCATCTGGGTCATCGTTGCGTTCATGCTGGTCCGTCCGTCGAGTCCTCAAGGATGCTATACAGTATAGCATCCTTGAGGACGAAAATCATTGCGGAGCGGGCTGGATCAGGTGGAGCAGAGGACGGTCCCGCGTCCCGCTCGGGCCGCACGCGCCGCCGCCAGCGTCGGAGCGCGGAACCGCGCCCTGTTCCATAGGCGATTTCGGTTTTTGCCTAGTGACTTCCGGCATGCGGCTTTGCACAATGATAGATAGCCGTATTAGGTGACGAGCCGAATGCGCGGGCGCGAAGCGAGCCTGCGGGTTCGCTTGGTCGAACCGGGAGCGGGGGACCCCGCTTTCGGCCCCAGCGGGGACGCGTTGGGGATCGGACGAAGAAAGGAAGGAAGATGGATTTCAATCTTACCGACGAGCAGGAGCTTCTTGTCGATAGCATCAAGGAGTTCTGCGAGCGCTACTTCGACGAGCAGAAGGTCAAGGACATGTACGCTGCCGGCGGCGTCACCGACGAGCTGGTGCAGGCGTACCTGGAGTCCGGCTTCGGCCTGATGGGCATCCCCGAGGAGCAGGGCGACGTTCCCTGCGACCGCGTGACGCTGGGCCTGCTGACCGAGGAGTTCGCTCACTACTGCGGCTGCCTCACCCCGTTCCTGAACAACACGCTGGCGATGCGCGACCTGATCGACTTCGGCTCCCCCGAGCAGGTCGAGATGGCCATGGCCGCCTACATGGAGACCGGCAAGCCGATCTTCTCCCTGGGCTTCTCCGAGCCCGGCGCCGGTTCCGACAACGCTTCCATGACCTCGGTCACCAAGAAGCAGGCCGACGGCACCTACATCCTCAACGGCCAGAAGACCTGGGTCACCCAGGGCGAGGTGTTCCCCTACGTGCTGGTCATCGCCAAGAACGAGGATCCCGACCCGAAGAACCGCGACATGACGATGTGGCTGGTGCCCCGCGAGCTGGAGGGCGTGTCCACCGCTCCGCTGCATAAGCTGGGCCAGCAGATCATCCCGTTCTGCGAGATGTACTTCGACGACGTCGTGCTGACCGAGGACATGCGCGTGGGCGAGTACGGCGCCGGCTTCTTCAACCTGATGAAGAACTACGAGATGGAGCGCTGCCTGATCATCGCCCAGACGCTGGGTTGCGCGCAGGCCGCCATGGACGACGCCGCCGCCTACGTGAACGAGCGCATCACCATGGGCAAGCCGCTGGCCGCCCGTCAGCTGATCCAGGAGAAGCTGACCGAGATGGAGACCAACCTCCAGAACACCCGCAACATGCTGTACAAGACGCTGTGGAAGATGGACAACGGCCAGTCCGTGCGCATCGACTCCGCGCTGCTGAAGCGCTTCGGCGCCCGCGCCTGCGTCGACGTCGCCTCCGAGGCCCTGCAGATCTACGGCGGCCTGGGCTACACCACCGAGACCCGCGTCGGCCGCATCTGGCAGGACCTGCGCGGCAACCAGATCGCCGGCGGCACCGACGAGATCATGGTCTACATCGCCGGCCGCCAGCTGGCGAAGCAGTACGCTCGCAAGTAAATAGTTTCGCCGGCCAGACGGCCGGCGAAACGGGCCGCCCCAGCCGCCGCCCCCCGCCACC
>URRZ01000105.1 GCA_900550385.1 uncultured Coriobacteriaceae bacterium | reverse complement strand
CTGGCGCATCGGGAGGAAATCGCAGGCGCCAGCTGCGTAGTGGCCGTAGCGGGTATGGAGGGGGCGCTTGCCAGCGTGGCCGGCGGGATGGCCGCATGCCCCGTGATCGCCGTTCCCACGTCGGTGGGTTACGGCGCCAGCTTCGGCGGCGTGGCGGCTCTTCTGGCTATGCTCAATTCGTGTGCATCGGGCGTTTCCGTGGTCAACATTGACAACGGGTTCGGCGCGGGATATCAGGCACATATGATCGAGCGTGCGGGTAGCCGACATGGAGAAGGAGAACCTGACGTGAATACCCTTAGATGGAACCTTGCCGAGAACGCCACGCGCAACCAGCTTCTGGGCGATACCCTGCTGCAGCTGCCGCCCGATACTCGGCAGCGTCTTGAGGCGGCGGCCGATGCCGCAGGCGTCCCCGATCGCCATCATCACGATATCGGGGAGGTTCTCGCAACCATCGACGGCTTGGCGGTTTCGCCGGCGGTGCGCGACCATATGCGCGCTATCTACACCATCTTGGCTGAAGCCGAGGCTGCCGCGCACGGCTGCGCGGTCGAGCAAACCCACTTCCATGAAGTCGGCGACGGCTCCCGAATCCGCAACACGCTGCTCGTCTGCCTGGCGGTGGAAGCCACGGGCGTCAAACGCATCGTGGCCACGGTCGCGCAAACAGGGCAGGGCGAAGTGGAATGCGCCCATGGGACGCTTTCCATCCCGGCTCCGGCAACGTCGGCCATCATCGCCCGTGGCATCCCCGTGAGCGAGCGCACGTTGCCCGGCGAGCGCATGACCCCCACGAGCGCGGCCATGATCTTGCATTTCGTGGACGAGTTCGAGTAATCTTCGGCCCTGAGGGAAGGCGACTCGGGTAAGCGCTTCCGGGCCGCCACGCGTTCAGCGCAAACGAAAATCGCCCCACGCACCGTCCCCCATCTTGCGCGGGCCGTGCCTGCGGCGATTCGCCGTTTTCAGGGCCTTCGAGCGTTATCGCGTCCTGCGGCGCTAGCCGTTGAGCAGGTCGATCACGTCCAGATCGGCTTTCGCGCCCTTAAGGATGGCCTTGTTGCCGAACACGCAGACGGCTTCCTTGCCAAGCGCCCCTTCGATGACGCCCGCAAGCTCGCGAAGCTTCTCGGGCGTTGCGCCGATCATCTCCGCTCGCGTCTGCGCGCGCGCCTCGGGCGTGCGCCCGCTCAGGAAGTCGCCGTCCTGGCGGCGGATCTGCATGCGCTCCTTGAGGGGCGCATCGAAGCCGGCGACCGTGCTGACCACGTAGCCGTCCATCTCCTCGGGCGTGGGGTCGAACGCGGCAAGCCATGCGGGCGTGCCGCTGAACCGCTCCAGCGTCTCGTCCAGATGCGGGTCGCGATACGAATAGAAGCGCACGGTGCCGCTGCGCGCCGCCTGGAAACCCGCCCCGTAGGCGCCGCCCTTCACGCGCACCTCGTTCCACAGGTAATCATAGGAAAGCACGCGCGCCGCGATCTGCCATACGCCGGTGTAAGGCGCGCCGAGCGAGCGGCGGTCGAAGCCCGTGGAGGCATAGCACACGTCGGTGGGCACGATGAACGCCTCGTTGCGCACGACGGGACGGGGGATGTCGAGCTTCGGCCCCTCGGCGCCCGCAGCGGGCAGCGGCCGATCTGCGGAGAGGAACCGCTCGAAGTCGGCGTCGGAGCCCGAGAAGCTGAGCACCTGGCCGTCCGATGCGAACAGGCGGCAGGCGAGCTCGGCGAGCTTGCCTGACAGCTGCGGGAACCGCTCGTCGAAGTTCGCGAGCAGGTCCTTGAGGAAGCGGTAGAACGACACGCCGCTCAGCTGCTCGGCGACCATGCCGGCGGGGGTGCAGTAGGATCCCGCGCGCAGCATGGCGGCGGCGTGCCCCGCTTGGGCGAACCACTGCTCCATCTCGACGCGGCGCTGCATCAGGATGTCCCGGATCTTGCCCGCGTCGGAGAAATCGGTGGAGGCCATCACCTCCAGGGGGATTCCGGCCAGGTGCGCCGCGTTATCGGAAAGCGCGCTGGCGCTTTCGACGAGCTTCAGGTCGATGGAGGAGGGGTCGGTTTCGTCCTGGTACGTCTCGACGAAGAAGGACAGGTTCCCCAGCTTCCCGTTGACCAGCGTGTCCAGCTCCTGGGCGCTATGCCGCGCGGTGCCCAGCTTGCCCAGGACGCAGCAGAGGACGGAGGCGTAGGGCAGCTCGTCGAACGCGATGCGGTTGGCGGGGAAGTAGCGGTACGCGTAGGCGATGCCGTGCGTCGGGATGCCGTGCCTGATGCAGGGCATCCCGTTTTGGCGGTCGAGGCGGTAGGGGGGCTCCGCGGGGGCGCCTTGGATGTCGCTTCTGGACAGGCGCGGCAGCATTGCGAGCGCTTCGGGGGAATCGGGCTGGATCTGGAGCTCCCGCAGCTTCTCGACGTCCGCCTCGATGCGCGAGAAGTCCGAAGGGCCCATGCCGCGCTCGATCTCCGCGAGCCGCAGCGCCTCCTCCGCGGGACCCTCCGCCTTCTGCGGCCGCACCTCGACCTCCGCCTGATGCGGGTTGTCCAGGAACACCTCGCGGATGAGCGACTCGAAGTAGCCGTCCTCCAGCGCGCGGCTCAGGAAGGCGAAGTCTTCCTCGTAGCGCAGCTCGTCGATGGCGGCATCGTCGTCGTAGAGCCATCCGGACAGGGCGTTGATGGACAGCGCGACGCCGTCGGCCATGCCGAACTCGCGCTCCCTCATGACGAACTCGTAGCGGGAAAGGGCCGCCTCCACCAAGCCGTGGTCGAGCCCGCCGTCGGCGAGCCGCGCGAGCTCGGCCCGCGCCGTGTCGCGGAAGCGGGCCGGCGCGCCTTCGCGCAGGCCCTTGAGCTCCATCATCGCGAACGGCTGCATCGTCGCCTCGGCGAGGGATCCCGTCGCGTCGTCGGCGAGGCCTGCGTCCAGCAGCGCCCTCTTCAACGGCGCCTCGTTGCTTCCCATGATCGCGTCCAGCAGGACGTCGACCGCCATGATGCGCGTGCGCTCGCGCGCCCCTCCGATGACGAAGCCGAGCCCCATGCACGCGTTCTCCGGCGCGGTGTCCATGGTCCGGACCACGCCCAAGGCGAGGACGGGCTCCTGCGGCTCGATGGAGCGCGCCTGCAGGGCTTCTTCGGCGGCGCCTTCCCGAAGCCGCTCCCCGCGCCAAGCGCGCTGCTCCTCGGCGACGGGCGTCAGGTAGCGCTCGTCGAGGAACGAGAGGACGCGGTCGATGTCGGCATCGCCGTAGAGGGTGAGGTAGCTGTTGTCCAGGCGGTAGTGGCGCCGATGCTCGTCGAGGTACTGCTCGTAGGACAGCGTCGGGATGAAGCGGGGGTCGCCGCCGGATTCGAACCGATAGGCGGTGGCGGGGAACAGCGCCTTCTGGATCTCGTCGTAGAGCACCGAGCTCGCATCCGAAAGGGCGCCCTTCATCTCGTTGTAGACGACGCCGTTGCAGCGCAGCCGGCCCGCTTCGCCCGCGCAGCCGCTTCCGGGCGAGGCGCCATCCTCGCCGTCCTGGGCCGCGCCGTCGGCCAGCTCGTAGTGCCAGCCCTCCTGCTCGAAGATGGCACGCTTGCGGTAGATCATCGGATGCAGGACCGCATCCAGGTACACGTCCATCAGGTTCAGCAGATCCTGCTCGTTAGTGCTGGCGACGGGGTACATGGTCTTGTCGGAGAACGTCAGCGCGTTCAGGAACGTCTGCATGGAGCTCTTCAGCAGGTTGACGAAGGGCTCCTTCACGGGGAACTTGTCCGACCCGCACAGCACCGAGTGCTCGAGGATGTGGAACACGCCGGTGTCGTCTTGCGGCGGCGTCTTGAACGAGATGGAGAAGGCCTTGTTCGAGTCGCCGTTGCGCATGCAGAGAAGGCGCGCTCCGCTGGCCTCGTGCGCGAGGAGGATCGCCTCGCCGTCGATTTCGGGGAGATTCTCCCTCCGCTGCACGGTGAATCCGTGCAGCGTGGAGCCTGGGTTCAGATCCATTGCCTGCCTTTCATGGAAAGCTTCGATGTGCGTCATCCCCCATTCTCTCACAACGCCGGCGGCGGGGAATGAAAAAGCGGCCCGCTTGCACGGGCCGCTTTCATCGAAGGCCTGCGTCCGGCATCCCCGATTGACGGATCCTAGTCGGTGGCCGCCGCCGGCGCCTTCTTGCAGGCATCGTAGCGATGGCAGGCGCACCAGTGGTTGGGCTTCACCTCGCGCAGCGGGGGAACCGTCTCGTCGCAGCCTTCCACCTTGGCGAAGCAGCGGCTGGAGAAGCGGCATCCGGGAGGCGGGTCGATGGGGCTGGGGACGTCGCCTTCCAGGATGATGCGCTCGCGCTTGTCGTTGGGGTTCACCGAGGGGATGGCGGAGAGCAGCGCCTGCGTGTAGGGCGACAGCGGGTCGTTGTAGAGCGACTGCTTGGGGGCGATCTCCATCATCTTGCCCAGGTACATCACGCCCACGCGGTCGGACACGTGCTTGACCACGTTCAGGCCGTGCGCGATGAACAGGTACGTCAGGCCGAACTGCTCCTTCAGGTCGTCCAGCAGGTTCAGGACCTGCGCCTGGATGGAGACGTCCAGCGCCGAGACGGGCTCGTCGCAGATGATCAGCTTCGGGCGCACGGCCAAGGCGCGCGCGATGCCGACGCGCTGGCGCTGGCCGCCCGAGAACTCGTGCGGGTAGCGGTTGCGCATGTAGCTGGCCAAGCCGACGCGCTCCAAAAGCTCGCACACGCGGTCGTCGACCTGGTCGCGCGGCATCAGCTTGTTGGTGATGATGGGCTCGGCGATGATGTCGCCGATGCGCATGCGCGGGTTCAGCGACGCGTAGGGGTCCTGGAAGATCAGCTGGATGTCCTTGCAGCGCTTCTTGCGCTCGGCGGGGGACATCTCCACCAGGTCCTCGCCCTCGAAGATGATCTTGCCGGACGTGGGCGTCAGCAGGTTGGCGATCATCTTGCCGATGGTCGTCTTGCCGCAGCCCGATTCGCCCACCAGGCCGAACGCCTCGCCGCGGCGGATGAAGAAGTTCACGTCCTCGACGGCGTGCACGTAAGAGGTGGCCTTGCCGAAGAAGTTGCGGTCGGCGGCGAAGCGCTTGGTCAGATGCTGGACATCCAGCAGGATGTCGTCATCGAGCCCGCGTCGGCCGCTCTGCTGGGCAGCGTCTTTGCGCTCTTGCTCGGTCATTACTGCGCCACCTCCTCGTCGGCGTCGGCTTTTGCCTGCTGGACGGCGGGCGTGAAGGAATCCAGCGCGTCCAGGTCGGGGTCGTCGTCGCGCGCTGCCTCGGATGCGGCCGCGACGGCCTTCTCCAGGAGCTCCTCGTCGGCGACGTTGCCCTGCGCGTCTTCGTACAGGAAGCAGCGCACCTTGTGGTCGCCTGCCTGCACGAGCTCCGGCATCTTCTGGCGGCAGATGTCCATGCACTGCTCGCAGCGATCGGAGAAGTGGCATCCCGGAGGCATCTCCAGCGGGTTGGGCACCATGCCCTTGATGGTGTAGAGGCGCTTGGCGTCGTCGTCGGCCAAACGCGGGATCGACTTCAGCAGGCCCAGCGTGTAGGGGTGCATCGGATGGTCGAACAGCGAGCGCACCTCGGCCTCCTCGACGACCTGGCCGCAGTACATGACCACCACGTGGTCGGCCGTCTCGGACACCACGCCCAAATCGTGCGTGATCAGCAGCACCGCCATGCCCGTCTCGTCGCGCAGGCGACGCAGCAGATCGAGGATCTGCGCCTGGATGGTCACGTCGAGGGCCGTGGTGGGCTCGTCGGCGATCAGCAGCTTGGGGTTGCAGGCCAGCGCCATGGCGATCATGACGCGCTGGCGCATGCCGCCCGACATCTGGTGCGGGTAGTCGTAGACGCGCTTCTCGGGGCTGGGGATGCCCACCTTGCGCAGCAGGTCGACGGCGCGCTCCATGGCGGCCTTCTTGTCGATCTTCTCGTGGGTGCGGATGGCCTCGACGATCTGGTTGCCGATGCGGTACACCGGGTTGAGCGAGGTCATGGGCTCCTGGAAGATCATGGCGATGTCGTTGCCGCGGATCTCGCGGTACTCCTTCTCCGACAGGCTCGCCAGGTCCTTGCCGTCGAACTCCATGGAGCCGCCGGCCACGTGCCCGGGCTCGGCGAGCAGGCCCATCACCGAAAGGCTGGTGACCGACTTGCCGGAGCCGGACTCGCCCACGATGGCGAGGATCTCGCCCTCGTCCATCTCGAAGCTCACGTCCTCGACCGCCTTGACCACGCCCTTCTTGACGGGGAACTCGGTGCA
>URRZ01000104.1 GCA_900550385.1 uncultured Coriobacteriaceae bacterium | reverse complement strand
GTGCATATGATGAGCGGCTTGCCGTCAAGCACGCGGCCGGCGCGGCGGCCGCAGCACGAGCCGCATTGGTGGAAGGCGACGTCCTTTGCCGAGTAGCCCAGCAGGTCCTCCTCGTGCAGCTCAAGCTCGCGCTTAGAGATCGCCATCGAGCCTCCCCACGTGCAGGGTCGTGCGCAGCGAGTACGGCAGCAGCTTCCGCGTGACGCCGCCCTCCCCTTCGCACTCCTCGGCGAACCGGTCGAACAGCGCATCCAGCTCTTCCAGGTACTGCGCGTAGCTCGCGTCGCCCTCGCGGGGCGCGCGCGACGAGGACAACGCGCGGGCGACGAACGCCTCACGCGTGAGCAGCTGCGGGTTGCCCCATCGCCGCACCTCGCAGCGCCCGTCGAAGAATGCGGGCAGCTCCGCCTCGTCCAAGCCGTTGCTGAACCCTTTGAACGCCGGGCAGAAGCGCCGGGTCAACTCCGTGAACGCCCGCATGTAGGGAGACTCCGTATCGCGCATGTTGTAGGCGATCGCCACGATGCCGCCGGGCTTGAGGATGCGGCGGCACTCGCGCTTGAACGCGTCGGCGTCGAACCAGTGGAACGCCTGCGCCACCGTCACGCAGTCGACGCTGGCATCCGGCAGGCCCGTGGCGTCGGCGGTGCCGCACGCGGACCGGTACCCTTCCCTGCCGCCCAGCGCGTGCTCGGCCTGCTCGCGCATGTCGTCGTTGGGCTCCACGCCGATCACGCGGTACCCGGCGTCGAGCAGCTGCTCGGAGAAGATCCCCGTGCCCGATCCCACGTCTGCCACAAGCGCGCCCGGTGCCAGCCCCGCCTCATCCGCAAGGTACGCGAGCAGCTCCTCCGCATAGCGCGGCCGCGCCGCCGCGTACACGGCGCCCTTCCCGGCGAACTTCCCCGTGTTGTCCATCGCAGCCTCCAATGCCGCCAATCCCTCCCCGCTATTATGCACCTGCACACAGCGTCGAACAGCTCGGAAACGTCGCCCGACCCTGTCGCAGCCCGCGTCCGCCCGCGGTACAATGCCCCATCATGTAGCTTCGACCCAAGGCGACCCGTATGAGCAACGAGCCCCATATCATGGACATCATCCGCGCGCGCCACTCGGTGCGCTCCTACCGCGACGAGCCCATCGACTCGGAGACCCTCGCCGCGCTGCGGCAGATCGCCGGCGAATGCGCGCGTCAAAGCGGTCTGGACATCCAGATCGTCACCGGCAATCCCGAGGTGTTCCAGCTCGTCGCGCGCGCCGGGTTCGTGCGCGGCGCCGACGCCCACATCGCGTTCGTCACCGATGGGCGCACGCAGGACGAGGCAGTGGGCTATTGGGGGCAGCGCCTAGTGCTGGCGGCGCAGGCGATGGGGCTCAACACCTGCTGGGTGGCGTTCATCGCGCGCAAGAAGTCGCACGCGCGCGTCCCCGTCGGCAAGACGCTGCGCATCGGCATCGCCGTCGGCTACGGGCAGACGCAGGGATCGCCCCGCAGCACCAAATCGATCGCCCAGCTCGGCACGGTCGAGTGCGGCGAGGCGCCGGAATGGTTCTCGCTGGCCATGGAGGCGGCGCAGCTGGCGCCCACCGCCATGAACAACCAGCACTTCCGCATCACGCTGCGCGCCGACGGGCGGACCGTCAGCGCGCAGGCGACCAAGAACGGGGCATGGGACGCCGTCGACTTGGGCATCGTCAAGCGAAACTTCGAGGAAGCCGCCAACGAGGCCGGCGCCGACTGGCGCTGGGAATGATCCCATCCCGCCCCTTCTTCTCTCCTTGAACGAGCGCGCTGCGTGCCGCACGGCGCGCCAACACCGCTATACTGGGAAAGTTGCGGAACCGCCCCGCGAAGCGCCCCACCGACAGAGAGGAACACCCGATGAGCGAACGCCTTCCCCGCGAAGAGTCCGCGCACGCCCGCACCGACATCGCATCCCGGCACGATGCGCCCGAAGGAGCCCCGGCCGATCCCGGCGGAACCGTCGCCCCCGACGGCGCCCCCAGCGTGCTGGACAACCCGATGGCGCGTGCCATCGCCGTGGCAGTCCTCGCCGTCGCGCTGCTGATCAGCGCCATCCCGCTAGCGAACGTGTTCTCGTCGCCCGAAACCTACAGCGGCATCATCGCCTCCCTCGACGAGAAGGAGACCACCGTCCTCACGCTCACGGCGTCCTCCGCCGGGCTGTCGGCCGCCGTGTCCGCCATCCCCGGCGATGCGGGCACGCCCATCGCCGAGAAGCTCGTCGACCTCAGCGCCGACTTCATGGTGGTGCTCGCCGCCATCTACCTGGAGAAGTTCCTGCTGACCATCTTCGGCCTCGCGGCGTTCCGCATCCTGTTCCCCGCAGGCTGCCTGCTTGCCATCGCCGCCATCCTGCTGCGCCGCAAGCTGCCGGCAAGCTCCGGGCTCGCGCGGCTTGCCGCAAAGTTCGCCCTGTTGGGCGTGGTGCTGGTCATCACGGTTCCCGCAAGCGTCCTCGTCTCCGACAACATCGAGGGCATCTACCAAGAGTCCATCGACCAGACCGTCGCCTCCGCGCAAGGCATGGCCGAGGAGGCCCAGGAGGCGGAGGCCGCCGACGCTGCGCAGTCCGAGGAAGGGCAGGAAGGCGAAGGCGGCATCCTCGAGTTCTTCAACGGCATCGGCGAAGCCGTTTCCGACATCCCCGACGCCGTGTCCACCGGGCTGTCCGACGTCGCCTCGGGGGCGCAGAACATGATCAACGACTTCATCGAGTCGCTTGCCATCATGATCGTCACCTCGTGCGTCATCCCGCTCCTGGTGCTGATCTTCTTCCTGTGGATGGCGAAGCTGATCCTGGGCGTGAACATCGAGGCGCCCATGCGCGCGCTGGCGCCCCGCACCATGCGGCGCCGCCCGCGCGGGAAGCTGGTCCCGTAGCGGCAGCGGCCCGCGCGGGCGCGAGCCCCCCCATCCGGCAGGCGCAGCGGCCTACTTCGCGCCCTTTCCGCGCTTGCGGACGTCCTCTTCCAGATCCGCCCGCCACGCGCCGCGCGCGATCCGCTCGCCGCGGCGCGCGCCGGCCACCGCATCGCACATGGCGGCGTACAGCACCCCGGTGCCGGAGCCGTCCGGAACGTACTCGGCGGCGCATTCGGGCGCGATGCCCAGATTCTCCGCCTCGGCGGCGGCATCGATGTTCGCGCCGACGAACAGGAACTCCCAACTCATCTCGCGATGCCGCTCGATAAGGCGCTTCACCCGCCAGTAGTCGAACCGGCGGCTGGCGTTCTCCAGCCCGTCCGTCGTGATGGCGAACAGCACCTTGTCGGCCTTGTAGCCGGCGGGCTGCACGCTTTGCACCAGGTCGATGCGCTCGATGGCATCCCCCACGGCGTCCAGCAACGCCGTGCAGCCGCCGCAACGGTACTCCTTGCGCGTGAGCGCGGGCACTTGGCGGATGTCCAGCCTGTCGTGGATGATCCGAGCCTTCTGGTTGAACAGCACGGTGGTGACCGTCGCCTCGCCCGGCTCCTCGCGGTTCTTCTCGATCATCGAGTTGAACCCGCCGACGGTGTCGTCGGTCAGATGGTTCATCGACCCACTCGCATCCAGGATGAACACGAGCTCGGCGCGGCCGCCCTCCTTCGGCGGGAGGGCCGTTTCCGATTCAGGGGCGAAGCTCGGGATCGGCTCGGCACGCTCGACGGCTTCCTCGACCCTTGCTACGGCGTTCTGCTTGCTGCTCTTCATGGCGACCTCCTTCTTCGGCGCTTACCTGCACCTAGAAGGTTACGCCGCACGCCCCCGCGAAAGGTAAACCGCCAGGGGACATCCGCCGCCACGTGGGGGGCGCCTATCCGCCGCCGCGACGCAGCGCGCATCAGCCCATCGCAGTCCGACCGTCCGCGCACGGGGGCGCGCATCACCCTTGGGAGCCTAGGAGCGGCTGGTCGTAGGCGAACAGCACCTCGTTCATGCGAAAGACGTCGTGGATGCCCCGCTCCAAGAAGAAGCGCACGATCACGTCGAACCGGCTGCTGCGCGAAAGCGCCAGCCCGGCGCGCCCCAGCAGGTCCTGCGTCTGGTCCAGATCAAGCTCCAAGGCGACCGCTAGCGCTACTGCGGTCGCCTTGGTGGGCCGGTAGGCGCGGTTGCCGCGGATCTTCGAGAACAGCTGGCGGCTGAGGTTCGCGCGATGGTACACCTGCGCGTCGGTGAGCCCGCGTTCGTCGATGAGCGCCAGCAGCGTTTCGGAGAACGACGCGTCCAGGTCGTCCAGCAGCTCGTCCAGCTCGCGCGGCGCCGCCGCGTCCATCGTCATCGGCGCCGACGCCGCCCCCAGCCAAGGCTCCTCCGCGAGCCGCTGCAGCCTGCCCCGCATATGGGGGCTCGCGTCCACGTACCCGTCATCGATGTATTCCCGCACCTGGTCGAACAGAGCGCTGCCCGCCCGCACCACCGCGCGGTCGAACACCACCAGCGTGGCTTCCACCTCGTCGCAATGCGCGAGGAACGCCTCGGCCTCCTCGCGCGCGATGGAAAGCGCCTCGTCGACCGGGAATCCGAAGATGCCCGCCGATATCAGCGGGAACGCCACCGAGCGCGCGCCCAGCCGCTCGACCTGCGCGAACACGCTACGATAGCAGCTGCGCAGCGCCTCGCGCTCGCCTTCGCCGCCGCCGCGCCACACCGGGCCCACCGCATGGATGCACCATTTCGCATCCAGGTCGAAGCCGGGCGTGACCACGGCGCTTCCCGTGGGGCAGCCGCCGATCGCGTCGCACGCCTCCCGCATCCGCTCCGCGCCCGCCGCGGCGAACAGGGCGCCGCACACGCCCCCGCCCGCCTGCAGCGCCGGGTTCGCCGCGTTGACAACGGCATCGGCGGAAACGCGCGCTATATCGTCGCGCACGATGAGAAACGGCATGGGTCCCTCCTTAAGGCGAAAGCTCTCCCCGTCATTGTAACCGCATGCAAAAGGAAGGGCGGGCCGAAGCCCGCCCCGCGCTCCATGCGCCGCGCGCCCGACCGTCGCGGCCCGGCAGCGCCCGAGGGACGGCCCGCAGGCGCCCCTACCCGATGTCCAGCCGCGCCGCGATGGCCTCGCGCAGGCGGCGCTGCCCGTCGATCGCCCGTCGCAGGCCCTCGCGGTTGTCGCCCGAATCGTCGGCGAGGCTCTGCGCTATGCAATGCTCCGCCTCCTGGAACAGGCGAAGCGCCTCCAGGGGGTCGTACCCCATCCCGCGCGGCGCGTTCTCCGGGTCGCCCAGAAGCTCCGCCATCCCAAGCGCCGCCCTGCCCTGCACGGCGACCCCGCTCGCCCATTTCTTCGCCCTGTCCCGGCTCTCGCCGTACAGCTTGAACGCAAGCATCCTGTTCGGGGCGCCCGCATGGCCGGCGAGCACCAGGTCGGCCATGCTGCACAAGCCGTCCGCATCGCCCAGCCCCGCCGCCTTGGCGTACTCGGCGAACGCCTTGCCGTAATCGGGCTCGCCCAGAAGGCCGAGCTCGTAGATGCGGCCCAGCAGGACGATCGCCTCGGCCGCCTTCGCCCCGCACAAACGCTCCGCCTCCTCGAGCCAGCGCTTCGCCTCGGCGGCGTCGCGCGGCACGCCCGCGCCGTCGAGGTAGAGCCGCCCCAGCTCCAGCGCGCACGCATCCGCCTTGCAGGCGACGCCGTATTCCAAGCCCGCCACCAGCACCTTCACGTAGTCCGGGTCGAGAAGCGCCATCGGATCCCTGTCGTTGGCAGCCCGCTCCAGCTCCCAGAAGCGCTTCGACAGCATGCAGTTCGCCAAGCTGTAGCGCGAGGTGGCGACCGCAAGCTTCGTAGAGGGCTCGGCATCGCAGGGCGGCGTCGCATCCGCCACGCCCTTCAGCCAGGCCAGGTCTTCGGGCGGGAAATGCTCTTCCGGCGTGGGCAGGGGATCTTCCCATCCATAGAACCGATAACGGCAATTACGGCACTCCCAATCCGGCTGGAACCGTTCGGGCCGCCTGCGATAATCGCCCAGGTAAACCGCCTCGCCCGCATCGAGCTGACGCTTCAGCTCGTCGGTGAGCTCGACCTTGCCGGAAACGACCCGGACGATTTCCTTCGATCCGCATTCGGGGCATCGCATCATGCCAACCTCCTTCTCGCTTTCCGAGACTATAGCATGATGCGCGCCTCCCCCTGTCCGAGGCAACGGACAGGCACCGTGGCAGCAGCGGCAGCCTACCGGCGGGCAGCCGCCTCGGCAGCGGACGGTCGGCCCCGCGGCGGGGGGGGGGGGGCGCCGCCCCCCCGCCGGGCCCCCCCCCCCCCCCCCCCCCCCCCCCCCCCCCC
>URRZ01000103.1 GCA_900550385.1 uncultured Coriobacteriaceae bacterium | reverse complement strand
GAAGGGCGTGAAGGGAGCGAAGAGCGTTGCTGCCTAGGCTAGCCCCTTGTCACACAAACTACCGAAGCCTCGAAAAAGGACAGACCCTTTTCTCATTCCTTTCTATCATTCGTTCCTAAGTTGGTAGTCGATGAACGAGGACGGCCCTAGCCGAGAATCTTCCCTAGGATGCTCAGAAGCCCCCAGCCGCAGCAGAAGCCGATGGCGGCTGCGATGAGCGTCTTCGCGATGAGCTCGCCCCACCACGCGCGGCCGGCCTTGCGGTTCGCCTCGCTGGCCACGTCGGGATCCTCGCCGCGCATGAACGCCTCGACGGCGCGGTAGGTGAACAGCCGGTTGTCGCGCTTGATCTTCTCGGCCATCCCAGCGGCCACCGCCGCGGGGACGAAGAGCGCGGCGAACGGCACGAGTATCACCGGCCAGCTCGCGTCGAGAAGCGCGGTCGCCACCGCCCAGATCACCGCCGCGCCCCCGCAGGCCATCATGACGATCGAGAGCCTGTTCAGCTTCTTCGCCTCGTTGGTGAGCACTGCCTTCATTTCCTTCACATCTCCTTTGATCAGATCGTCGACGCTTACGCCGAAGAGGTTGCTCAGGAGCAAGAGGCTCTGCACGTCGGGGTAGGTGCGGTCGGTCTCCCAGTTGGAGATCGTCTGGCGCGAGACGAAGATCGCCTCGGCCAGCTGCTCCTGGGACATGCCCAGGCGCGCGCGGTGACCCTTGATGTGCTGCCCAAGCTCCACGGGCGCTCCCTTCGCTTTGGAAATGTGGCGGAACGCGGGAAACTTTACCACCCAATCCCTTTGACAGGGGGCAAGACAGGGGGGATCCGCTCCGCCAAAAGTCTTTATCAACGCCGCTGAGCAGGGGATTTGCAAAATTGACTCAGTCTCTCTCAATATGGAACGACCTCTCAGACCACTATTTTCCTGTGATTGAGTAAGAACAAATGTTCGTATGCAATGATGATGGTCAGAAAGGTGCAGAGAATAGAGCGCCTCGTATTATGCTATAATTTCGTTGTACGAAATGCGGAGGACATCGCATGGATGACTTGATCATTGCCGATCATGCTTTCAAGCACGGTATTTCGCAAGAAGACATTGTCTACGCATGGGAGAATTTCGTTAGAAAGCAGTATCGTGGTGCTCCCCGTGAAGGGGAGGTGGTTGTGGTGGGGTACGATCGTATGGGAAGACTCATCGAGATCGTTGCGGCTACAAGGCAGTTTGGAACCGTCATATTTCATGCGATGGAGCCGCCGACGCGAAACGTGCTTGAGGAACTGGGGTTGGCGAGGAGGCGGAAATGAAGGTCATGGATGCCCGCGAGATAGAAAAGCGTTTCGGTATCACGGAAGAGCAACTTGACGCATGGGAGAAAGACGCATCGGAGGGCATTCTGCACGGCGAACCTCGCGGCGAGGTGGTTGTCGGCAGGCCGTTGAAGTTCGGTGAGGAAATGCGTCAGGTTGGGTTCAAAGAGCCGATTCGCAAAATCGAGCTCATCGATCGTCGTGCAAGTCAGCTTGGCCTTAAGAGATCGGATTACCTGCGTCAGCTTGTCGACCGAGATTTGGACGCGGCGGGCATTGTGTAGGGTGCGTGATGGACTTCGCGACGATCGACAGGCGGCTGCTCTCGCACCCCGGTGCGTCCAAGGCCTTCCACGAGAAGTGGGGCTGGATGGTCTATTGGGTGGGCGGTAGGCAGTTCGCCTGTGAGTTCGAGGCGTCGCTGGACGCGAAAGCTCCCTATGCGGGACGGCACCTGCTGTCGCTCAAGTGCGACCCCGACCGCATACTGGAGCTGCGCGCCGAATATCCCGACGCGATCCTGCCCGGCTACTACTCCGACGGGCGCACGTGGATCTCGGTCGATCTCGACGCAGACCTTCCCGAGAGCCTCGTGCTCGGCCTTTGCGACATGAGCTACGGCCTCGTCTTCGCCAAGCTGCCGAAACGCGTGCAGCGTGAAATCGTTGGTGGGTAGACTCTATCCCGCAAGCGTGCGCAGCGAACTTGTCGTAGCCTGCGAGGGCAGGAGTTGACACATCCGGTTTCCCGGAAGCGCCCGAACCTATCCCAGCGCCACGTCCAGGATCATCATGAGCACGAAACCGAGCGCCAGGGCCACAGCGCCCACGTTGGTGTGCTTCCCCGCTTGGGTTTCAGGGATCAGCTCTTCCACCACCACGTACATCATGGCGCCTGCGGCAAAGGCCAGAATGTAGGGCAGGGCGGGCGTCATGAACCCGATGCACGCGACCATCAGGGCGGCGCCCAGCGGCTCCACTGCGCCCGACGCGACGCCGTACAGAAACGCCTTTTTCCGCGTGAGCCCGCACGACACCAACGGCATGGAGATGATGGCGCCCTCCGGAACGTTCTGGATGGCGATGCCCACAGCAAGGCTGATCACGCCGGCAAGCGCGATAGCGGCCTCTCCCGTAAGGAAGCCGGCAAGCACGACGCCCACCGCCATGCCCTCGGGCAGGTTGTGCAGCGCCACCGCGAAAATCAGCATGGTGGGCTTCTTCATGCGGGATGGCATGCCCTCGGGCTGCGGATCGTCCAAGTGCTGGTGGGGAAGGAAATGGTCGATGGCCAGCAACAGCCCGATGCCCAGCAGGAAGCCTATCGAAGCGGGCATCCAGCCCGTCATGCCCTGCGCTTCGGCGTTCTCGATGGCGGGGATGAGCAGGCTCCACACCGAAGCGGCGATCATGACGCCCGCCGCGAACCCCAGCAGCGCCTTCTGCACGAGCTCGCCCATGGCGCGCTTCAGGAAGAACACGAACGAAGAACCCAAAACGGTTCCCAGGAAGGGAACCGTGAGGGCGACGATCATGCCAAGGCTCGACTCGTTCATGTCGCTCCCTCCTCTCCGCCGTGCTGGTTCCGCCAATGCCCTGAGCCTATTGTGGCATAGAAGCGCGCTCGAAATCCTGCGAATTCGCGACGGCTCTACGTTGGCAGGGGCGACGCCTATCAACTTTACGCCGCTGCCTGTGCTGATCGGAGCGGCTTTTGCGATGGCGCCGTGGCGAGGCGGCGCGCTATGCTTCCGCTTGGCTGCGAAGCGCTTGCAGCACGGGTTCGAGGTAGGATCGATCGCACCCGTCGAAGCCCGCTTTCATGTTCTCGAGCGCCGTTGCGCTTCGGGCGCAGCCGTCCTTCGCGCTTTTTTCAAGCATGCGGAAATAGACGCGCATCGCCATCTTGTCGAAGGCGCCAAGCCGATCGAAATGAAAACCGCCTTGGCAGTAGCACCACAGCAGATCGGGGTAACGGTCGGCGGGGAAGGAGCGGCGAAACGCTTTTTCGTGCTCGGATGCGGGCCACTCCTCGCACGGCATGGGCGTGGCGCCTACGGCGACGACGGCATAGGTCTTTTCTGGATGCGCCGCCATGTAGGCTTGGAATTCCTTCGCTCCCTTAATCGAGGCGGCGTGAAACCAGCTGCAGAACACTGCGGTGTCGCACTCTTTGCCTTCTCGCTCGAGGCTCGCGATTGGCACGGCGCGGCATTCTAGATCCTCCGCGAGCCAGTGCGCGTACATTTCTGCCGATCCGGTCTGCGAACAGTATGCGACGATCGCCCGCATGGGCTCCTCCTCACGATAGGCGCGTTAGCGCAAGTATAGGAGGGTCATCGGGCTTTCGCGGTTTCGCCGATTCATTCTTTACGCGCATTTGACCGGCGGAAAGTTTTTCGCGGCGGTTTTAGGGTGGTTCGGCGCCGTTATTTCGCTTGGAAATTCGATATAAACCCGTTAACGCACAAATTATTGCGTGCGGCATCTGAACATGGTCGAGTTCATGGCACCAGAGGGAGATTTGCCCAAAGGACAGCGAAGCGGCGCACTAGATGATCTGATCGCGGATCTGCTTCGGCGAAAGGCGGGAGAATCCGTTCGCCTCGGGCTCCGCATCGCCTGCACCGTCGAGGAAGCGACCTTTGACACCGGAATCGAGCTCTTCTTTCACCTGTTCGTACATCTCTTCGATCGTCAGTCCGCCCGCCACTGCATCAAGATCGGCGTCATTGATCACGTTGGTCTTCTCATCGGGGTTCGTCATGGCTGCCTTCTTTCTCTCCGGAGGTTTCGTTTGATCCGGGTATATCAGCGGGTGCATTCCGATCGATGAGGCGGGAACGAATGCAGACTAACGGGAGTGAGCGCAAAGATAATCCGGCGAGTAGGTTCTATCCTGCAAGGCCGCGCAGCGAGTCGGCCGCGGCCTGCGAGGAGATGTGGAGCCTGAGCCCGATGGGGCTCATCTCGAGCGTCACGACAGGCGAGCTCTCGTAGGTGGTCGCCTCAAGGCCCTTGTACTCCTTGACATCGCTGGCATCCTGTCCGGCTTTTATCGTCTCGGGCTCCCAGAGTTCGAAGATGTATTCAGCGGGCTCCTCCGGCGCCGAGGCGAGGCCGTTCTCGTCCGAGAGGGGGGCGAACGCCCGCTCGATCTCGCCCTGATCGGTCACCTCGCGCACGACTTTCCCGGACGCTGCATCCTTCACGACGAGGCGGGAGACCTTGCCCCATTCGACGCTGGAGAGCGTGTCGGCGAGCTCCTGCGCTTGGGACGCGAGCTCCTCGGCTTGGGAGGCGACTTCTTCGGCCTTTCCGGCGATCTCGTCTGTGCCGGGGATGCCGAAGCACCCTCCGAGCGGGAGGGCGAGGGCGGCGGCGAGCAGCGCCCCCAGCGCGAGGCGCGCTGTGGCTTTGGGGCTTGTCGAGGAGGTCCCTTTGCGCCTGTTCTTCATGGGCCCGCCTTTCTCCCTGGATCGGACAGCGGATCCATTCTATACGAGCCGGACGGGGTCTTCCCTCCGATGGCGCCGTTTGTTTGGGTGCCGTAAACGGAGCTGCCTCATCCCGCTTCCCGGAAGCGGCATTGAAAGCCTTTCATAACCTGGCCGCAAGGACCCCGTAAGGACGGGGCCGGACAATCGTTCCAGGAAAGGATGCCCGGCGAAGGGAAGGAGCGGCGATGGGCTTTCTGGGACGGTTCCTCTCGAGCTACAGCGAGAGCTTCGCGGCGGCGCTGGTCGCCTGGCCGTTCGCGTCGTTCGCGCTCACGCTGCCCATCCTGGCGATCCTCTACCGCCGCGACGGGCGCATCAGGCCACTATCCGCGGCGGGCGCGTACCTGTCGGTGCTCTACCTGCTGGGCCTCGTGTGCTTCACGCTCTACCCGCTGCCCGAGGGCGATTCGGGCCCCGGCATCACCTACGGCCTCGACCCCATCTGGAACCCGCTGCACTTCGTGGGCGACATCGCGGCAGACGGGGCGCCCGCCGTGGCGCAGCTGGTCGCCAACGTCGCGCTCTTCGTCCCGTTCGGCTTCATCGCGGGCCGCGGCATGCGGCTCGGCGCGCCCGCGTCGGCCGCCTTGGGCTTCCTGGCGTCGCTCGGCATCGAGCTCGCCCAGCTCACCGGCCTGTTCGGCGTCTACCCGTACGCGTACCGCACGTTCGAGACGACCGACCTGGCGACGAACACGCTCGGGGCGTTCTGCGGTTGGCTGCTGGCGAGGGCGTCGCTGCGCGTCCTGCCCGACCCCGGCAGGCTCGCGCCCGCCGCCGTCACGGCGAGCCCCGGCATCGTGAGGCGGACGGTGGCCTTCTGCATCGACATGGCGCTCGCCGCGGCGGCGTCCGCCATCGCCGGGTCCGGGCTGCTGCTTGCGCTCTGCGCCCTGGGCGGACCTCCCGCCTCCGTCGCCTCGCTGCCCGTCTTGGCGCTTTTGGGGACCGCGGCGGTGCTCGCGGTCGAGGTCGCCGTCCCATGGCGGCGCGGCGGCCAGACCCCGGGCGGCGCGTTCGTTCGCATGACGTGCGAGACGCGCGAGCGCCAGGGGGCGCGACGGGTTGCGTTCTACGCGGCGCGGACGTTCGTGATCCTGTGCGCGGTCGGCCTTCCGGGCATCGAGCCCCGCCTGACCCTGGTCCCGCTCGCGTGCCTTGCGTTCTACCTCTTCAAGCGGAAGATGCCCTACGACCTGATCTAGGCGGGGTCGGGTTCGGAGAGCGCGCCGCCCTCGCGATGCCAAGGATTTCGAACCTTTTTTCAGGGGAGCGCGCTCATCCCGCGCTCCCCGAACGTTATATGGGGCGAGGACGGAAGGAGAGGGGCTTGGGATTCGCCGGGAAGGGCCTTGACGAGGAGGGCGCGCGGCGCGTCGTCGAGGAGCATTACGACGACGTCCTGGCGTACTGCAGGCGCCATGCGCCCACCTACGACGACGCCCTCGACGCGACGCAGGAGACGTTCCTGCGGTTCGTGAGGGGACTGCCGGGCTACCGCGACCGGGGCAAGCCGCTCGCATTCCTGCTCGCCGTGGCGCGCCGCGTGTGCGCCGACGCCTACCGCAGGCGCGGGAGGACGTGGGAGCAGCTCGAC
>URRZ01000102.1 GCA_900550385.1 uncultured Coriobacteriaceae bacterium | reverse complement strand
CCATTTGTTCATGGCCGACGCGAGTTTCCGCAGCTCGAGGAAGCGAGATAATCCCTATACTGGTTGACTGTCAAATCAAGAAGATCCTGGTTGCGGTCGACGGTTCCGAAGGCTCCGATCGCGCGCTGGAAATGGCGAAGGAAGTGGCGCTGCCCAATCCCGAGACGCAGGTGGATCTGGTGTACGTGGTGCCCATCCCGCTGCTCGACGACAATCAGGCCGCCAATTTCAAGAGCATCTTGGACATGATGGTCGCCGACGGCAAGGAGCTTCTGGCGGAGTCCGAGGATAAGATCCCCGAGCTCACCGATCGTATCGAGACCCTCATCATCACCGGCACCAACCCGGCGACCGAGATCATCAAGCTCATCGACAAGGGCGGCTACGACCTCATGGTCATCGGCAGCCGCGGCCTCAGCGGCATCAAGGCCTACCTGGGCAGCGTCAGCAACAAGGTGCTGAACGGCTCCAGCATTTCGGTGCTGGTGGCGAAGTAAACTGTTCCGACGGCCTGCCGGCCGGCGGAACGGGCCGACGCTGCGAAGCCGCGATGCACGCCCCGGAGACGTTCAAGCCCGTCGCGATGGACCTTCAGTCCAATCGCGGCGGGCTTTCACGCCTCCGGGGCGCACCTCGCGGCTTCTCGCTGACTCGTGTTCGACCCGGGAGACGGAGGAGTGGGCGTGAAATAGTGACCGTCCCTTTTTCACGGTGAAAAAGGGACGGTCACTATTTCACATTGTCCCCTGCTTCCGGAGGGCTTTCAGGACGGCTCGTTTGCGAGCTTGCTTGGCGTCGTAGGCGGCGCGTTCGGCTTTCTTCGCGGCTCGCTGGGCTTCTTCGGCGGCGCGTTCTTGCGCATGGGCGGCCTGTTCCGCCTCGCGCTGGGCGCGGCGTTCCGCTTTGCGCTCCGCTCGCTCGGCGGCCGCCTCGACATCCGACAACGCGCAGCCGCAGTAGTTCTGCCGGTACATGCCCAGCTCGCGGCTTCGGCGCGTCGCCTCGGGGTAGAAGGGGCGGAAGTCCTCGAAGACGGCCTGCGCCCCCGCTTGCGCTGCGGCCCGCTCAAGCTCCTCCCGGATGATGTCGGTGTACTGGTAGGGGCTCACCGCCAGCGTCGTGCCCAGAGCCTCGAAGCCCATCTGCGCCGCGCGCTGCGCCGCCTCCTCCAAACGCAGGCGGTAGCAGGCACGGCAGCGTGCGGCGCGCTTCTCCGGGTCGACCGCGAGCGCCGCAGCCTCCTCGAGCGTCAGCTCGCCGTGCTTGCCGAAGCATCGTGCCGGGGAGGGGGAGCCGGGCTCGAGCGGGGAAGCGCCGTCGGCGTCTTCTCGATGCAGCGGCTCGCCTTCGCCCGCGTCCTCGTCCTCGCGCTCGCCTGCCAGGATCTTCCGCTTCGCCTCCTCAACTGCCGCCTCCCCGATGCGCCCGGCGCCGCGCCGCCACGCGTTCGGGTCGTAGGCGCCTTCCTGCACCGCGATGCCTGCGGGTTCCGCCCACTGGCGCAGCGTCGAAAGCCGGCGCGCGTACTCCTCTGCCGGGGCGATGTTGGAGTTGGCGTAGAAGATGGCTATGTCGTGCCCCTGCTCGTGCAGGATACGGGACGGCTCCAGCGAGCAGGGGCCGCAGCAAGCGTGCAGGAGCAATCTCATTTCGCCCGTTTCCTTTCGATGGGGTGTAGATTCCCAAGCCGACCGGCCTTTTCCACGCCCGTACCTTATACTGGCATGCGTCATTACGCAAGATGAAGGTGGTATCGCTATGGAACAACGAACGAATCCCGACGCGCCGCGCGCCTACCGCGCGGTGTTCTTCGACTTGGATGGGACGCTCCTGCCCATGGATGTGGGCGAGTTCATGGGCTCCTACATGGCGAAGCTCGGCGGTTTCATGGCGACGCACGGGGTGGATCCGCAGGGGTTCGGCGCGGCGATGAAGGCCGGCATCAAGGCGATGGCGCGCCATAGCGGCGACATCACCAACGAGCAGGCGTTCTTCGGGGCGTTCTACCAGCATGTCGACGAGGGATCCCGGGATTGGTCCGCGTTGTTCATGGATTTCTACGAGAACCATTTCGACTCGGTGGGGGCGGGGGTCGTTCCCAATCCCGCTGCGGCGCGCGCCATCGAGGCGTTGGCGGCGAAGGGCTACACGCTGGCGCTCACCACCATGCCGATGTTCCCGCTCGTGGCGGTCAAGACGCGCCTGAAATGGGCGGGCGTGGATCCCAGCCTGTTCAGCCGCATCACCTCGTTCGAGAACTCCTCCAGCGTCAAGCCGAGCCTCACCTATTATGCCGAGAACCTCGCGGCAACGGGCCTGCGCGGCGCCGACGTGCTGATGGTGGGCAACAACACCGTGGAGGACCTGTCGGCGATGGACATGGGGACCGACGGCTACCTGGTCACCGACTTCCTGATCGACGGCGTGAGCTACGATCTGTCCACGGTCAAGCACGGCAGCCTCGCCGATTTCGCCGACTGGGCGGAGGCGCTGCCCCCGTGCGGCGACCCTGCGCAGTTCGTCGAGGCGGGTGCGGTTTCCTGGCCGCGCGTGGAGAAGGCCTACGGCGCGAACGTCGTGTTCCGGCGCTCCGACGAGGAGCTGCAGCGCGCCGCCGCCGGCGCCTACGCCATCAACGAAGTCGGCGTCCCCATCGCGAAGCCGACGAGCCCCGCGCCGCCTATCGCGCGCCCTGCGCGCCCCGAGGAGGTCTAGGCCATGGCGCTGTTCGACTGCACCATCGACGCCACGTGCGGGCATGCGCGCGCCCTCGCGTACGAGACGGCGCACGGCTCCTTCCAGACGCCCATGTTCATGCCGGTGGGCACCTCCGCCAGCGTGAAGGGTATCACCGTGCGGCAGCTTCACGACTTGGAAAGCCAGGTGGTGCTGGCCAACACCTATCACCTGTCGCTGCGTCCCGGTGCCGACGTGGTCGCCGAGGCGGGCGGCGTGCACCGGTTCATGAACTACGACGGCCCCATGCTCACCGACTCGGGCGGATTCCAGGTGTTCAGCCTGGCCGACACGCTCAAGCTCGACGACGACGGCCTGTCGTTCAGCAGCATCTACGACGGCGCCAAGGTGCGCTGGACGCCCGAGGAGAACATGCGCATCCAGGAGCAGCTGGGCGCCGACATCGCCATGCAGCTCGACCAGTGCACGCCGTACCCTGCCGAGCGCGAGTTCGTGGCGCGCGCCGTGGACCTGTCCGCCAACTGGGCGAAGCGCTGCCTTGCCGCCCATAAGCGCCCCGACCAGACGCTGTTCGGCATCGTGCAGGGCGGAATGGAGCTGGACCTTCGCTTGCAGTCGGTGCGCCGCCTGCGCGAGATCGAGGACGAGAGCCTGGCTGCCGGCGGCCGCCGCTTCGGCGGGTTCGGCATCGGCGGCTATTCGGTGGGCGAGGAGCACGAGGTCATGTTCCAGACGCTGGGCCGGGTCGCCCAGGCGCTGCCCGAGGATCGCCCCCGCTACCTGATGGGCGTGGGCAACCCCACCACGTTGGTGCGCGCCGTGCGCGAGGGCGTGGACATGTTCGACTGCGTGCTGCCCACCCGCACCGCCCGCATGGGCACTGCGTTCTCCAGCCGCGGCCGCATGAACATGCGCAACGCCAAGTACACACGCGACTTCACGCCGCTCGATCCGGATTGCACGTGCCCCACCTGTCGGAACCACACGCGCGCCTACATCCGCCATCTGGTGAAGCAGAACGAGATGTTGGGCGGCATCCTGCTGTCCATCCACAACCTGCACTTCCTGTTGGATCTGATGCGCCGCGCCCGCGAAGCCGTGCTTGTCGGCGCCTACGAGCAGTTCTACGAGGAATGGATGGCCAGCCCGGCGGCGAAAGATTATTAGGAAGTCCCAGCGCCGCAGACTAGACGCGCGGAAGGCTGCGTGCCCGCTCGCACCGGTGCCCCCGCGTCGCTGTGGTAGAATCTCGCACGTTGCACCTATATATAAGAAAGAGGAAATCGATGCTTTCGGCAGAAGAACAACTCCGCATCATCAAATCCGGCGCGGCCAACATCGTGCCCGAGGCCGACTTGCTGAAGAAGCTCAAGCGCGGCGAGCCGCTCAACATCAAGCTGGGCGTCGACCCCACCAGCCCCGACCTGCATCTGGGGCACGCCGTGCCGCTGCGCAAGATGCGCCAGTTCCAGGATCTGGGCCACCACGTGACGCTGATCATCGGCAACGGCACCGCGCTCATCGGCGACCCGTCGGGCAAGAACTCCACGCGCCCGCAGCTCACCCAAGAACAGGTCGAGGCCAACGCCAAGACCTACGTGGAGCAGGCGTTCAACGTGCTCGACCCGGAGAAGACCACCGTCAAGTACAACGCCGACTGGATCCTCTCGCTCGATCTGAAGGGCCTGCTGGAAGTGTGCTCGAAGTTCACCGTCGCTCGCATCCTCGAGCGCGACGACTTCACCAAGCGCTACCAAGCGCACACGCCCATCGCTCTGCACGAGTTCCTCTACCCGGTCATGCAGGCCTACGACTCGGTGGTCATCAAGGCCGACGTGGAGATGGGCGGCAACGACCAGCTGTTCAACCTGCTGGCGGGCCGCGAGCTCATGGAGAAGATGGGCATGGAACCCCAGATCGCGCTGACCATGCCGCTTCTGGAAGGCACCGACGGCGTGCAGAAGATGTCGAAGAGCTACGGCAACTACGTCGGCCTCACCGACGAGCCTGCCGACATGTTCGGCAAGATCATGTCCATCCCCGACGAGCTGATGCCGAAATACTACCGCCTGGCATCCACGCTGCCGGTCGATGAGGTTGACGAGATCGAGCGCGGCCTCGCCGACGGTTCGCTGCACCCCAACAAGGTCAAGCGCGCCCTGGCCCGCAACATCGTGGAGCTCTATCACGACGCGGCGGCGGCGCAGGCGGCAGAGGAACAGTTCGACCGCGTGTTCAAAGAGCACGAGGCCCCCGAGGTCGTGCCCGAGTTCGCCGCCGACCTCACGCCCAACGACGAGGGCAAGGTGTATCTGGCCAAGCTGTTGCACGATGCGGGGATGGCCCCCAGTATCGGCGAGGCGCGCCGCCTTATCGACGGCGGCGGCGTGAAGGTGAACGGCGAGGCCGTGCCCGCGAAGCAGTACAACCTCGATCCGTCGTCGCTTGCCGGCGCCACCATCCAGGTGGGCAAGCGCAAGTTCGTCAAACTGGTGTAATCGGTTCGATTGGGCGCGCCGTCGATTCGCGCTCGACGAGATGGAAACGCGAGGGCATCGCCTTGAGGGGCGGTGCCCTCGTTTGCTATGGGGTCTGTGCCGAAATCCAAGGCTCGGCGTCCTGCGGATGTCGAGCTTCGTGCGCCGCGCAAAGCTCGCTCTTTCGGGTAAGTTCGGCTTCCCGCTCCAAGAATCGCGCGTTTTGCGCGATCGGATCTGCGCTGAACGGTGCCCGCAGCGCTTTCTGAGCGTTGGAGAACGGGAAAGACCAGATCGCAGATTCGACCATCTTGCGTCGGGCGATTTGAGGGCGGGGTCCTTCGCGCAAAACGCATGATCCTTGGAGTTGCGGTTTCGATCCACGAAGAGGATCCCGCTGGAGCGTGTCGGCTTGGAAAAACCGCCAATTTGGAAAAAGTTGAAAGGATCTCCCTTCCTGGAACGTGTTTGAAGTGAAGGGAAGAAAGGCGTCGGATGCGAGGCGCCGAAGCGAAAGGAGATCCCGATGAAATCCAGCAACGAGAACGGCAGGCAGGCGGCACGCGTCTGGGCATTCGCCTGCGGCGCGGCGGCAGCCCTGCTCGCGGTGGCGGCGATAGCGATGGGCGTGGGAAGCGCCTCGGCATCGCAGGCGTCCGTCGCGAACGAAGGCGCGGTCGGCCAGATGGGGGCATCGACCGCGGCGCAGGCGGCTGCGACGGAGGCGGCAGGGTTCTCCCAAGCGGCTTGCCCGGGCTACGTCGATGCCGACGGCGACGGCATATGCGACAATCGAGCGACGGCGGCGGCCTGCGGTGCGGGATGCTGGGCCGACGCTAACGGCGACGGCATATGCGACAACTGCGGCCGCCACATGGATGCCGACGGCGACGGCGTGTGCGACAATTACGGCACGGCGGGCGTCGGCGCGCATCATGGCTACGGCCACGGATACGGCAACGCGGACGGCGCCGGCTACGGATGCCATCACGGGATGCGCCACGGGCAGGGATGCTAGGCGCCGATGCGGGCGAAGGTGCTGCGTGCGACCTCAACGCGACATAGAAGAAGCCATGGAACAGCATGCGGACGCGGTATGGCGCGTCTGCGTGCTGCATTTCTCCGAGCGGCAGGATGCGCAGGACGCGTTCCAGAACGCCTTCATAAAATACGGCTCTTCGGTGGTTTCTGTGGGAGAGATTCCGGCATAGGCCCAGCTCAGCGGGCGAAAACAACGATCTGGAACT
>URRZ01000101.1 GCA_900550385.1 uncultured Coriobacteriaceae bacterium | reverse complement strand
CGTCGCCGGCGCCGACGTGGACGAGCTCCGCCTAGACGAGATAGCCTATCCCACGACGGCGGGCGACGAGGTCTTCCTTCAATGGGTGACGCCCGAGGGGCGCATCGCGGGATTCCTGCGGCTCTCGCTGCCGCATGAGGAGGCGATCAGCGCTCTCGTCGGATGCGGTGATGGAGACAACGACGTTCTCTTCCCCTTGCGCCCCAACGAGGCGATGATCCGCGAGGTGCACGTGTACGGCCAAGTCGCCGGCTTGCATCGCGTAAGCGGCGGCGCGCAGCATCGCGGCCTCGGGCGCGCGCTGGTGGAGCGCGCCTGCGCCATCGCATGCGAGCGGGGCTACCGCGCCGTCAACGTCATCAGCGCCGTCGGCACACGCGGCTACTACCGCAACCTCGGGTTCGGGGACAACGGCCTCTACCAGCAGCGTCAACTGGCGTAGGCGCCGGCGCGGATCGACTCGCCGATGCGCTGGGCGACCTCACAGCGGAAGCGGCGACGGGGCGCCTCACTCCTTCTTCCTCTCGCTGCGCGAGGGCAGCGTCGTCACCACGATGGACGCCACCACCAGAAGACAGCCGGCGCCCTGCATGCCGGTGAGCGTCTCGCCCAGTACGGCGAACGCGAGCAGCAGCGAGAACGGCGTCTCGAGGATGCTGATGAGCGAGGCTTTGGTGGAGCCGATGCGCTTGATGGCCGCCAGCAGCAGGAACACGGGCAGCACCGTGCACAGGAGCGCGATCGCGAAGCTCATCCCCCACTGCACGGGCGTCATGCCCAGAAGCGGCGGCAGCTGCGCCGGGAACAGCACGATGCACAGAAGCGCGCTCACCGCGCTCATGGTGAACGTGAGCGTGAGCTGCTCGTCTTTGGCGACCGTCTTCTGCCCGATGATCATGTAGATGGCGAACGCGATGGACGCCGTCACCGCCAGCACGATGCCCAGGGCCGAAAGCCGCAGCTCCTGCGGCGCCAAGATGCCCGAGATGAGCACGATGCCCACCATCGCCAACACGAGCGCCGCCACCGTGCGGATCGTGAGCTTCTCGTGCAGCGCGAACACCGCCATCAGAGCGACGACCGCGGGATAGGTGTAGAAGATGACCGTCGCCAGCCCGGCGGTGAGGTAGTCGACCGACACCAGGTACAGATAGGCGCTGGCGGCGAAGAAGAACGCCTGCACGTACACGAGCGGAGAGCGGCTGAAGAACGGCTTGCGGCGGACGATCAGGACGACGCCCACGATGAGCACCGCGCCGATGAACCGGATCGCCGTCACCTGCTCGGGGTTGAGCCCCGTGTTGTACAGAAACTTGCCGATGACGCCCATGCCGGCGTACAGGATCGCCTGGATGACCGCGATAAGGTAGCCTACGCCCACTTGCCCCATGGATCCCCCCTATTCCGCCCCCGCCCCGAACGCATGCGCTCGCGCGCCCCCGAGCGTTCGGCAGGGCATTCAACCACGGAACCTGTTCAACCGATTATGGTAGCACGATGCCGTCTGCCCCGGCTGCGATGAGAAAAAGGGACGGAGGTTTTTTCTCATTTTCGAAGCGTGGTAAAGGGGCCCGGAAAATTTTTAGGTGAGCGGAAATTTATAAAATTCATTGCCCCCTTTAACCTTCGCTCCGCCGCCCCCCGGCCTCCCCTTTTTTGCCCCGCCCCCCCCCCCCCCACCCCGGCCGCCCCCCCCCCCCCCGCCCCTCCCTCATCGCGCGCGCAGCTGCCAGAAGGCGACGGCGCTGGCGGCGGCGACGTTCAGGGAATCGACGCCGTGCATCATGGGGATGAGCACCGTCCAGTCCGCAAGGCGGATGGTCTCATCCGAAAGACCGGGGCCTTCCGCCCCCAGCACCACGGCGAGACGCTCGATGCGCGCCAGGCGCGGATCGTCGAGCGTCATCGACTCGTCGCGCAACGCCATGGCGGCGACCTGGAACCCCAAGTCGTGAAGCAGGGGGATCCCCTCCTCCGCCCAGCCGCGCTCGTGCCCGATGCGCGTCCACGGCACCTGGAACACCGCGCCTCTGCTGATGCGCGCCGCACGACGGAACAGCGGGTCGTGGCACGACGGCGTGACCAGCACGGCATCGATGCCCAAGGCGGCGGCGCTGCGGAAGATGCCGCCGATGTTGGCGTAGTTGTTCACGTCCTCCAAAACGGCCACGCGCCGGGCGCCCCGCAGGACATCCCGCGCGGAGGGCAGCGGCGGGCGCACCATGGCGGTGAGGGCTCCCCGCGTGAGCGAATAGCCCGTCACCTGCACGAACTGCTGCGGCGACGCCACCATTGCGGGAACGTCGGGCGCCGCATCGAGCACGCGGCCCACCAGATCCCGCAGCGGATCCAGCCATTTCTCCTCCAGGAGCATCGCATGCGGCACGACGCCCGCATCCAGCGCGCGCTCCACCGCCAGAGCCGACTCGGCTAGAAACAGCGGCACGCCGCTCGCCTCGCCGTCGCGCAGGCGCGCGTCGCCCATCCCCTTGCGGAAGGGGTCGAACCTGCTGTCGTCAATCGACGCTATGCGGACAAGGGGCATGGGGCCCTATCCTCCTATTCCGGAAACCGGCTCGAAGCCGAACGCGGAACGCCGCGCGGCGCGAACCCGAACCGCACGATCCGCGACGATGCCGTCCGGGCGACGACGCGCGCTCATGCGACGCCGCCCGGAACGTATTCCAAGAAGCGCTCGACCGCAAGGGGCAGCTCGTCGCGCGAGCGCACCGCCACGCCGATGTCGCGCCACGCGGGCGGGTCCAGTTCGCGCAGCTCGATGCGGTAAGGACAGCGGCGCAGGATGAGCTCGGGCAGGATGCTCACGCCCAAGCCGTTTTCCGCCATGGACATGATGGCGTAATCGTCCCACGTGGTGAAGCGCACGTCCGGCGTGACGCCCTCCGCTCGGAATAGCTGCAGGATCTCGTCGTTGGCGCCCTTCTGAAGCAGCAGGAACGGCTCTTCGGCAAGGCTTGCGAACGGCACCCGGTCGAGCCGCGCAAGCGGGTGCCCCTCCGGCAGCACGGCGAGCATCCTATCGCGGGCGAGGAATGTCGTCTGAAGGCGCGCGTGCACGGGCAGGCGGACGAACGCGCAGTCCACGCGCCCGTCGAGCACCCATTGCTCGATCTCCAGATAGTCCCCCAGCAGCAGCTCGTAATCGATGGCGGGGTAATCCTGCTGGAACCGGCGCACGATGGTGGGCAGCCAGTGGGTGGCCATGCTGGAAAGCGTCCCGATGCGGATGAGTCCGGTCTGCAGGCCGTTGAGCTCGCCCGCCAGCGCCTCGAGCTTGCGCTGCTCGGCGCACACGCGGCGCACCTGGTCGATGAGCCGCTCCCCTTCCGAGGTGAGGCGCACCCCCGCGCGATTGCGCGCAAGTAGTCGCACGCCCCAATCGCGTTCGAGCTCGCCGATCATCCGGCTCACGCCCGACTGCGTGTAGGACAGCGCCTCGGCGGCGCGGGTGAAGCTCCCCAGCTCCGCCGCCTTGACGAACGCCTCGTATTTCTGAAGCACCTGCATGAGCGCCACCTGCCCTTCGTCCATCGCGCTTCGGCGGCAGCGAGCACCCGCGCCGCACCAGGTCGATGCGGGCGCGAACCCATGCCCTGCGACCCCATTACCATGTCATTTCCTCATGGTAAGCATGATAAACATTCGCTATTAAAATACTAGAGGAGGTGACAAACTGGAAGCACATAAGCGGCGGCTGCCCATCCCGTCTGCGTCCCGATTCTGCAAAGCCCCCAAGCTTGCCACGACGCACCGCAGCCGCCGCTTTCGTCTTCCTCCGCCATCCGCCCCGCAACGAAGACCCCGCCCTCCGCGCCATATCCCGACGAAGGCGCTGCGACATCACCTGACAAGCAAAGCGGGCGCCCGGTTTCCCGGACGCCCGCTTACGCGTTCGTCATGCAGCGCGATTATGCTGGCGACTACTCGGCGGCGTTCTCCTCGGCGGGAGCCTCGGCAGCGGCTTCCTCGGCGGGAGCCTCGGCGACCTCGGCCTCAGCCTCGGCGGCAGCAGCCTCGGCCTTGGCGGCGTCGGCCTCGGCCTTCTTGGCATATTCCTCGGCGCGCTTGGCCTTCTCGGCGGCCTTGGCCTCGCGCTCCGCCTTCTTGGCGGCCTCGCGCTCGGCGTTGGCAGCGGCCTTGGCGGCCTTCTTGGCGGCCTCGCGCTCAGCGACGAGCTCCTTGGCGCTGCCGAACTTGTCGGCGAAGCGCTGGACGCGTCCACCGGTGTCGATCAGCTTCTGGGTGCCGGTGTAGAACGGATGGCAGGCGTTGCAGATGTCGATCTTCAGCTCGGACTTCGTCGAACGGGTGACGAAGGTGTTGCCGCAGCTGCAACGGACGGTGCACTCCACGTAGTCGGGATGGATCCCTTTTTTCATGATGGTTCTCCTTTTCAGGCGCCTTGGTTTCCGACCAAGGCAAGTCAAGCCTGCCTATAGTACCACCGCGGGCGGATCCGGAGAAGGACCATCTTTCCCGCCGGGCGCATTTTTCCGCAAGCCCTGCACAAACGGGCCGCCCCCCCCCGCGGCGATTCCGCCGCCCGGGCGCGCGACCGCCTTTCCGCGCGAAGCCGCCTAGTCCAGCATCGACTCGTCGATGGGCAGGCCGTACGTCGCGGCGATCTCGCGCAGGCCCTCGTCGGGGATCTCGATCGGCGCCGTCCCCAAGGCGCGCGCCGCCGCCTGAACCCGCAACCACACTTCCGCCGCCTTCTCCACCGCATGCACGATGCCGAACGCCTCGTCGAACGTCGGGGCGCTGGCGAACATGCCGTGCTGCGCCCAGATGCAGGCGTTGCGCTCCACCAGCGCGTCCGCCGTGGCGCGCGCGATGGCGGTGCCGCCGGGGACCATCCAGGGGATGGCCGACACGCCCTTGGGCACCGCGATGATGCACTCGGTCATAGCCTTCCACAGCGCGCGCGTGATCGTGCGGGCCTCGGCGGGCAGCACGCCGGTGAGCGCCACCACATCGGAGGGATGCGCGTGGTAGAGCACGCGGTCCTTCCCCAGCGTCACGTCCTTGCGCACCGCATGCGACATCAGGTGGCTGGGGAGCTCGCTGGTGGGGACGCCGCCGCCCTTGAAGCCCCACACGATCCGCCACGCGTCGCCCGCATCGGATATCTGCACGATGCCGATGTTGCCCGCCGGGTCCAGCGAGATGTTGCGCATATGGGATCCCGCCGCCGTCACCAGGAAGAACTCGCCGCCCAGGTTCGCCAAAGGCGAGGCGAGCTGCACCCAGCTCGAAGGCGTGTCGTAGAAGAACGACTTGCACCCTTGGACGTCCTCGAACGCCATGCGGTAGCTGGCGTTGCCGCCGTTGCGCTCGTGCCAGCCCTGGCGCCATCCGTCATCGCACAGCCGCACGAACGACTTCACGAACGCCTGCTGCTCCACCGCCACGCCCGACACGGCCCCCTTCGCGGCGGACACGCCCTTATCGAGCACTTCCTGCGCGCTGTCGAAAAAACCCATGATGCCCCTTTCTCCGTTTACGCAAAAGTATAGAGGCCGCCGAACCGAAGTCCGGCGGCCTCGCGCAATCGAAACCGTTTCGTTTCCGTTCGGCGCCTCTCGCAGGCCGAGCAAAGACAGCGAGCGGGCCGTTGCGTCGATTGTTAAATCGACGCAACCCACAGTCCGTGGAGGTTGCAGTACTCGTAGACCTTCAGCGGCTTGTCGCCGGCGGCCACCGCGAAGTCGGCCTTCGGCTCGTCGGCGGCGGTCAGCTGCGCCACCTGGTAGCCCTTCTCGGTCACGAGGACGATGAAGGCGATCAGGTGCTCCTCGGTCATCGGGTGCAGCGTGCTGCCGACCTCGACGTGGACGTTGGCGCCGTCGACGGTCACCACGGGAACGTGCTTCTCGGTGGCGGCGTCGGTGGTGTTCGCGACGAGCTCGGTCATCTTCTCGCCGCAGCACATCAGCGGAACGCCCGCATCCCACGGCTTGACGGCGACGTTGCCGCAGTGCAGGCACTTGAAGAACTTGACATCCATGGTGAAACCCCTCTCGGTATCGCACGGCGGGCACGCCGCCCGCCGCATCAGGCCAATCTTAGCACCGCCGCGGCGTTCGCGCCGGCGATGCGGCCAAAGGTGATGACGTCGGCGATGGCGTCGGAACCCAGGCGGTTGGTGCCGTGGATGCCGCCGGTGATCTCGCCGGTCGCCGTCACGTTGACGGTGCTGATGACCACGAGCATATCGTCCGTCACCTCGATCGGAGCGGTGATGGTGAGTGTGCGCACGCCGGATGTATTGCTGATCGTATAGTCGTTGAACGTACCGCCGTTGATGACCGTCGTCACGCCTGCCGCCGTGCTGACCGCTGCATTATAGGACGCGCTGCCCGCGCCGTTGCAGGTGAACGTTCCGCCCTCGATCGTCAGATTGTATCCGACATTGTTGACCACCGTAAAATATTGTCCGCCATCATAAATGACCGAACCATTTCCTGTGATCGTCAGGTTGCCCAAGTTTGCAATGACGATACTCGTTGAGTCGCTGTCCCGTCATGACGTATTGGGCGGGTTCAAATTTCTCGCGCTCCACCCTCAGTTTTTCTTTCTGAATTTTATAATTATATACG
>URRZ01000100.1 GCA_900550385.1 uncultured Coriobacteriaceae bacterium | reverse complement strand
CGTACAGCTTTTCGAGCCAGAAGGGCGCGGCATTCGCCTTACTGAAGCAGGGCGCTTCTACAGCAAACGCATCGCGAAAGCGGTGGGAGAAATCGACTCGGCGACCAGCGAGCTTGCGCGGTTCGACGAAGAGCGCAGCTCGATCGTGCGCATCAACGTTGTTTCGGCTTCGAACATCGTCGTTGACGCCGTCGCGGAATGGCGCACTCAACACCCCGCGGCAAAGTTTCAGATTGTGAGCAGCGAAACCGCCAGCAAAATTGAACCGTGCGACATCGAAGTGCGCATGCAAACGGGGAAAACGCCGGAAGCGAAGGGCGCGCGCCTATTCAAGGAACGCATCATGCTCGCCGTGCCCACAACGAACGGCGACGAAACCGAGGAGCGCGCGCTGCGCGAAGCCAAAGAGTCCGACGCAGGTTTTCGCGACAATCCAGGAAAAGGCGAGAGACCTGGAGGCGAAGAGCGCGACATCGCAGCGAGCGACGCCTTGACCAACGGGCGCGGCGAAGCGATTTCGCTGGCCCAGGTGCAAAACAGCGGCTTCATCATGCTCGCAGGCTCGCGCAACATTAGCAACCTCTGCCTGTCGCAATGCGCCAAACTGGGGTTTCGCCCCACAATCGCCTTCGAGAGCGATAACCCATCGGTCGTGCGCAAGATGATCGGCCTTGGCCTCGGCGTTGGCTTTTGGCCCGAACACAGCTGGGGCGAGCTTGGCGCCGGCGCGCGCCTTGCTCCCATTCTTGAGCCGGGATTCGTACGCACCATCGAAGTCGCGCGAACTCGCCACGGCGGCTCGAACGAGCAGGCCGATGAGTTCTATTCGTTCCTGCTTCAGCGATTCGAAGCCCGCTGGAATATCTAGCGGTTCCCCGCGTCAACCATGGTAGACTTTTGCGTACATGTGCGAGAGAAAGGGATTTCATGGCCGCGCAATGCAATTTGATCATCGATTCATGCTGCGATTTGCCGCTGAGTATGCTGCAAATCGAAGGCGTCGATACGCTGAACTTCAATTACGTCATGAGCGATGGCGACCACGAGGACGATTTCTATCAATCCATCACGCCGCACGAGTTCTACGAGAAGATTCGCAATGGAGAAACGCCGAGCACCTCGCAGGCTTCGCCGGCGGCAATCGAAGCGGCATGGCGCCGCGCTGCCGAAAACGGCATTCCCACGGTATATCTATGCTTCTCGAGCGGCCTTTCGTCGAACTACTCAACTGCGGCGGCGTTGCTTGCCCAGGTGAAAGAGGAATTCCCCGATGCTCCGCTCTATTTGGTCGACCTTATGATCGGCTCTACGCCCGAGGGCTTGCTCGTTCTTGAGGCGTTGCGCCAGCGCGATTCGGGGCTTTCCGCAGAAGAGCTGGTCGAGTGGGCCGAACAGGCGCGCTACTTCGTGCAAACCGCTTTCATGGTTGACGACCTTGATGCGCTGCACCGCGGCGGACGCATTCCCGCATCGGTTGCCGCAGCAGGCTCGGCACTCAATGTGAAACCCCTGCTCACCTTCGATACGTCGGGGCACTTGGCACTCACGGGCGCCGCGCGTGGGCGCAAGAAGGGTCTGAAGCAAATGGCCGATTTCTTCGCAAAAGAGCATGACACGCAAGGTGGTTCGCCCGTAGTGCTCATCGGCAACGCCGACTGCCCCAAGGACGCCGAGCGCCTGAAGGACGCGCTGTCGAAGATCGACGATTCCATCTTGTTCCTGGAAAGCAGCATCGGGCCCGTCATCGGCAGCCATGTCGGCCCGGGCATGATAGCGGTGGTGTTCTGGGGCGGCGACAAGCGCGAGGCGCTGTCGGTCGCCGACCGCATCGCCCGCAAAGTGAAGCAGGGGTAGGCGACATGGACAACACCTTCGTGTTCTACGGCAATGCGGCGGTGGGCGGCGCGGTGGAGCGCTTCGCCGCCAACGCCGGCTGGCAGCGGGTCGAATCGCTCGAGGACGCGGCGATGGCCGTGACGTACTGCACGTCGCAGCAGCAGCTGGAAGACGCCTATTTCGACGACGGCGGGTTCGTGCAGGTGGCGCGCCCCGGCACGCTCCTGGTGGACCTGTCGCCCTCGACGCCGGGGTTCGCCCGCGAGCTTTCGGCGGTGGCGTTGGTGAGCGAGCTGCGGCCCGTCGAGGCCCCCATCGCCGTGCTGGACGCCGCCTGGGAGGACGCGTTCTCCAGCCCTGCGAACCTGCTGTGCTTCGCAGCGGGGGAGGACGATGACGTGGAGGCGGCGATGCCGTTCCTGCGCGCCATCGCGGGCGAGGTCCATGCGGAAGGGCCTTTGGGATCCGCCCAGCTGGCGCGCGCGGCGCGCACCATCCAGCAGGTGGCGACCCTCATCGCCGCGGCGGAATCGCAGGCGCTCTGCCATGCGGTCCGGCGCGCGGCGGGGGCTTCCGGCCTCGCGCCGCAGGCCCCTTTTGCGGGTTCGGTGGGGGCGGGGGGCTACGTGCGCGCGATCGCGGAGATGGGGTTGGAGGGCTCCTACTGCGTCGTGATGATGATGGCCGTGCTGTCCGCCGGGCGGAGGGCGGCGGACGATTCCGACCTGATCCTCCCGCAGACGGAGGCGTGCATGCACCTTCTGGAGCTGCTTGCCGTCATAGGCGGGTCCGACAAGGCGCCCGTCGCCTTGTCGCTGGTCTACGGCGAGGAGTCCGCCTGCGCGGAGCAGGGCTTGGACTGGTCGCGCGCCGAGCGGGTGTACGGCGATCACGCCGGTGACGCCGACGGCCACGGCCATGCCGACCATGATCACGACCGCGATGACGACTACGACGAATACGACGACTACGACGGCTTCGAGGGCTACGACAACGATGGGGCCTACCGGGGCGGCTACGGCTCGTATTCCCCGAACTAGGCGCCGGTTCCATGCCCGATCCCGAACCCTCGGAGCTTTCCCTCCTGCCGTCCTCGTGCGAGCTGTGCCCCCGCCGCTGCGGGGCGGATCGCCGCGCGGGGCAGCGCGGCGCATGCGGCGCCGATGACGCGCTGGTGGTCGCCCGCGCCGCGCTGCATTTCTGGGAGGAGCCTCCCATCAGCGGCGAGGCGGGAAGCGGCACCGTGTTCTTCTCGGGCTGCCCGCTGCGCTGCGCGTACTGCCAGAACGAGCCGATAGCCGCAGGGCGCGCGGGAGCCGCCGTGAGCGTCGGCCGCCTTGCCCGGATATGCCTGGAGCTGCAAGCGCTGGGGGCGCTCAACATCAACTTCGTCACGCCCACCCACTACGCCCCGCAGGCGCGCGAGGCGGTGCGGCGGGCTCGCGGCGACGGGCTGGAGCTTCCCATCGTGTGGAACACCTCGGGCTATGAGACCGTCGAGGCCGTGCGCGCCAACGCCGGCACGGTGGACGTGTACCTGACGGATTTCAAGTACGCCTCCGCCGGCCTTGCGGCGCGCTACTCGAAGGCCCCCGACTACCCGGAGGTCGCCTTGGCGGCGCTCGACGAGATGGCGGCGCAGGTGGGACAGCCCCGCTACGACGAGGTGGGCGGCATGCCTCGCATGACGCGCGGGGTGGTGGTGCGCCACCTGATGCTGCCCGGCGCGTTGAACGATTCCAAGCGGGCGGTGCGCCTGCTGCACGAGCGCTACGGCGGGTCGGTGCGGCTTTCCCTCATGAACCAGTACACCCCCGTGCTCGCCGATGCGGCGCGTGCGGGCGACATGCGTGCCGCGCGCATCCTGGAGTCCTGCCCCGAGCTCGCCCGCCGCGTGCCCGACGACGACTACGAGCGCCTGCTCGACTACGCCGACGAACTGGGCGTGCAGGACTACTTCTGGCAGGAGGGCGGCGCCGCCGAGGAAAGCTTCATCCCCCCGTTCGACCTCACCGGCGTGGAATGAGAGAAAGGGACGGAGGTTTTTTCTCATTCGGATGGGACGCGATCGCTTCCCGCTTCCGAGGTGGGCGCCCGGTTCCCATTTCAGGTGGGATCCGGGCATAATGCGACGCCCTCGCAGGTGCGCCTGATTCCTTGATATTTGCAGGCGAGAATCAATTAAAAAAAGTTGCCGATAGGGGTTGACGGATGACCGAACCATCTGTAATATACTCACTCGCGCTCAAGCGTTGCGAAAGCAACGCGAGCATCGGGAAGCCGATGGGGTGTCGTATAATGGCAGTACAACGGATTCTGGTTCCGTCTGTGAGGGTTCGACTCCTTCCACCCCAGCCATTTTCCGATCCGCAGCGCAAAGACATACGTGGCTCCGTCGTCTAGCGGTTTAGGACGCCGCCCTCTCAAGGCGGAGGTCGCCGGTTCGAATCCGGTCGGAGCTACCAAGGTTACCCAAGCCCGAAAGCCTCGCTTTCGGGCTTTTGCTTAGGTGCCAGCGTGACGCAACGGTAGCGTAGCGGTTTTGTAAACCGCCTGTTGCAGGTTCGAATCCTGTCGCTGGCTCCATTCCCTTCCGATGCGGAGCCCCTATTCCGCCTCCGCCATCCCCTTCAAGAACGCAAGCAGCTCCTCGCGCTCGTTGGGAAGATCCCCGTCGATGACGGCGTCCAGCGCCGCGTCCAGCGCCGCCCCGATGCGCGGCCCCTGGGGGATGCCCGCCGCCATCGCGTCGCGCCCGTCCACGGCGAGCTGCCCCAGGGTGAACGCCTCCTCGCTCTCCAGGATCTGCCGCAGCATGCGTTCGAGCCCGTCCGCGCGGGCGATGCGCTCGTCGGCGTATCCGGGCGCCTGCGCGGAGGCGTCGGCGCGCTTCAGATCGCAGAGCGTCCGGAACAAGGCGACGTCGCCCCCCAGGCGCGCCAAGGCGCGCTTCACCGCCTTCGGGGTCGCTTCGATCACGTCGTCGTGCCGTTCGACCAGCGTCAGAACGTCGTCGCGCATGCTTGACGGCAGCGACAGCCGATCCATCGCCCCGCGCGCCAACGCGGCGCTGATCTTGGCATGGCCGTAGAAATGCCCTCGCCCCCCGTCCTCTTCGAAGAACGCGGCGGGCTTGCCCATGTCGTGGAACAAGGCCGCCCAGCGCACCAGCGGATAGGGGGGCGCGGCCTCGACCGCCCGCGCCGTATGCTCGAGCACGTCGTAGACATGGTAGGGCGTGCATTGGTCGAAGCCCTTCATGGCGACCAGCTCGGGCAGCACGGCGGACAAGACGTCGACCGTCTCCATGAGCGCGCGGCGCACGTGCTGGCCCGTCAGCAGCTTCTGCAGCTCGGCGGTTATCCGCTCGCCGGAAACCCTGCACAGCTTCGATTTGCCCGACAGCATCGCCCGGTAGGTGGGGGGATCGATGCTGCATCCCAGGCGCGAGACGAAGCGGCAGGCGCGCAGGATGCGCAGTGCGTCCTCGTCGAAGCGCTTCGCCGGATCGCCCACCGTGCGCAGGATGCCCTCCTCCAAATCCTCCCTCCCGCCGAACGGATCCAGCAGGCCCCTTCGGGGGTGGTAGGCCATGGCGTTGATGGTGAAGTCGCGCCGCGCGAGGTCCTCCTCGATGGACCTGACGAAGCGCACCTCGTCGGGGTGGCGCGAATCGGAATAGGATCCGTCGACGCGGTAGGTGGTCACCTCGAACGGCTCGTCATCGAAGACCACCGTGACGGTGCCGTGCTTGACGCCGGTCTCGTGCACCTTCATGCCGGCGGCGCGGCACGCGCGCGCCGTGTTCTCCCAAAGCGCGCTGCAGGCGATGTCGACGTCTTCGATGGCGCGGCCCCGCAGGCTGTCCCGGACGCATCCGCCCACGCACCACGCTTCGAACCCGGCGCCCTCCAACACGTCGATCACCCTCAGCGCCCTTTTCGGGATGCACCTCTCAGGCGGGTACAGGGGAATCATGCGGTGCCTCCTCGCAACGTCGTGTGCGTTCTCGATCCATATATATGATCGTATACGATCGATCCCTATGGTTCGCGCATATATATGAGACAAGGATAGTTTACGGCAGCTGGGCAGGGGAAACGCCGAGGAAGCGGAGTTGAAGGCAGGGCAGGGAAAATTTTTTTAAAAAAAGTTGCAAATATCGCTTGACGGAGGGCCCGGGAGTGCGTAATATACTACCTCGCGCCGCACGGGAGTGCGGGGCGGCCGCGGCCCTCCAGGGGGCCCGGCGGGACCTTGAAAACCGGATACTGGAGAGACGGAATTCGAATCGGATCATCAGATTTTATGCTAGATGCGTTCCCGGCCCCCTTGAGGGGGACGGGTTTGAGATGCCCGCGGGCGGCCCGGCCCGAGCCCCAGACGGCTCGGGGGCCCGCCCGCAGAATTAGGAATCGGACTCTAAGGCCGGGCAGCGGTGCCCGGCCCCGATCGAACGGAGAGTTTGATCCTGGCTCAGGATGAACGCTGGCGGCGTGCCTAACACATGCAAGTCGGACGATTAAGGCGCCTTCGGGCGCGAATAGAGTGGCGAACGGGTGAGTAACACGTGCCCAACCTGCCCCCCGCTCCGGGATACCCCCGAGAAATCGGGATCAACACCGGATGACGCGGGGATGCCGCATGGCATCCCCGCCAAAGCTTGTCGGCGGGGGATGGGGGCGCGGCCCATCAGGTAGACGGCGGGGTGACGGCCCACCGTGCTTACGACGGGTAGCCGGGCTGAGAGGCTGATCGGCCACATTGGGACTGAGATACGGCCCAGACTCCTACGGGAGGCAGCAGTGGGGAATTTTGCGCAATGGGGGA
>URRZ01000099.1 GCA_900550385.1 uncultured Coriobacteriaceae bacterium | reverse complement strand
CAGTTCCAGATCGTTGTTTTCGCCCGCTGAGCTGGGCCTATGCCGGAATCTCTCCCACAGAAACCACCGAAGAGCCTCTTTTCTCCTTTCGTCAGCTTGGCCGTCGGCTCTGTTAGGCACTCGGCAGCGGCTCGCAACGCGTTCAGCGAAAAACATCGTCGTTAGTCCAAGATAAGCGAGTTATGGATGGCAAGATGGCCTCTATCCGGTCGGAAGGGGTGCCGCATGGCTCGCAGATACGCGGAGCTGCTCACGAAACCCCAGGTCGCTGAAAAGGCGATGCGATGATAGTCTCACTGCGCTCGCCGTCGATCGCGCATAACTCGTAAAATCCGGAGTAAGAAAGGGGAAAGCCGGATCGGATGCCTGTCTTAGCCCAAATGGGTCTGGCTTCGGTTGTTCTTGCATCGGATGCTCGAGGCCCGTCAAGCACAGCACGCTGATGTGCCGTTGGGCATGCTTCTTTCAACTCGGGTCATCCCCCGCGATATGGTCGAATAATGGAGTAGGTATTTTAAAAATAACGAATTACGCCCCTTTTTCACGCGAATTTCCTATTTCCACGGCGTGATGATTACTTTGAGGCAGTCGTCCTCGCGGGCTTCGAAGGCGCGGTAGGCTTCCAGGATGTTGTTGAGCGGGTAGCGCTTCGAGATGAGGCAGCTTGTGTCGATCTTGCCGGATTCGATGAGCGCCATCACCTCGTCCAAACCGCTCGCATCGACGCCTCCCGTCTTGAAGACGAGGTTCTTGCCATACATGCGGGGGAGCGGCAGCACCTGGTCGTGCTCGTACATCGCCGAGATGACGACGATGGCGTTGGGGCGCGCGATGCGCCAGGCCATCTCGAACGTGGCGTCGCCGCCCGCGGCTTCGATGACGGAGTCCGCGCCACGGCCTTCGGTGAGATCCTGAACGGCGCGTTCGATCTCGTCGAGCGGGGCGCTGCCGTCGATGACGTGGTCGGCAAGGCCGAGCCGCTTGGCCAGCTCGGCGCGATGGGGGTCGCATTCGATGGCGATGATGCTCCCGGGATTCGCGAGCCGCGCGCACATCATGGTGGTGAGGCCGACCGGGCCAGCGCCGATGACGGCGACCGACGAGCCTTCTTCGATCTCGGCGAGGCGCGCACCCCACCATCCGGTGGCGAGGATATCGCCTAGGAACAGGGCGTCCTCGTCGGAGACGGAGTCGGGAATGCGCGTGAACGCATTGTCCGCGAAGGGGACGCGCACGAGCTCCGCCTGGCATCCATCGATGCGACAGCCCAGCTCCCAACCGCCGTGCTCGCAGTTGTTCACCCAACCGCGCTGGCAGAAGAAGCACGTGCCGCAGAACGTCTCGCAGTTCACCGCCACGCGGTCGCCGGGCGCGAAGCGGGCGACATCGGTGCCGATATCCTCGACCACGCCCACAAACTCGTGCCCCAGCACCGTGTCGGGCAGCGCGCGCGGAACCGCGCCGCGCATGATGTGCAGATCGCTCGTGCAGATGGTCGAGCGCGTCACGCGCACGATGGCATCGGCGGGCAGCTGCAGCGTGGGGCGAGGGCGCTCTTGCAGCGAGATGTTGCCGTTTCCATCGTGCACCAGTGCTTTCATGGGGAATCCTTTCACGCGCAGGTTTCGTTCATGGTAGCACGGGGGAGGGTGGGGCGGGCGTGGTCGAGGTGCTATCCCCGCGGCTTGCGGGCGACGATCGCGAAGCTGAGCGGGATCTTCGGCATGCCTTCGGGCGTCGTCCAGCCTTGTTCCGTCTCTGCAAGGAAGGGGAGCGCCTTCCATTCGGCGTGGGGGCTTTCGCGGAACGCCTCGATTGAAAGCCCTGCTGCGAGCAGGCTGCCGACGATCTCTTGGAAGTCGTGGCGCCAGTTGTGGTTCGCTGTGTGGGCGATCTTGCCCGCCGACCCTTCGACGTAGCTCTCGTCGCTTTCGTAGTCGATGCTGCCCGTGCCGCTCAGGTAGTCCTCGATGACGGTGAGCGATTCGTAGCCGAGCGCGTCGAGGAGCGGGTGATCGTCGCGCAGGAGGAACACGCCGCCCGGCACGAGCAGATCGGCGATCGAGCGCGCCCAATCGCCCAGGTCGGGGAGCCACGTGATGGCGCCCGTGCCCGTCACCACGATGTCGAAGGTCCGGTCGATGAAGCGCGAGGCGAACCGCGCGTCACCCTCCACGAAGGTCGCGTTGGCGCCGGCGCGCTGCGCGATGCGCCGCGCATGTGCAAGCGACGCGGGGGAGAAGTCGAGCCCCCACGCCTCGCGCGAGCCGAGGCGCAGCCACGAGATCGTGTCGGTGCCGATGTGGCACTGCAGGTGGAGGACGGATAGCCCCGCGAGGCTTGCCTGCGGGAGGTGGGGCGAGAGCGCTTCGAAGTCGCGCTGCACGACGCCGGAGACGTAGCCCGGGTCGGAGACGAGCCTTTCGACCTCGTAGAACGCCGATTCCGCATGCACGGCGGCGCGGTCGTCCCAGTTGTCGCGGTTCTCGGCGAGCTTGCGGTCGAGGGCATCGTCGGCAGCTACTACGCTGTCGGCTGCAGCGGCATGCGTGCTTGCATCGTCGCCGGTGCGGGCGAACTTCATGGCGGGAGCCGAGAACACTTTGCTGATGGTTTGGAGCCGAGCATCGAAGCGCTCATCGCATGGCTCGCCTTCCTGTTCTCCGAGGAGGCCGACGATGCCCGAAGCCATGAAGGAGGCTACCGCATGCACGTCTTCTTGCGTGAGGTCGAGGCCGAACTTGCTCGCCCATGTTTCCGCGAGGGCTCGTTTGAAACGTTCAGTGAGGCGCGTCGATCCGTTCGGCCCCGTCAACAGGCAGATGCGCTCCACGGCGCCTCTTTGATTTTCATCGAGACGGAATTGCGTGCCGCTTTCCGAGAGGAACTTTTCGGCGAGATCGGCGATGCCGGTTGGGATGGCGGCGTCGACCGCCTGCTCGGCAAGGTCTTCGATCGAGTCGAAATAGTAGTAGAAGGTTGCGCGGTTGCATCCCGCCTGGCGCGCGACCGAGGCGGCGGTCACTTCGCGATACGGCATTCGCGAGAGTTGATCCCAAAACGCCTCGATCATGCGCGCTTCGGCACCTTTCTCTTCCGAATCCTTGCGGGGGCGTGCCATGGCGGCATCCTTTCTTCTCGCATTGAGCCGTCGGAGGTGGCTCGAACTGGAGCCCGCGGCTCTCGGAAACCCAACGTTTCCGCGTGATTCGCTGGTTTTATTCCCATTCTGACCTTGGGATAATCTGATTATACGACGCATGTCGGGTTTACGAGGAAGCGAAGGAGGCCGCCATGGGGAGCGAAAGCGTCATCGTCCTCGACAACGTGACGAAGGTGCTTGGGAAAAAGCCGCGCATCGAGAGCCTTTCGTTCGCATGCGAACCGGGAAAGGTCTACGGACTCCTCGGGCCGAACGGTGCGGGCAAGACGACCCTGATGAGCCTCATCACCGGGCTTTACCGCCCCACGTCAGGCGCGGTGCGCGTGCTGGGGCTCGACCCGGTGCGTGACGCGCGGAAGGTGCGCCGCGAGATCGGACTCGTGCCGCAGGAGACATCGCTCTACCCGGAGCTCTCGGCGCTGGAGAACCTGCGTTTCCACGCCGCGCTCTACCTGGACGACCAGCATGCGGCGGAACGCCGCATCGTGGAGGTGCTCGAGCTCGTCGACCTGGCCGACCGGGCGAAGGACCCCGTGGGCGCCTATTCGGGCGGCATGAAGCGACGCCTTGCGCTCGGGCGTGCGATGCTCGCCGATCCGCGCATCCTGCTGCTCGACGAGCCGACGCTCGGCGTGGACGTGCAGGGCACGCACCGCATCTGGGACTACGTAAGGCGTTTCAAGGGCGAGGGGCGCGCGGTCCTCGTCTCCACCAACGTGATGGCGGAGGCGGACGCCCTCGCCGACGAGATCCTGCTGCTCGACCACGGCAGGAAAGTGCGCTTCGGCACGCCGGACGCGCTCAAGGCTGAGGCGGGGTCGACCGTGGTGAGGCTGACGCCCGCGTCCGGCTCCCGCGTCGACGAGGCGGCGCTGCGCGAGCGCCTGGGCAGGCTTTCCTACGACGGGGAGGCGATCGTGGTCGACGCCCCCGAGGGAGAGGCCGACCTGGCGCGCATCCTCGGGCTTGCCGAGGGCGCGGTCGAGATCGCGGGCGTGGAGCTGCGCCGCCCGACGCTCGACGACGCCTTCCTCGCGCTCACGGGCAGGTCGCTTCGGGATTAGGGGGATGCACCATGGGAATCTTGAGGATCATCGGCAAGGAGCTGGCGAGCGTCAAGGAGAACGTCCCGTTCAACTTGGCGACCGTCATATCGCCGCTGCTCTTCCTGTTCGCGTTCGCCGTGATGGTGTCGGGCGGCATCACTATCCCCGTCGAGACGCAGCCCGCCTCGTCCGAATCGGCGTTCCTGCAGGCGACCGCCGAGTACGCGGCCCCCGACGGAACCCCTTATCTCAAGCTGGAGGATGCGCCTACCGACGGTGCCCCCGACGGACGCAGTGCCGACCGCTACATCGTCGTGGATGAGCCTGCTGTGGGCGAGGATGGCGCGACGGGGGAGATCGTGCATCTCGTCAACGACGTGAACTCCAACATGACCAAGAACTACGCCAACCGCCTGACCGGGGCGCTCGTCGACTACGTCGACGCGAACAGGGATGCGGCCACCGTCGAGATTGTCGAGCAGGCGCGCTATGAGGAGGACATCCCTTGGGATGAGAGCTTCGCCGTGAGCACGCTCGTGTTCGGCGCGATGCTTGCGGGGCTTCTGTTCGGGCAGCTCTCTATGACGAGCGAGTGGGAGAACGCGACGGCGAAGCTGCTCGTGCTCTCGCCGCGTCCTGCGGCATCTGTCGCCGCGGGCAAGGTCGTTGCCGCGTTCCTCAAGGCGCTCGTCGCGGGGGCGGTGCTCGTCGGGGTGGTGGCGCTGATGTACGGCAGGGCGCTCGCGAGCGCCCCGTGGCTTGTGGCGGCGCTCTGCCTGATGTACGTCGCGTTCGCGAGCCTCGGGCTTGCCTTGGGCATCGCGGTGCGCTCGACCATGACGGCATTCCTCGTGTCGCTCGTGACGGCGCTGTGCCTCTGGGTCGCGGGCGGCGGGTTCGGCGACCTGTCGTACTTCGGCGAGGCGGCGCAGGCAGTGGGGGCGGCGAACCCGGCAACCTACGCGCTCGACGCGGTGCGCTACGCGTACTTCGGCGGCGTGGCGGATCCGACGCCGCTTATCGTGCTCGCGGTGGGCGCGGCTGCGACCCTTGCGGCGGTGTGCGCAATCTACGCGCGGTGGACGAGAAGCGAAAGGGCGGCGTCATGAACCTCTTCGTACGGGAATTGAGGAAACTGCTTGCGCTCACGAAGGCCGACCCGAAGTCGCTCGCGGCGGGCATCATCGCCCCGACCGTCATCCTGGTCATCTTCGCGCTCACGTTCGGCAACTTCGTCGCGCTCAAGCTCGCGGTCGTGAACGATGACGCAGGCGGGCTTGGGGCGTCTTTCCAGGAGACGGTGTTCTCGCAGACCTCGCCGCTGTCGGGCGAGCCCTACTTCGAGGCGATCGAGGCGGATGCAGGCAAAGCGCAGGAGCTCTACGAGCAAGGGCGCGTGAACGGCATCCTGACGATCCCCGAGGACTTTTCGGCGCGGCTTGGGTCCGGCGAGCCCGCGCAGGTGCTCTACGCGTTCGACAACTACAACACCGACATGGCGAAGAACCTGCGCCTGTACCTCGACGAGGGCATCTTCGCGTTCTACCAGGAGCACATGCCCGGCATGGAGATCGAGGTTCGGCGCGAGTTTGCCGTGGGCGCACAGCTCGACTGGTTCGCCATCATCGCGGTGGGCGTGTTCATGCTGGCGTTCCTCATGGGGTCGATGTTCAACTTCCTCTACCTGCTCAACAAGGAGCGGGTGCACGCGACGCTGTCCGAGTACCGCCTCGCGCCGGCGTCACTTCTGCCCACGTTCGCGGCGCGCGTCGTGGTCGCGCTGCTTGCCGGGGCGGTCGGAGCGGCGGTGAACGCGCTGCTCGTCTGGCTGCTTACGGGTGTGAATCTGGCATGCGGCCTGTTGGCGATCCTGCCTATTCTCTTGGTGTTGGGGATCGCGTTCGTATCGTTCGCGGCGATCGTGTCGCTCACAGTGCGCAAGTTCAGTGGCGCCGCGATGCTGTCGATGGTGACCGCCGTGGTGGCGTGGTTCCTCTCCGGTGCCACGACCTCGGTGGAGTACGCCACGGGTGCCTTGCTCGACGTGGCGCTTGCCTTGCCCTCAAGCTACGGCCTCTCCCAGATTCGCGCAGCCGTGTTCAACGTCGATCAGAGCGTTGGCGGCCTGCTCGCGGTGGATAAGGGGTGGCTCGTGATGGGGGCGTATGCTGTCGTGCTGGCGGTTGCCGCATGGGCGGTCTATCGGAAGCGGTTGGGTGGAGGAGGGCGGTAGAAGGATTATCTTTGAAGAACGGATCGCGGCGTTGAATGAATGCCTTTGAGCCTGAGTCCTTCATAGAACTACGGCCTTGTTTTGCGCGAATTGGCGAAAACAAGGCCGTAAAAAAGCCAAAATTGGAGAAAATCAGGCGATAAGGGCTACTCCCACTCGAAAGTTGATTCGTGCGCCGTCGTGTTTTGCGTTTGCCTGTCGTTGTTAGCGTGGAACGGTTTAGCAGTACGCCTCTTCTGATATGTTTCGACTTATCGTCAATTTAACGGAGGCTTCGGTAGTTTGTGTGACAAGGGGCTAGCCTAGGCAGCAACGCTCTTCGCTCCCTTCACGCCCTTCTTCCT
>URRZ01000098.1 GCA_900550385.1 uncultured Coriobacteriaceae bacterium | reverse complement strand
TCAGTTCCAGATCGTTGTTTTCGCCCGCTGAGCTGGGCCTATGCCGGAATCTCTCCCACAGAAACCACCGAAGAGCCTTTTTTTACGCCTTCTCCACCTTGCAGGGGAGGGTCTTGATGAGCGCGAAGCCCGTGTCGGGATCGACCGCGTCGAGGCTGGCCAGGTCGTTGCAGTTGCCGTCGCGCCAGGCGGGCGCCATGTAGGAGCTGCCGCCTCCGTGGGGCAGGTGCACCGCGCCGCGCGCCAGGCCGGCGATGCGTGCGGGAAGCGTCAGGCTGCCGTAGCGCGTGCTCACGCGCACCGCGTCCCCCTCCGCCACGCCCAGCGCTTCGGCGTCTTCCGCGCACAGCTCCGCGTGCGGGTCGTCCAGCTTCGCGATGCCGGGGATGTTCGCGCCGAACGCGCCCATGCGCGCGTCGTCGCGTGCGCCAGTGGACAGCAGGAACGGCCACTCCCGCTCGGGCGCGTCCATGAAGTCGCGGATGTCCACGTACTTGGGCAGCGGCTCGATGCCGTGCTCCTCCAGCACGCACGAGGCGATCTCGAACTTGCCCGACGGCGTGGGGAAGCCCGGCTCGCCGTCGGCGCGCAGCGCGCCCGAGGCGTACTTGCGGAACGCCGCGTCGTCGGGCACGGGGTGCGTCCACATGTCGGTGTAGGGCGTCACGGCGCCGGCGACCATCCATTCGCGCAGCTGCGCGTCGTCGTGCGGCAGCCCCTCGTCGGCGCCCAGCCGCTCGGCGATGCCGGTCATGATCAGCACGTCGTTGCGCGCCTCGCCGGCGGGCTCCACCACGGGGTCGCGCACGAACGCGCCGTCGGGCCCGAACGCCAGACGCGGCGTCTCGAACAGGCTGGCGGCGGGCAGCACCACGTCGGCCCAGCGGCATTCTTCGGTGAAGAATCGGTCGATGGCGATGAGGCAGTCCAGCTTGGCGTAGGCGCGCTTCCAGGCGCCGCTGTCGGGGAAGGTCGTGGCGGGCGAGCCGCCCGTCACCAAGAGCCCGCGCACGGGGTAGGGGTCGTCTTCCAGGACGGCATGGGGGAAGCGGATGAGGTCGGCCTGGCCCATGTAGCGGTAGAACAGCGGGAACTCGCGTGCGCCGAAGGGCTCCTCCGCGCCGTCCTCCAGGCGGTTGCCGCGCATCGTCTTCACGCCGCTTGCGCGGAAGAACACGCCGCCTTCCGCGTCCAGCTTGCCCGTGATGGTCCACAGCACCCAGATGGCGCGCGCGTTCTGCAGCGCGGACGCCTGGTACTCGATGCCGGTGTAGAACACCAGCGGGCAGCGCGTGGTGGAGGAGAGGATGCCGGCGAGCTTGCGGATGTCGTCGACGGCGATGCCGCACTGGCGCGACAGCGTGTCGAGCGAAAGCGTGTCCAAGTAGGCGACGAGGTCGTCGAACCCGCGCGTGAAATCGCGCACGAACGCCTTGTCGTAGGCGCCGTCGGCGATGACGGTCTTCAGCAGCGCCAGCGCCAGCGCGCCGTCGGATCCGGGCCGCACCGGGACCCACCAGTCGGCGAGCTCGCCGATGCCCGTCCGGCGCGGATCGACCACGATGAGCTTCGCGCCGCGCTCCTGCGCCGCCTCGATGCGCTTGAGCAGCACGCGCGGTCCTTCGTCGCTGGCGGGATTCTTGCCCCAGCACACGATGACGTCGGCATGCTCGATGTCGAAGAGCATCTGGCGTGTGGCCAGGCCGAACGTCGTCTGGGGGACGATGGTGTTGGCGGAAAGGTTGCAGATCGACGAGCACGAGGCGTCGTTGGGCGATCCCAGGCGCCCGGCGAAGGCCTCCTTGCCCTTCTGCAGGCGCGCCACCGGCGTGCCCAGGATGCCGCGTCCGAAGTACGTCGCGAACGCGCGGGCGCCGTGATCGTCGATGACCCCTTGGATGAGCTGGGCGGCGCGATCGAGCGCCTCGTCCCAGGTGGCCTGCCGCAGCTTCCCTTCGCCGCGCTCGCCTGCGCGGACCATCGGGTGCTGGAGGCGCGGCGGCCCGTACAGCGCCGGGGCCGGGCGCGCCCCGCGCGGGCACACGCGCCCGCGCGGCGATTCCTTGTCGGCGCGCACCTTGGCGATGCGCCCGTTCTCGATATCCACCACCACGTCGCAGGCTCCCTGGCACAGCCCGCAAATCGCCTTCTTCCGCATGGCGCCCCGCCTTCCTTTCCGCTGCCCGCGCCGAACGCGCTCGATTCCGCTCGGTCGGGCAGGATTGGTCGATTGCCGATCCGGATCAGCCTTTTCGTCGCGTCCATGCTAGCCTTGTCCCGAGCGCCTGTCGAGCGCCCGCGGGCGCGGATGGCGGGTCTTGCCGCTTTCCAAAGGGCGCGTGCCTTGCAGCCGCCACCTAACTATAATATACTTGCACATATACTTGCATCAAAGGAGGCCAGCATGGCGCAACTATGCCTGTACGTCGACGATTCGACGATGGACGCGCTTCGCCAGGATGCCGCCCAAAGGGGGAAGTCCTTGTCACGCTTCGTGGTCGACGAGCTGAAGGATCGCCAGTCGCGCAACGGCTGGCCGGCCGGTTGGTTCGACCTCTACGGCGCGCTCGACGAAGGCGACGGTCTCGTGGAACCCGAGGAGCTTCCCTGGAACCTCGATGCCCCGCGCCGATCCTTCTAGGGGGAGCCGTGTACCATCTCGATACCAATGCCTGCATCGACTTCATGCGCGGCAGGCTTCCCCTCGGCTACGATCTGCTGAAGAATACCGACCCCCGGCTGGTCAAGATCCCCGCGGTCGTCGAAGCGGAGCTGCGTCTCGGCGCGTTGAAGAGCGCGCGGCCGGACAAGGTCCGCCGAACGGTGGAGCAGTTCCTGCTGCCTTTCGAGACCGTTCCCTTCGACGGGGCGTGCGCCCGCGAATATGCGCTCATCCGGGCGGATCTGGAATCGCGCGGCTGCCCGATAGGCCCCAACGACCTGCTCATCGCCGCGACGGCGCGCGCGCATGGCGCGATCCTGGTGACGGCGAACGTTCGGGAGTTCAAACGGGTGGCGGGCCTCTCCCTCCAGGATTGGAGCGAGGAGGCTATCTGATCGCCGCCGTGCCGTCCCATGCCGTCCCATGTCAGGCAGGAAGGGCGTTCGGAAAAGGGAGCTCTGCCATCTCGAAATGCCTGCGTCCGCAGGCGCGGGGTTTTCGCCTGATGCGAGGATGAAGGGCGCAGGGGCGCGCGGAACCGATACAATACGGGCAGGAACGCTCGGGAGAAAGGACGCCCCATGGCCGAACCTCTGAAGATCGGCGTGCTGCTTTCGGGAAGCGGCACCAACCTGCAGGCGATCATCGACGCCGTCCGCGACGACGGGCTGCCGGTGGACATCGTGAAGGTGGTGTCGTCACGCCCCGACGCCTACGGCATCGAACGCGCCCGGAAGGCGGGCATCCCCGTCCTCGTGATGAACCGCGAGAAATACGCCGACGTCGAGGCGGCCGACGCGCAGATCGTCGAGGCGCTGCGCGAGGCGGGCGCCGAATACGTCGTGATGGCGGGCTACATGCGCAAGGTCACGCCGGTGATGCTGGACGCGTTCCCCGATCGCGTGCTGAACCTGCATCCGGCGCTGCTGCCCTCGTTCAAGGGCGCGCACGCCATCCAGGACGCCTTCGACGCGGGCGTGAAGGTGACCGGCGTCACCGTGCACTTCGCCAACGAGGACTACGACAAGGGCCCCATCGTGGCGCAGGAGCCGGTGCGCGTGGAGGAGGGCTGGACGGTCGACCAGCTGGAAGAGGCCATCCACGCGGTGGAGCACGTGCTGTACCCGCGCGTGCTGCGCCTGATCGCCGAAGGCCGCGTGTCGGTCGGCGCCGCCCGCAAAGTTTCGATCTCCTAGCGGGCCCCTTCTGCGAAAGCCCCGAACCTGCGGGCCGGGGGGGGGGGGCCGGGCGGGGGGGCGGCCGCCCGGCGGGAACGTTTGAAAGGATGTGCCAATCGATGAACAGGGAAACGCTCGAGGCGATCGTCGCCGATTTGCGCGCGGGGCGCGCACCGGCCCTCTCGGCGGAGGACTTCCCGTGCTTCTCCGCGGAGGCGCTCGCGGGCAACGAGCATGTCGATCCGTCGTATCTGCAGGTCATCGCGGAAAGCCTCACCGAGGCCGACGCCCCCACTTTCGAGCGGGCGCTGCGCGCCATGGACGAGGGCGATCTGGCATGGCTGGGCTTCAAGGTGGTCTACGATGCCGACGAGGCCCGTCGCAACACCGACAACGAGGTCACGAAGAAATACGGCGAGACCGGTTCCGCCGACGGCGAGCCGCTGGCGTTCTTCTGCAACGATGCCAAGGAGATCGTGGCATCGCGCGCGTACTCCGATCGCGACAAGTTCCAGATGAAGGACGTCACGCGCGGCCCCAGCATGCACAACGAGCAGTTCGAGGGGCTCACCTGGCTGTCCGTCCCGCTGTTCGACGCGGTGCGCGTGTGGCTGCTGGGCGCATCCGACGTGGCCAGCGAGGTGAGCGCGCTGGCGGCGCACGTGGGGTTCCAGGTGACCGTCGTCGACTACGACCCCGCCTACCTGAACGAGGGGCGCTTTCCGGACGCGCATCGGATCCTGCTTGCGGGCGGCGACTTCCACGGCCTGTTCGACCTTGCATGCGATCCCGCCGACTACGTGTGCGTGCTGACGCGTGGGCACATGTTCGACCCCGAGGGCTGCGTGTGGGGCACGCGCCACGGCGCCCACTACGTGGGCATGATGGGCTGCAAGGGGAAGAACGACACCGTGCACGATCTGGTGCTGGCGAAGGGCGGCAGCGAGGCGGACTGGGAGCGCGTCAAGCGGCCCATCGGCCTGAAGTTCGGGGCGAAGACCCCCGCCGAGCTGGCCATCGCCATCGTGGCGGAGCTGGTGGACGTGCGCTACCGCCAGAACTACAGCGCCGAGGCGCGCGCCAAGCACGAGGCGAGCCTGGGCAGGGGATAGCCCGGTTCCTCGTCGCGAGCTGCAGTGGAAAGGCGGGGGCCCAGGGCCCCCACAAAAGGGCGGGGGGGGGGGGGGGGGGGGGGGGGGGGGGGGGGGGGCGGGGGCGCCGGGGGGGGGCCCCGGCCGCCCCACCCCCAACAACCCCGGCGCGGGGGTGGGGCTGGTCTTTTTTTGGGGGCGGGGGCCCCCCGCTAGCCGATCGTGGTCGGGCGCGGCATTTCCGCCCCCTGCGGGTGTTTTCGTGCTGTCGGTGGCGGCGCGGGCGCTTTTGTGTCCCTGAACTGGTATGCTTAATCGATGCGTATACGCAGGCGAGGAAGCGAGGTTCAGCATGGACAATCCCAAAGTCAAGCGCGTCCTGATGTCCGTCACCGACAAGACGGGCGTGGTGGAGTTCGCGCGTGCGCTGCACGACGAATTCGGCGCCGAGATCATCTCCACGGGCGGCACCGCCCGCGCCATCGCCGAGGGCGGTGTGCCGGTGACCCCCATCGACGAGGTGACGAAGTTCCCCGAGATGATGGACGGCCGCGTGAAGACCCTGCACCCCCTGGTGCACGGCGGCCTGCTTGCCAAGCGCGACAACCCCCAGCACATGGCGGAGGCTGCCGAGCACGGCATCCAGATGATCGACATGGTGGTGGTGAACCTCTACGCCTTCGAGAAGACGGTCGCCGGCGGCGCCGATTTCGACACCTGCATCGAGAACATCGACATCGGCGGCCCGTCCATGCTGCGCTCGGCGGCTAAGAACCATGCGTCGGTGGCCGTGGTCACTGACCCCGCCAGCTACGACGCCATCCTCGAGGAGATGCGCGCCAACGACGGCGCCACCACGCTGGAGACCCGCCGCAAACTGGCGCTGCGCGTGTTCCAGACCACCAACGCCTACGACGGCGCCATCGCCCGCTGGCTGGAGAAGCAGCTGGATGAGGGGGCCGGCCTGCCCAACGAGATGCCCGACGCGGTGGACCTGCACCTGGCCAAGCAGCAGGGCCTGCGCTACGGTGAGAACCCGCACCAGAAGGCGGCGTTCTACCGCCTGGACGAGTTCGCCCAGCCGCATAGCCTGGTGAACGCCGAGCAGCTCAACGGCAAGGAGCTCTCCTACAACAACCTGCTGGACACCGACGCCTGCTGGGCGCTCGTGCGCGAGTTCGACGAGCCCGCCGTGGTGATCCTGAAGCACCAGAACCCCTGCGGCTCGGCCGTGGCTGCCACGGTCGCCGAGGCCTACGACAAGGCCTTCGCGTGCGACCCGAAGAGCGCCTTCGGCGGCATCATCGCGGCCAACGTCGAGGTGTCCCAGGAGATGGTGGAGCACATCAACGAGAACAAGCAGTTCATCGAGGTCGTCATCGCCCCCGGCTACGAGCAGGGCGCCCTCGACCTGCTGCAGCAGAAGAAGAACGTGCGTGTGCTGCGCACCGGCGGCGTGGACGCGCCCGTGGCGGTGGAGTTCCGCAGCGTCGACGGCGGCATGCTGGTGCAGAACGTCGACCGCGTGACCGAGAAGCCCGCCGACTTCACGGTGCCCACCAAGCGCAAGCCCACCGACGAGGAGATGCACGAGCTGCTGTTCGCATGGCGCGTGTGCAAGGGCGTCAAGTCCAACGCCATCCTGGTGTCGAAGGGCCACGCCGGCATCGGCATGGGACCCGGCCAGCCCAACCGCGTCGACTCCGCGGAGCTTGCCTGCAGGCGCGCGCATGAGGCGTGCGAGCGCATGGGCGTGCCGGCCGAGGGCCTGGTGGCGGCATCGGATGCGTTCTTCCCGTTCCGCGACAACATCGACACGCTGGCGAGCTACGGTGTGACCGCCATCATCCAGCCCGGCGGCTCCATCCGCGACGACGAGAGCATCCAGGCGTGCGACGAGCACGGCATCGCCATGGTGTTCACCGGCCATCGCCACTTCCGCCATTAGTT
>URRZ01000097.1 GCA_900550385.1 uncultured Coriobacteriaceae bacterium | reverse complement strand
AGTTCCAGATCGTTGTTTTCGCCCGCTGAGCTGGGCCTATGCCGGAATCTCTCCCACAGAAACCACCGAAGAGCCATTTTTTTCGGGATGCTTCTCGCGCAGGGGCACGCGGTCATTGTTTCTTGCGTGTTACGATCCGCCGTATCGATCCGGAGGAGGCGCTCCCCCGAATCCGTTGCGCTAGAATGAACAGGCTCGATCGCTTGCTTTCCGGTGTCGCGCCCGATGCGGCACGCTGACGGGATCGCGATCGTCCCGATTGAGAACGCTGCACGGCGGCGGCCGTCCCATCGAATCGAAGGAGGAATGCGTTCATGGAGCCGAACATCAAAGAAGTTGCAGGGCGCATCCGGGCGCTGCGCGAGGATATGGATATCACCCAGCAGGAGATGGCCGACGCCACGGGGCGCAGCCTTGCCGAATACGCCGCCCAGGAATCCGGCGACCAGGATCTGTCGTTCACGTTCCTCTACAAGTGCGCGAAGAAGCTAGGCGTCGACGTCATCGAGATCCTGACGGGGGAGAACCCCCATCTATCCGGCTACACGCTCACCCGTGCAGGCGAGGGGCTGTCCATCAAGCGCCGTGCCGGCTTTGAATACCTGCACAAGGCCGCGCGCCTCAAGGACAAGCTCGCCGAACCGTTTGTCGTCACGGCGCCTTACCTGGAGGAGGAGCAGGATAAGCCCATCCACCTTTCCTACCACACCGGCCAGGAGCTCGACTTCATCATCTCCGGCAGGATGCGCTTCGCCTACGAGGACCACGTGGAGGAGCTCGGCCCGGGCGATTGCCTCATGTACGATTCCGGCCGCGGGCACGGCATGATCGCCATCGGCGGCGAGCCGTGCGTGTTCTTGGCCGTGGTGCTGAAGCCCCAGGCGGATTCGATTATCTAGGCGTTTGCCGCTCCGTTTCCCCGAGCCGATGCTGTGGGGATGGGCAAACGCCCCATCAACTCGAATCCGACCGTCCGGGCGCGCCGCGCCCCTTCAGCAAAGGAACCTGATCAAATGAGAAACATCAATCTGCGCTTCGTCGAAGAGAGCTACGCCGAGGACGGCCAGCTCGCATCCTTCAAGGTGAACTGCCCGGAGGACTTCAACTTCGGCTACGACGTCGTCGACGACATCGCCGTCAACGATCCCGATCGCCGCGCCATGGTGTGGTGCAACCCCGAAGGGGAGGAGCACGACTTCACGTTCGGCGACATGAAGCGCTGGTCCGACAAGACGGCCAATTTCTTCGCCGCGCAGGGCATCGGCAAGGGCGACATGGTGATGGTCATCCTGCGCCGCCACTACCAGTTCTGGTTCGTGGCCACCGCCTTGGCCAAGCTCGGCGCCGTCATGGTGCCCGCCACCTTCATGCTGAAGGAGCACGATCTGGAATACCGCCTGAACGGGGCGTCCATCAAGGCGATCGTGTGCACGTCGGTGGGCGATATCGCCGGCATCGTCGACAACGTCGCGGGCACGTGCCCCTCGGTTGAGACGAAGATCCTCGTCAACGGCGCGGGCGGCGGGCTCACCCCCGTCGATGCCGACAACAAGCCGATCCTGCCCGAAGGTGAGCTCATAGGCCCTGCGCTCTCCGGCCCGGAGGGCATCTGCGCGGCCGGCATCGAGCGCGCCGGATGGCTCGATTTCAACACGGCCGTCAGGGAGACGGATGAAAACTTCGCTAGGCGCGCGACCCTTGCGCGCGACCCGATGCTCATGTACTTCTCGTCGGGCACGTCCGGCAACCCCAAGATGGTGCTGCACGATTCCGAGTACGCCATCGCGCACCTGGTCACGGCCAAGCACTGGCACAACGTCGACCCCGAGGGCCTGCACTTCACGATCGCCGACACGGGCTGGGGCAAGGCCGTGTGGGGCAAGTACTACGGCCAGTGGCTGATGGAAGCCGGCGTGTTCACCTACGACTTCGACCGGTTCCATCCCTCCGAGATCCTCTCGCTCATCGGCAAGTACCGCATCACCACGCTGTGCTGCCCGCCGACGATGTACCGCATGATGATGCAGGAGAATATCGACCGCTACGACCTCTCGTCGCTGAAATACTCGACGACGGCCGGCGAGGCGCTCAACCCCGACCTGTTCGCGTTCTGGAAGGAGCACACGGGGCTGACGATCTTCGAGGGCTTCGGCCAGACCGAGACGCCGCTCACGATCGCCAACCTGAAGGGCAGCACGCCCAAGCCCGGCTCGATGGGCAAACCCGTGCCGCTCTACCATATCGAGATCCTGCGCCCCGACGGCACGCCCTGCGACAAGGGCGAGACCGGCGAGGTGTGCGTCGATGTCCGCGAGAAGATGGCGGGCATCATGATGGAGTACTACCGCGACGAGGCGAAGACGGCCGCGGCCATCCACGACGGCTGGTACCACACCGGCGACACCGCATGGCGCGACGAGGACGGCTACTACTGGTATGTGGGCCGCAACGACGACGTCATCAAGTCGAGCGGCTACCGCATCGGTCCCTTCGAGGTGGAAAGCGCCCTGCTGGAGCACGACGCCGTGCGCGAGTGCGCGGTGACGGGCGTGCCGGATCCGGTGCGCGGCCTTGCCGTCAAGGCGACGGTCGTGCTGGCGGAGGGCTTCCACGGCAGCGACGTGCTCACCGAGGAGCTGCAGCATTGGGTGAAGCACCGCACGGCGCCCTACAAGTACCCGCGCATCATCGAGTACGTCGATGCGCTTCCCAAGACGGTCAACGGCAAGATCCGCCGCGCCGCCATCCGCGAGGCGGACGAGCGCAAGGAACGCGAGGTTCCGGAGGGCCTGATCTAGTGGAGGCGGCCGATGGACAGAGCCTTTCGGTCGGCTTCGACGGCATCGCGGGGCTCCTCGCCCCGGTGACCATCGTCTGCGGGCATTACGGCGTGGGCAAGACGAGCCTGTCGGTGAGCCTCGCGATCGATGCCGCGCGCGCCGGCTACGACGTCGTGCTGTCGGACATGGACGTGGTCAACCCGTATTTCCGCTCGAGCGATTACAAGCCGACGCTCGACGGGGCGGGCGTGAGGCTCATCGAGCCGGTGTACGCGCGCTCCAACGTGGACGGGCCGAGCATCACCAACGAGACGGTCGGGGCAATCGAGTGGGCTTCGCAGGATGCCGGGGCCGATGGGAGGCCGCGCCTGCTGATCATCGATGCGGGCGGGGACGACTCGGGCGCCACCGTGCTCGGGCGTTTCAGCGCCGCCGTCAAGGCCGCGGGCTACGAGATGCTCTACGTGGTCAACCGCCAGCGCGGCTTCGACCACACGCCCGAGGAGGCGGCGGCCTTCCTCGGGGAGATCGAGGAGGCGAGCCATCTGAAGGCCACGGCGGTGGTCGGCAACACGCACCTCAAGGCCGACACGACGCTCGACACGATCGCGGAGGGCATTCCCTTCGCCCGATCGTGCGCCGAGGAGGCGGGGCTGCCGCTGCTGTTCGTCACCATGCCGGAGGGCCTCGATCGGGGCATCGCCGACCGGGAAAGCCCCCGCATTCGACGGATGCTCGACGGCGTTCCGCTGTACGGTATGGGATTATACGTAGTGGCTCCATGGGAATAGGCAACAGCGTCCGCTGCCGAAACGGTGCGGCGCCAAGATAGGACGAGAGAAGGCGATTATGGCGAGGATCAGCGTAGACGACGGCTTCTGCAAGGGCTGCGGCCTGTGCGTCGATGCGTGCCCGGTGGGCATCATCGAGCTTGACCACGACGTCATCACGGCCAAGGGCTACCATCCCGCGCGATGCGTGGATGAGGAGCGCTGCACGGGCTGCTGCTCGTGCGCGACGATGTGTCCGGACGTGGCAATCACGGTAATGAGGTAGATGAAATGGCAGAGAAAGTTTTGATGAAGGGCAACGAGGCTCTTGCGGAGAGCGCCATCCGTGCGGGATGCCGCTTCTTCTTCGGGTACCCGATCACGCCGCAGACCGAGCTTGCCGCCTACATGGCCAAGCGCATGCCCAAGGTGGGTGGCACCTACCTGCAGGCCGAAAGCGAGATCGCGGCCATCAACATGGTCTACGGCGCCGCCTCCGCCGGGGCGCGCGCGATGACGTCGTCCTCCAGCCCGGGCGTTTCGCTCAAGGGCGAGGGCGTGTCCTACATGTCGGGCTGCGACCTTCCCGGCGTCATCATCAACGTGCAGCGCGGCGGCCCGGGCCTCGGCGGCATCCAGCCGTCCCAGTCCGACTACTGGCAGGCCACGCGCGCCATGGGGCATGGCGACCATCGCCTGGTCGTGTTCGCCCCCGCGACGGTGCAGGAGATGGCCGACTCGATCTTCGACGCGTTCGATGTGGCCGACCGCTACCGCACGCCGGTCATGATCCTCGCCGACGGCATGCTCGGCCAGATGATGGAGCCCGTCGTGCTCCCCGAGGCCATCGCCCCGGAGGATCTGCCCGCCAAGCCGTGGGCGACCGACGGCCATAAGGGCAAGCGCCCGCACAACATCACCAACTCGCTGTACCTGACGGCCGAGGATCTGGAGAAGCTGAACATCGAGCGCTTCGAGCGCTACGAGCAGATCCGCTCCGACGAGCAACGCGCCGAGACGCTGCTCACCGAGGATGCCGAGATCGTGCTCGTCGCCTTCGGCGCCACGAGCCGCATCTGCCGCTCCGCCGTGCGCGCGGCGCGCGACGAGGGCATCAAGGCCGGCTTGATCCGCCCCATCACGCTGTGGCCGTTCCCCGAGGACGCCATCAAGGCGACCATCCCGACCGCGAAGGCCTACCTGTCCGTCGAGATGAGCATGGGCCAGATGGTCGACGACGTCCGCTTGGCCGTGAACGGCGCCCATCCGGTCGAGTTCTACGGACGCACCGGCGGCGTCATCCCCACGCCCGACGAGGTGCTGGGCAAGATCCGCGAGATGGCCGCGTCCATCGATTCCGCGAAAGGAGGGGAGTAGGCATGGCTGATCGGAAAGAGGAGAAGGTCGTGTTCGAGCGCCCCCATGCGCTTCTGCCCGTGGTGACCAACTACTGCCCCGGCTGCACGCACGGCATCGTCAACCGCCTGGTGGCGGAAGTCATTGACGAGCTGGGCATCGAGGGCGACACCGTCGGCATCGCGCCGGTCGGTTGCTCGGTCATGGCGTACAACTTCTTCGGCTGCGACATGATCGAGGCCGCGCACGGCCGCGCCCCCGCGGTTGCGACCGGCGTCAAGCGCGTTCACCCGGAGAACATCGTGTTCGCCTACCAGGGCGACGGAGACCTTGCCAGCATCGGCATGGCCGAGACGGTGCATGCGGCCACGCGCGGCGAGAACATCACCATCATCTTCATCAACAACGCCATCTACGGCATGACCGGTGGGCAGATGGCCCCCACCAGCCTGCCGAACCAGGTGACGCAGACGAGCCCCTACGGTCGCGACGTCGACACGGCGGGCTACCCGATCCGCGTGTGCGAGCTTCTGAGCTCCCTCGACGGCGTCGCGTACTTGGAGCGCGTCACCGTCGACAGCCCCAAGAACGTGCGCAAGGCGAAGAAGGCCATCAAGAAGGCGTTCGAGACGCAGCGCGACGGGCTGGGCTACTCGCTCGTCGAGGTCGTGGCGACGTGCCCGACCAACTGGGGCATGACCCCGCAGCAGGCGTTCGCGTGGATGCGCGAGAACATGCTTCCGTACTATCCGCTGGGCGTGTACAAGGACGTCGTGGCCGATGGGTACGCCAACGCCGCCGAGGCCGCGGCCGCCCGCTCCGCCGCGTGCCCCATCGCCCATCCCGAGAAGGAAGGGGGCGACCGATGAGCAAGACGTTGAACGTGGTGCTGGCCGGCTTCGGCGGGCAGGGCCTGCTGTTCGCCGGCAAGCTGATCGCGTACGCCGGCCTCATCGAGGATCGCCAGGTATCCTGGCTGCCCTCCTACGGCCCCGAGATGCGCGGCGGCACGGCGAACTGCAGCGTGTGCCTGTCCGACGAGCCCATCGGCAGCCCGCTGGTGCTCGCGCCCGACGCGCTGATCGCGATGAACCAGCCCTCCATCGACAAGTTCGCGCCCGTCGTCACCGACGGCGGCGTGGTCGTGGCGGACATGACGCTGATCGGCACCGTCCCCGACGCGCCGCAGGCGAAGGTCATCGAGATCCCCGCGACGCAGATGGCCGAGGATGCCGGGTTCAAGCAGCTCGCCAACATCATCTGCGCCGGCCGCCTGTGGGCCGAGACCCGCTTCTGCGAGGAGGAGACCCTCTTCAAGGCGATGGAGAAGTGCGTGCCCGCCAGCAAGGCCCAGATGCTCGAGCTGAACAAGCAGGCCCTGCGCATCGGCATGGAGGAATAAGGGAGTTCCGGGGGGCGGTTGGGCGCCGCGGCCCGGCGCCCCGGGCGGGGGCCCAGGCCCGCGGGAGGAGGCGCCGCGCCGCGGGTGAAGAAAAGATGGCTTTCCCCCTGCGTGCTGAACCAGTCTGCCCGAACGGCGTGCAGGGCATCCGGAAAAAGATCGCGGGCGTAGAAGCCGTATCCGCCGTCCGCCGGATAATAGACGATATCGGGGCTGAAACCGTCCCTGCGCAGCCGGAGCATGGCGTTGGCCGCCCGCGTGCCGCGCCGCAGAACAACGCTCATGATGCTTTCTCCCGCGTCTCCCGCATCTGCGGCGGGAAGATCGGTCGGGGCGATGCGCAGACGGCGCACGCCGGGAAGTTTCAGACTCTTTCCTCCCCGTTCGGACAGAAAGAGCGTGGTGGTATCGGGCATGGACCCGAAGCATTGCGCCAGGGGGCGGAAAATGCCCGGGAAGTCGCGATGGATGAACAGGATGCGCATGGAGCGTTCCGAAGGGAAAAGTGTGCGGACAGACGGAAGAAGGCCGTCGGGCAGGCGGAAAGGGGAGGGAACTCCGGCGCGTCCCGGAAGGACGCGGCACACCGGGGAGGAACCCGGAAGGGCGCATCGGCGTGAGAAAAAGATGGAAGGGACGGCCGCGTCCGGGCGTCGGCTCTGTCCGACGACCGTCTTTCTCCGATTGCGGGAGGAGGGCCGTCGCCTGTGACAATACTTCCGAATCCTCCCGCTGTAAACCGGACATGCATTCCCGCCTCCGCCGCGGAAAACGGCTGATGCCGGGCACCGGATACGCGGTTTTGTCCCGGCTTCACTTCATCAAAAATTCCTTTGTGTTTTGAGACCTCTCCCTTCAGGGGGAAAAGAGGAGTTGACACGACGGCGAAGCCGATGAAATCCTTTTTCGTACCTCCTCCCTTCAGGGA
>URRZ01000096.1 GCA_900550385.1 uncultured Coriobacteriaceae bacterium | reverse complement strand
CCAGATCGTTGTTTTCGCCCGCTGAGCTGGGCCTATGCCGGAATCTCTCCCACAGAAACCACCGAAGAGCCGAAAAAACCTCCGTCCCCTTTTCTCATCACGCCTCCGGCCTGGAACTCCCCAGGCCGGAGACGCTGTCATCAGCTAGGCGGCCTGCTCGGCCTCGTCCGCGACAGGCTCTGCCGCAGCGGCCGCCTCCTCGGAAGCAGCATCCGCCGCCGGCTCGTCCTGCGTCGTCTCCTCGCCGCCGATCGACTGGGCGGTCGACACCGGATCGCCCTCCACGTACGTGAAGGTGATCTCGTCGCCAACCTGATACGAAACGATGCCCAGCATGTTGGGAAGCGCGAAGTCGTACATCTCGCCGCTGCCGTCGAGCTGCACGTAGAAGTGCGTGCTGCCGTCCATGACCGCGTCGGTGATGCGCACGATGGTGCCTGTCGCCGTCTTCACGCCGATGCTGTCCACCGCCGATCCCTCGAGCTGCACGCCGTTGGTCGCGAGCAGCGCCTCGTAGGCTTCCTGGCAGCCCGCCACGGTGTCGCCCACCGCGACGTTCTGGTAGCGCTGGATATCCAGCATCGCGAACTGCTTCACCAGCCCGGCGTTATCCTTCAACGCCATGAAGTAGGTGGGCTGCCCGCCCACGTTGATCAGCAGCGGGAACGTGGCCTGGTAGCGCAGGTTCTGCACCTGGCCCTCGGCGGACTCCATCGCCGAAGCCTCCGTGGCACCCGACACCGAGTAGAAGTGCGACTCGGCGGTGCGCTGGTTGATCAGCACGAAGCCCACGATCGAGCTGTCGGCGGTCGCGGACGTCACGCCGGTGTACACCCACACGTCGTCATCCTTGGCGATGTAGTTGTACCCGGGCATGCCGTCGGTGCCCGGCGTGGTCTGCACGACGCCCGACTGGCCCAGCCAGCTGTTCAGCCAGCCATCCTTGTAGGCGCCCGACCAGTTGTACTGCTCGATCAGCAGGTCGGTGGGATAGGCATGGTCGACCCACTGGGGAACGTCCTCGATGGCCAGATCGGTGCACTCGCCGGTGGTGGCGTCCACCATCACCACGCGTTCGATGTCGGTGCCGCCGAACAGGCCGATGGTACGCGTCTGCACCGGGCAGATCCACCACGGGTGGCCGTCATCGTCGATCTCGAACGACTTCTCGTCGAACATGTAGAAGGGGTACTTCAGCTGCACGTAGCGGTCGATGTTGCGCGCCAGCGGCTCGGACTCGGAATAGTAGATGGGGCTGTCGTCCAAACGCACGATCTCGGCGTCCTGCGTGGTCATGTTCACCAGCGAATACGCCGGGATGCCGGCCTCGCGGTTGGTGAACCACTTGAACAGGTCCGCATACACCAGCGGACTCACGCGCACCGGCGCGTCCTGGTAGTTGATCTGGCTGTAGATGGTCGAGATCTCGAACTGGCTGACGTACTCGGGGATGGAGCCCATCTCGCGATCGCCCAGCAGGATGGCCGAGTCGCGGTCGATGACCGGGATCTGCGAGTAGTCGACCTCGGGGATGTCGCTGGCAAAGTCCTCGGTGGTGGTCTCCAAAACCGTCGCGTACTTCGCCGCGTTGCCCGGGAACAGGGAAAGCGATGCCACGCCGCCCAGCAGGCCCACCACCACGACCGCCACCGGGACGAAGGAGAGCGTCTTGAACGTCTTCGCCTTGCCTTCGTTCTTGTCGCGCTTCTCGGTGCCGGAGGCGTAGCTGCGCGAAAGCGTGCGAAGGACCAGGAACAGCACGATCATGACGATGGCGATGAAGCCCCACGTGTCGGTGCTGTGGATGTTGATGGGCGGATGGAACCACCAATACGCCCCCGCCACCACCAGAAGCGCAACGATGACCAGCGCCACGATGCCCTTCTTGCTGAAATGGGGGACGTTCAGGTCCGCGAACGGGTTCGAGCCGTCGGACCCGGACCCCCCGCCGAAGCCCCCGAACCCGCCGAAGCCTCCCCTGCGGGATCCGCCGCCCGTGCTCGCGCCGTCGGAATCGGAATCGGAATCGCCGGATCCCGAGCCGGCGGACCCCGAAGATCCGGTGCCGCCGCCGAAGGAAACATCCATGCCGGATTGCTTCAGCGCCTCGAGCAATTCGTCCAAACCAGATTTTTGCCTCACGTCATTCTCCTGAAAACTCCAAGGGCGCGCGGGCGCCCGAACCATAGGGGCAGGAAAGCCCAACGTACATCACTATACATGAAAAACCCCACCGGCTCGCCGCCGCGCGACCATACCGTTACTTTCGCATGCGGAAAGCCGCCGTCGCCCTCCGGCGAAGCCGACGCGAGCCGGCTTCGCCGGAGGGCTGCACGTGACGGGCGAGCCGCCGCCGACGCTAGCCGACGAGCTGGCGCAGAACGTAGGGCAGGATCCCGCCGTTGGCGTAATAGCGCCCCTCGGTGGGCGTGCTGACGAGGACGGTCGCCTTGAACTCCCTCGCCGATCCGTCGGCTTTCCGCGCGCGCACGTTGACGATGCCGGGCTCGGGCATCCCGTTCGAGAAGTCGATGGGGTCGACGCTGATCAGTTCGGATCCATCCAGTCCGAGCGATTCGACCGTGCCGATCGGCTGCAACGGGAGGACGCCCATGCCGATGAGGTTGGACAGGTGGATGCGCTCGTAGCCGTTCGCGATGACGGCGCGCACGCCCAGGAGCATGGGGCCTTTCGCCGCCCAGTCGCGCGACGAGCCGCTGCCGTACATGTCGCCGGCGAGGATCACCTGGCCGATACCCTCCCGCGCATACGCCCGCGAGGCGTCGAACACCGGCTCGATCGCGCCGTCCAGGAAGTTGCGCGTCCATCCTCCCACACGGCCTTCCGCCAGCTTGTTCTCCAGCTTCACGTTGGCGAACGTGCCGCGCATCATCACCTCGTGGTTGCCGCGGCGTGCGCCGTAGGTGTTGAAATCGGCGGGCGCGACCCCGCGCTCCTCCAGATACCGGGCGGCCGGCGAGTCGGGGGCGATGCTGCCTGCGGGGGATATATGGTCGGTGGTGATGAAGTCGCCCAGATACGCCAAGATGCGGGCGTCCTCGATGGGAGCCCGGCCCTGCGCCTCGCGCGCCATGCCGTCGAAGTACGGCGGACGCCGGACATAAGTCGACCCCTCGTCCCACGCGAACGTGTCGCTCGGATCGCCGCCGAGGGCGCGCCATCGCCCATCGCCGTCGAACAACCCTGCGGAGCCCTCGCGGTAGAGCGAGGCGTCCACGAACCGCGCCGTCAGATCCGCCACCTCGCCCTCGTCCGGCCAGATATCCGCCAGATGGACGGGGGCGCCGTCTGCCCCGATGCCCAGCGCATCGTTTTCCAAATCCACATCCATGGTGCCGGCAAGCGCGTAGGCGATCACCACCGCGGGCGCGGCGAGGTAGTTCTGGGAGACATCCGGCGAGATGCGTCCCGCGAAGTTGCGGTTGCCCGAGAGCACGCTGGCAAGCTCCACCTGCCCGGCGACGTCGTGGACGCCCGGCAGGACGGGCCCCGAATTGCCGATGCAGCTCATGCAGCCGAAGCCGCAGTTGTAGAAGCCCAGCTGCTGGAGCCCGTCTGCAAGGCCCGCGCGTTCGAGCAGCAGCGCCGTCGCCTTGCTGCCCGGCGCCAGCACGCACTTCACCCACGGCCGCGGGCGCAGCCCCTTCGCCGCGGCGTTGCGGGCGATCAGGCCCGCCCTCAGCATCATTGCGGGATCGGTCGCCGTGGTGCAGCTGGTCACCGCGGCGATGGCAAGGGCCCCATGCCCTATCTCGCAGGCGCCCTGGGGAAGGTCGACCGTCACGCGCTTCGAAAGATCCAGCCCGCGCTCGGCGCACACTTCGTGGAAGCGGTCGCGCGCCGCGGCGAGGTCGATGCGGTCGTGAGGGCGGGACGGCCCGGCGATGGAACGCTTCACCGCGCTCAAGTCGAACTCGATCACCTCCGAGTAATGGCGCTCGGGGGCGGCAGGGTCGAGCCATAGGCCCTGCGCCTTCGCGTACGCTTCCACCAAAGCGCATTGCTCCTCGGTCCTTCCCGTCACGCGCAGGTAATCGCACGTCTGCGCGTCGACGGGGAACAGCGTGCAGGTGCAGCCGTATTCGGGCGTCATGTTGGCGATGCAGGCCCTCATGGTGGGGGTGAGCGATTCGATCCCCGGGCCGAAGCATTCCACGAAATAGCGCACCACGTTCTTCTTGCGCAGCGCCTCCGCGAACGACAGGGCCACGTCCATGGCGGACACGCCCTCGGAGAGGCTTCCGACGACCCTGATCCCTATGACCGGCGGGACAAGCGTGGTGATGGGCTGCCCCAGCGCCGCCGCCTCCGCCTCGATGCCGCCGACGCCCCATCCCAGCACGCCGATGCCGTTCGCCGTGGGGGTGTGGCTGTCGGTGCCCACCACCGTGTCGAAATACGCCAGGGGCAGGCCCTCGCCGGGGGCAGCCCCGCCCGTTTCGCCGGCGATCCCGTCTTTGGCGAAGACGACCGAAGCCAGGTTCTCGATGTTCAGCTGGTGGCAGATGCCCGCGCCGGGCGGGACGATCCTCACGTTCTCGAACGACCCTTGCGCCCAGCGGAGGAACTCGTAGCGCTCCCGGTTGCGATGGTACTCCTTCTCTTGGTTGCGCTCCAAAGCGCTCGCGCATCCCGCCGAATCGGCGATGACGGAATGGTCGATCACCAGATCGCAGGGAATTTGCGGGTTGATCTTCCTCGGATCGCCGCCAAGCGACAGGCAGGCCTCGCGCATCGCGGCGAAGTCGACGAACACGGGGACCCCGGTGAAATCCTGGAACAGGACGCGCGCGGGCATGAACTCGATCTCGCGGCCGACTTGCCCGCTCTTCCCCGCGTCGATGATGCGCCGGGCATACGCTTCCGCCTCTTCGTCGCTCGAAGCGCAGCGCAGCGCGTTCTCGAGCAGCACGGTCAGGGAATACGGAAGGCGCCGTTGCGGGTCCATCGAGGCGACGGGGAAATAGGCGTAGGTCTTCCCACCCGCCTCCAGAGTGCCGGCAAAGCGCCCTTGCGAACGATCCTGACTCCAAGCCATGGAAAGATACCCCTCTCGCTCGTCGGCGCGTCTTCGTTCGCGCCACCATGAACCTTCCCGCATGGTTCTACCACGGAAACGAACGGAGCGGCATCGAGCCGCTCCGGTTTATCGAAAAGTTTACGTGAGCGCCCGACCCGCTACGCAATCGACGCCAACTCGCGCACCAAAGCGTCGGTGAACTCGGTGCAGCTCGCCGCAGGGGCGTCGGCGCCCGTCGCCCGCCGTATGTCCCCCGTCAGATGCTCTCCGGCGGCATACACCGCGCGCACCGCCGCGCGGATGCGCGCAGCGGCAGCTTGCTCTCCCAGGTGATCGAGCATCATCGCCGCCGAGAGGATCTCCGCCGTGGGATTCGCCTTGTCCTGTCCGGCGATATCCGGCGCCGATCCATGGACCGCCTCGAACACCGCATACTCGCCGCCGATGTTCGCCCCCGGCGCGATGCCCAGCCCGCCCGCCATGCCGGCAGCCAGATCGCTTGCAATGTCGCCGTACAGGTTGGGGAACACCACGACGTCGAACTGCGAGGGATCCATCACGAGGTTCATGCAGAAGGCGTCGATGATCCGCTCGTCGTAATCGATGCGTCCCTCGTACTCCCGGGCCACCTCGCGCGCGGTTCGCAGGAACAGCCCGTCGGAATGCTTCATGATGTTGGCCTTATGCGCCACCGTGACCTTCCTGCGGCCTTGGGCAAGCGCGTACTTGAAGCCGTAGCGGACGATGTTGCGCGAAGCCGTGACGGAGATGGGCTTGATGGAAATCCCCGAATCCGGGCGGATGATGCCGGCGCCTTCGTCCTTGCAGAAGCGGATCAGGCGCTCGGCGGCATCGGAGCCCTGCTCGAACTCGATCCCCGCATAGAGGTCTTCGGAGTTTTCCCTGACGATGACGAGGTCCATCCCCTCGTAGCGCCCGCCTGCGCCGGGAATGGAGATGACGGGCCGCAGGCAGACGTACAGGCCCAACGTCTTCCTCAAGGCGACGTTCACGCTGCGGAAGCCCGTGCCGACAGGCGTCGTGATGGGGCCCTTGATGGCGACCTTGTTGCGGCGGACCGCCTCGACCGTCGAATCCGGCAACGGCGTGCCGCATTCCTCGATCATGCGGGCACCCGCCTCGGCAACCTCCCATTCGATGTCGGCCCCGCTGGCAGCCACGACGCGCTGCATGGCGGCGGAGGTCTCGACCCCTATCCCATCGCCGGGGATGAGCGTAACGGTGTGAGCGGGCATGGGGAAAGCCTTTCTTCTCGTCGAGCACGAAAGCGCAAGCTGCCAAGGCCCGCCTAGGCCGACGGGCTCCGACGCGCAGCGAGGCGATCTTATTCCTGTTTGGCCGATGGAGCGCCGACGTTCTCGAGGATCTGCTGCGAACGGCGCTGAAGCGAACCCTTGCTGTTGGCGGCATCGAACGAGACGCGGGCGCCGAGCTCGGACTTGACGCGGTCGGACAGCTTGCCGCGGGAGTAGTCGACCACCGCAACCAGCATGTCGCCGAACTCCAGATCGCCGTGATAGCACTGGAGCGCCTCGTCGATGAGAGGCCAGGTCTTCTCCGAGCGGTTTTCCGTAGTGGCACCGATCTTGCAGAGGAAGCGCAGCGCGGCAAGACGGACCGGGCCGCTTTCCTCATCGAATAGCGAGCCCTCCGCGTCGGGAATGGCCTTGTCGCACGAGCGCGAGTCGATATCGACCAGAATGGTCAAAGCGTCGAGGCACTCCCAACGGGTGCGGGCCTCGGGCCTGTTCAACGCATCGATGAGGGCATCATCGTAGGGCAGGAGCAACTCGGGCTTCTCGGCGGCGACGCCATGCATGATCGCAGCCGCATGCTGACGGGCTCGGCGGGAAGCGCCCGAAAGGGCTTCGGCGACCTTGTCCAACAATGAGGGATCCGACACTATCGAGGAGACGATCTCCTGGTCTTCCTGCATTTCGCTCACACTACCACGCTCCATTCAAGGGAATGAGGGATTTCCCGTTATCGAGCATTATAGCGTTTCGGCTTCGGAAGCTCCGAACCGTTGCCCCGAATTAACATGTCTGAACAGTTCGCCATGGGCGAGATGGCCTGAAATGGAAAAACCCGCCGGATCCTCCGACGGGCTTCCCCAAAACAGAAAAGCATCCTCCATGGGCGCGACTCCCTACCCTCCCACGGACTCATCCGCAGTACTCTCGGCGACGGCGGGCTT
>URRZ01000095.1 GCA_900550385.1 uncultured Coriobacteriaceae bacterium | reverse complement strand
CGGGCGAATGGCGCCCGCCGCCCCCCACGCTACGGCCATCGCGGCGGGGGGCGCGCGCGCGGGAAAACCCGCGCGCTTCAGGGGTTTTCACCGGACGGCGGCGGCGGCCCGGGTCCCCGACGGAGCGGGGGCCTCGGCATAATAAGGAGGGGCGTTTGCCGGGGTGGGGCAGGAGCGGTGCGGTCCCGCTTCGGGAAAGATGCAACGAAGGCCCTGCGCGGGGGCGTCGGGCAGCGAAGCCGCCTTCCCGCCCGCGCAAAGCCGCGCTCTCGATCCGCAACCGCATGGGCAACGTAAGGTCGCGGTAAAGTTTGCCGTGCTGGCGCCGTCCGAGGAGGCCCCGGGCCGATGCGGTTTGCTACAATGCGCACGGCCGTGCGGCGGTTCCCGCCGACGGCGCCATGGTCGATGAGTCGGGGGAGGATGCGCGATGTTCCTGGTCGAGGTGGTTGGCTACGAAGCCGAGGAGGGCGTCGAGAGGATCAGCCTTCCCGAATCGTGCACGCGCGTGGGCAAGCAGGCGCTGCGCAACCATGACGAGCTGGTGGAGGTGACCCTGCCCGCCGCCGTCAAGTCCATCGGCGAGCGCGCGTTCGCGGGCTGCAAGAGGCTTTCGGCCGTCCATCTCCCCGAAGGCTTGGAGTCGATCGAGCCCAGCGCCTTCGAGCACTGCCGGTCGCTCGTCTCCGTCGCGCTGCCCGAAAGCCTGGGGGAGCTCCCCGATGCGGCGTTCATGGGCTGCCGGAAGCTGCAGCGGGTGGAGGGGGCGCGCGGGCTGCGCGTCCTGGGCAACCGCGTGTTCGCGCTCTGCAACGAGCTGCGCACCGTCGGGCCTCTGGAGAGCTTGGAATCCATCGGGAACCGCGCGTTCTCGTCGTGCTCCGCGCTGGAGGAGGTGGAGCTTCCCGACTCCGTCAAATCCATCGGGAAAGAGGCGTTCATCGCCTGCAAGTCGCTCAAGCGCGTCCGCATCCCCGAGACCGTCGAGAGCATGGGCCGCGACGTGTTCGCCGGCTGCGACCAGCTCGATTTCGACGGGATCCCCGAGCATCTGATGTGGGAGTTCCCCGACGCGTTCCCCCAGGAGGTCATCGGGCGGTTCGGCTACGTGAAGGAAGCCAGCCGCGCCGAGCTGGAGAAGGCGTTCCGGCAGCGCCACGAGCGCGATCGCGAGGACCTAGAGGAGGAGCTGGCGTACCTGCGCGACGAGCGCCGCGATGCCGAGGCCGCGCTGAAGGAAGCCTCCCGCAAGGAGAGGCCCGCCATCGAGGAGCGCATATCCGACCTCAAGCGGCGCATGAGGGCGGCGCGCGCGCGTCTGGCGGCGCTGGACGATCCCTCCGATGACGACCTGCTGGAAGAGTACCTCGTCGACTAGCCTCGCCAGGCGAAGCGCCGCCTGCGCGCGACCGCCGGGACGCCCGGTGCATGCCGGCGCCCCCTCCCAATGGAAAGCGCCCCCTCCGGCCTCGCCATCGAAGCCGAAGGGGCGCCCGTCGTTCGCGTGGGACGGATCCCCTACTTGCGGCCCTTCCTGCCGCCCAGAAGCGACGAGATCAGACCCCCGATGCCGCCCTTGCGATTGCCGGAGGGGGCGGGCGGCGCGGTCTTGATGGTCAGCTTGGGCTCCGGCTTCCCGGCCGCCTGCGCGGCATCGGCAGGCCGCACGGCCTGCGCCGCGTCGCCGACCGCCTGCGCCGCGGCCTGCGCCGCGTCGCCCTTGTCGATCTTCGCCTGGACCTCCGCGGCGGCCGCGCCCTCGGCGATCTTGGCCTGCAGCGCGGCGGCGGCCTCCTCGCGGCCCATCTGGCCCCCGCGCTTGTTGGAGGCGCGCTCGGCCTCCAACCTCACGGCGGCGGCGCGGTCGATCTGCGCTTGCCTGATGAGGTGCTCCTGCGAGTCGAAGGGCTCCTCGCCTTCCTTGGCGAACGCCCGCAGCGGGGTGTAGTCGCCGTTGGGCAGAAGCTCGCGCAGCTTGGCGGTGTCGGCCAGGCAGGTGTCGACGTAGTCGACGATCTTGCGGCGCAAGCCGTCGTTGAGCACCGGCCAGGCTATCTCGACGCGCTTCTCCATGTTGCGCGTCATCAGGTCGGCGCTGGAGAGGTACAGGCGCATGCTGTCGTGCGGGCCGAAGCCGTAGATGCGGCTATGCTCGAGCAGGCGCCCGACGATGGACACCACGCGCACGTTCTCGGTGAGGCCCTCCACGCCGGGCACGATGCAGCTGATGCCGCGCACCAGCAGCGTGATGGGCACGCCCGCCTGCGAGGCCTCGGCCAGCTTGTCGATGATGCCGCGGTCGGTGATGGAGTTGGTCTTGAACACCAGCCCGCACGGCTCGCCCGCCTGCGCCAGCCGGATCTGGTTCTCGATGCCGGCGATGATGTAGGGCTTGATCTGCAGCGGGGCGACCCACAGGATGTCGTAGTCGTCGGAGACGTTCTCCAGCGCCATGTTGCGGAAGAAGTCGGTAGCGTCGCGGCCGAACGCCTCGTCGGTGGTGATGAAGCTGAAGTCGGTGTAGAGCTTGGCCGTCTTCTCGTTGTAGTTGCCGGTGCCCAGCTGCGTGATGTACTGCAGCCCGTCGTCGGTTTGGCGCGTGATACAGCAGATCTTGCTGTGCACTTTGAAGTCGCGGAAGCCGTAGATGACGTTGCAGCCGGCTTCCTCGAAGCGCTGCGACCACTCGATGTTGTTGCTCTCGTCGAAGCGGGCGCGCAGCTCGAACAGCGCGGTGACCTGCTTGCCGTTCTCGGCGGCGTGGATGAGCGCCTCCGCCAGATGCGACTGGCTGGCCAGGCGGTACAGCGTGATCTTGATGGAGATGACCTTCGGGTCGTTCGCGGCCTCGCGCAGAAGCTGCACGAACGCGTCCATGCTCTCGTAGGGGTAGGACAGCAGCACCTCGCGTTCGCTCACCTGCTCGATGATGGAGCGGCCGCGCTCCAGCGAGGCGGGCCACTGCGGCGTGAACGGCACGGGCGTGAGCTTGTTGCGCAGGTCCTTGGAAACCATCGATCCCAAGCCCCAGGTGTAGCCCAGATCGAGCGGCACGCTGGTCACGTAGGTCTGGTGGGCCTTCAGGTTCAGGCGCTTCAGCAGCATCTTGCCCATCGTGTCGGAGAGCGGATGCTCGCTTTCCAGGCGCACCGGGGCGAGGCGGCCGCGGCGCTTCAGGATGCGCTTCATGTGCTCGCGGTAGTCCTCGTCGGCCTCATCGGCGCCCTCGTTGGCGTCGAGGTCGGCGTTGCGGGTGACGCAGATCACGTTGGTGTGCTTGAGCGTGTACATGCTGAACACCTGGTCGGCGAACATCTCGATCACGTGCTCCAGCAGGATGAAGCGGAACCCGTCGCCGGGCAGCTTGATGACGCGCTGCGCCTGGCGGGGCAGGGGGATGAGCCCCATCAGCACGCCTTCGGCGCCCACGTTCTTGGCGCCCTTCTCGGCCTTGTCCCCCTTGTCGCCCTTCTTCTTCCCCTTGGCGGGCTTCTCCGCCTCGGCTTCCTCGTCCAGGCGGACCACCACGTACAAGGCGCCGTTCTCCAGGTGGGGGAAGGGGTGGCGCGAGTTGATGATCTGGGGCGAGAGGAACGGCTCGACGTTCACCTGGAAGTAGGTGAGCAGGTGGGCGCGTTGCTCATCGTCGAGATCCTCGGGGCGCAGGTGGTGCACGCCCTTCGCGGCGAGCTCGCTGCGCACCTGCTCGAAGACGCGCTCCTGGATGGGGTAGAGCTCATGGCAGCGGTCGTGGATGGCGAGTATCTGCTCGGCGGGGGTCATGCCCGATTTCGAGTCGATGATCTCCTTTTTGGCGAGCGACAGGTCGGTGAGGCTGCCGACGCGCACCATGAAGAACTCCTGCAGGTTGCTCCAGAAGATGGAGACGAAGTTCCACCGCTCCAGCAGCGGGACGGACGGGTCGGCGCCCTGATCGAGCACCCGCTCGTTGAACGTCAGCCAGGAAAGCTCGCGATTCTGCAGGTACGCGGGGTATCCCTCTTTGCGCAGCGCGGATTTCGGCTCGGCTTTCGCCTCGGGCTTGCGTTCGGCAGCGGTGGCGGTCTCGCGATCGGTCATCAAGTCCCCTTTCGGTGGATGGTGCGTTACGGCGTGCAAATGGCGCACTCCTATAAGTTTATCATAAAATAACCACAAAACGGTTCGGATCGCATCCGCGGGAGGCGTCTTCCGGCGCTTCCCGGGGCATCCGCATCGGAGCCCGGGCGCCTTGCGCCCCGAACCCTCGACGGCTCGCGCCGGCGCCCCCTAGCGCAGCATGCGCTCGATCAGGTAGCCCTCGCGGATGCCGTACTTGCAGATCTCCAGCCGCGACGCGCCCAGCCGCCGCAGCAGGGTCTCCAGGATCAGGCAGCCGGGGGTGAGCGTGTGGATGCGCTCGGCGGAGGCCTTCAGCGCGCTGTGGGCGTAGGCGGAGGCGTCCGATTGCCGCAGCGCCAGGATGCCCGCCACCTGGTCGGGCGTAAGCGTCTTCGGGCGGATGCCGTCGCCGTGCGTCTGCGCGTACATCTTCGCGGCGGCGCGCACCGATCCGCCGATGCCGTAGAGCGTCTCGGCTTCGAAGGCCGTGCGGTCGGGGAGGTCGTCGAGCAGGAGCTGGAAGGAGGCGCGGATCCGCTCCGCCTCCTCGGGCGTGGGCAGGATGTCGCGCACGAACCGGGCGTAGGATGATAGCGAGCCTTGGCCCAGGCTCACGTTGTCGCGCTCCTTGCCGCGGTCGATGCGCGTGAGCTCGGTGGAGCCGCCGCCGATGTCGATGAGCGTGCCGCGCTCAATGGCCCTGTCGCAGGTGGCGCCCACGAAGCCGAGGTGGGCCTCCGCCCTGGCGGACAGCAGGGCGATGGGAAGCCCCGTCCCCTCCTCGATGGCGGCGACGGCGTCGGCGGAGTTCTTCGCGTTGCGCAAGACGGCGGTGGCGAACACGTCGACCCGCTTGCAGCGGAAGTACTTCGAGCGCTTGATGTGGCCCTTCAGCACGCTGACGGCCTTCTTGACGCCCGCTTCGGTGAACGTGCCGTCTTCCACGTAGGCGGCAAGGCCCGCCATGACCTTGTCGTTTATGAGGCTCCTGAAATCCTTGGAGGTGTAGGCGCGCGAGCGCTTCCTGTCGTTTTCCACCTCGAACACCACCAGGCGGACGGAGTTCGATCCGAGGTCGATGACTGCGTAGTTGGGCATGGGGTGGGCGCATCCTCCTTGTCGCCTGCTTCTTCCGGTCAGACATTGTAGGCGATGCGCCGGCTGCGTTCGCGATGCGCCGCCAGAGCTTGACCTTCATTTTACAATGCGCGGTGCGGGCGGCGATTTGCGCAGGTGAGCGGTGCTGCGTGGTAAACTGGAGGGGTGCGGGAAAACACGGGGAAAGGGGACGCACGTGCTCGAAACGGTTGATTTCTCCCAGGAGGAACCCGGAAAAGAGGAATACAAGGCCAGGCGGAACGAGCTGATGGAGCGGCTCACCGCGCTGCAGCAGCGCGCCCGCGCCGAGCACGTGGGGCTGGTGGTGCTGTTCGAGGGATGGAACGGCGCCGGGAAGGGCAGCCGCATCTCCGACCTGATGTACCGCCTGGACGCGCGCGCCACCACCGTGCACGTCACCCCCGATTTGGACATGGCTGCCGTGCGCGGCTTCGCCGGGGCGCCGTGGGGCGTGCAGGACTTCTTCCCGCCCATGCAGCAGTTCTGGAAGGCCTTGGGCGAGCGCGGCACCATCACGTTCTACGACCGCGGCTGGTACTCCTCCAGCGTGCAGCGCATGCTGCTCGCCGAGCCGGCCGATGACGCCCTGATGGAAGACGACGATTGCGGCAAGAAGGGCAAGCGCCGCGACGGCGGTTGCGACGGCAGGAAGAGCCGCGCCGCCGAGACGGCGATGTTCGCGCGGGAGGAACGCCGCGCGCGCTCCATCGACCGCGCGGTGGAGTCCGCCGCCGAGTTCGAGCGCCAGTTGGTCAACGACGGCTACGTGCTGGTAAAGTTCTTCGTCCACGTGCGCGAGAAGATGCAGCGCCGCCGCTTGGAGCGCCTCTACGACGATCCCGACACGCGCTGGCGCGTGAGCGAGGGCAAGCTCGCCAGCGCCGCGGACTACCCGCACGCGTACCGCCTCTACGATCGCCTGCTCTCGCGCAGCGACTTCAGCTTCGCGCCGTGGACGCTCATCAACGGCGAGGAGAAGCGCTCGGCCAACCTGAAGATCGCCGAGACGCTGTGCGAGGCGCTGGAACGCGCGCTGGACGCCCCCGAGGACGAGGACGCCAAGGCTGCCGCCGAAGCCGCCGCGGCCAATTCCGACAGGGCGCTCGCGGAGGTGGCGGACGCCGCCGCGAAGCCGAAAGCCGCCCCCGTGGAGAAGGACGCCGGCACGGCGCCCGACGGGTTCCCGCACACGCCCGACCCCGCCGACAACCAGAAGGCCGTCGCCGAGGACGACGCCATCGCGAAGTTCCAGCATTCCCTGGCGCCCACCGCCTCGCGCTTCATCCTCGTGGAGGATCCGCCCTCCCTGGCCAAGAAGTACGGCGAGGCCGAGCCCATGGACGAGGAGGAGTACAAGAAGCGCCTGAAGAAGGAGCAGAAGCGCCTCTACCGGCTGGAGCTGGAGATGTACCGCAAGCGCATCCCGCTGATCGCGCTGTTCGAAGGTTGGGACGCCGCCGGCAAGGGCGGCGCCATCAAGCGCGTGGCCCAGGCGCTCGACGCGCGCGCCTACACCATATTCCCCAGCCCGGCGCCCACGCGCCCCGAGCTGCTGCACCCGCACCTGTGGCGCTACTGGACGCGCCTGCCGAAGGCCGGCCATGTTGGCATCTACGACCGCAGCTGGTACGGGCGCGTGCTGGTGGAGCGTATCGAGGGCTTCGCCACGCCGGCCGAATGGGGGCGCGCCTACGACGAGATCAACGACTTCGAGCGCGAGCTGGCGCGCTGGGGCGCCATCCTGCTGAAGTTCTGGATCGACGTGAGCCCCGAGGAGCAGCTGCGCCGCTTCCGCGAGCGCGAGGACACGCCCTCGAAGCGCTGGAAGCTCACGTCGGAGGATTGGCGCAACCGCGCCAAGCGCCAGCAGTACCGCTCGGCCGCCAACGACATGATGAAGCTCACCTCCACGCCATTCGCGCCGTGGATCGTGGTGCCCGGCGACGACAAGAAGAGCGCGCGCATCGAGGTGATCGAGACCATGGCGGATGCCCTGGAGGCCCGCCTGCATGCGCCCGAGGACAGCGTCTTCGTGACCGCATGACCCCCCGATAGCGCCCTCTGCGTGGAATAGCGGAGATTTCGCGGCGATGGGGCCCCCCCCGGGGGGGGGGTTGGGGGTCCAGGGGGCGCGCGGGGGGCCCGGCGCCCCCCGG
>URRZ01000094.1 GCA_900550385.1 uncultured Coriobacteriaceae bacterium | reverse complement strand
TCCACCTCCGAGGTCGCAGCCGTGCGGCCCGTCATGGCGCAGGCGTTGTACTGGTACAGCACGCGGCCCGTCATCAGCAGCAGCGGGTACTCGTCGTCGGGCAGCTCGGCGGAGCGGATGTAGTCCGGCGTGGAGAACGCCCCCAACCCGCCCGAGAACGAGCTCACATGCAGCACCGCGGTACCCGGATGGTCCTCGTCAGGGCAGGGCCACTGGAGCCCCCGCTCCGCAGCCGGCCCGTCAAGGCTGATGCCGCCATAGGCAGGCGTGAGGGCGGCGATCTCGTCCATGATCTCGGCCGCCGTCTGCTCCGGCTGGTCGTAGCCCATCCGCGCCATCACCTCGCGGAAGATGTCGGTGTCCAGCCGCGACCCTTCGGGCCCCTCCACCGCCTTGCGCACGCGCTGCACGCGGCGCTCGGTGTTGGTGAACGTCCCTTCCTTCTCCGCGTAGCAGCGCCCCGGCAGCACCACGTCGGCCAGCTTCGCCGTCTCGGTGAGGAACAGGTCCTGCACCACGAAGAAGTCCAGCTTCGAGAGCGCCTCCAGCACATGGTGCGTGTCGGGGTCGGTGCGCACGGGATCCTCGCCGAACAGGTAGAGCCCCTTGATGGAGCCTTCCAGCATGGCAGGGAAGCACTCGGTGGCCTTGACGCCGGAGTTGGCGGGCAGCGCGACGCCCCACGCCTTCTCGAACTTGTGGCGCACCGGCGCGCTGGTGACCTTCTGGTAACCGGGGAAATCGTCGGGGCCGGCGCCCATGTCGCAAGCGCCCTGCACGTTGTTCTGGCCGCGCAGCGGGTTCATCCCCGCGCCGGGCTTGCCCAGGTTGCCCGTCACCATGGCGATGTTGGACAGCGCCATCACGCCATCGGTGCCGGTGGTGTGCTCGGTCACGCCCAAGCAGTACAGGATCGAGGCGCGCTGCGCCGAGCCGTACATCTTCGCCGCGGCGATGAGGTCGCGCCGGTCGATGCCGCACTCGCGTTCCACGAACTCGGGCGTGAAATCCTCCACCTGCGCCTGCATGATGCGGTAGCCCTCGGTGCGCTCGCGCACGAACTCCTGGTCCACCAGCCCTAGGCGCATCAGGAGGTTCACCATGCCGTTGGCGAACGCCACGTTGGTGCCGGGGCGCAGCTTCAGGTGGATGTCGGCCTTCGACGCCAAGCCGATGTCGCGCGGATCCACCACGATGAGCCGGCAGCCGCGCTCGACCGCCTGCCGGATGCGCATGCCGATGACGGGGTGCGCCTCTTCGGGGTTGGATCCCACCAGCATGATCACATCGGCGAGCTCGACGATGTCGTCTATGGAATTGGTCATGGCTCCGGAGCCAAGCATTGTCGCCAGACCGGCGACGCTGGGGCTGTGTCAAACACGGGCGCAACTGTCGACGTTGTTCGTCGCAAGCGCCACCCTCGCCATCTTCTGGAACAGGTACACGTCCTCGTTGGTCGACCGCGAGCAGGCGAACGCCGCGATGGAGGTGCCGCCGTAGTTGGCGCGCAGGTCCGTGAAGCGGCTCGCCACCAGATCCAGCGCCTCGTCCCACGTCGCAGGCTCCAGCTCGCCGGTCTTGGAGCTGCGGATGAGCGGCGTGGTCAGGCGATCGGGCGAGCTCACGAAGTCGAAGCTGGCCGAGCGTCCCTTCACGCACAGAAGCCCCCGGTTCGACGCGCCCATGGCGCCGCGCGCGCTCGCGATGCGGTTCCCGCGCACCTCAAGCTCCAGCTGGCAGCCCACGCCGCAGTGCGGGCAGGTGGTGCGCACGAAGCGGGAGGCGCCGGGCTCCTCGGGGGCGTCGGGCGCCGCCTTCCCCTTCCCTTTGAGGGTCAGCGCGCCGGTGGGGCACGCCTGGGCGCAGTTCCCGCACGACTCGCACCCGCTCGCGCGCCATCCTTCGCCGAACGGCGCGTCGATGAGCACATGCGAGCCGCGCATGCGCGACTGCAGGCTGTGGTTGCGGGCGGCGAGGTTGCACGCGCCCACGCAGCGCTGGCATTCGATGCACAGGTTGGGGTCGTAGGAGAGGAAGGGGTTGCCCTCCACCCGAGGCAGTTCCTCGTCCCGGGCGCGATCGGCGGGCGGCTCGACGCCCAGCTCGGCGCACAGCCGCGAGAGCTCGCTCGCCTGCTCCCCGCCCTCCCCTGCAAGCGCCGCCAAAGCCGCCCCCTTGCTGGAAAGGATCAGCTCCAACGCCATCCTGCGGTACGCGGACAGCTTGGGCGAGTCCGTGACGATCTCCATGCCGTCGCGCACCATGGTCGCGCAGGCGGGCACGGGATGGGGCTCGCCTTCCACCTCCACCACGCACACGCGGCACGACGCCACGGTGCTGCGCTCCTTGAGGAAGCACAGCGTGGGGATGCGAGCGCCCGCCTTGCGGGCCGCCTCCAAGATGGTCGCGCCCTCGCGTGCGATGACGGGCTCGCCGTCGATCACGATGTTATGCATACTGCTGCCTGCCCCCTTCAGTCGCCCCGGCGCCGAAACGGTCGCAGCGCAGGCAACGCCCGCACTCCTGCCGCGCCTCCTCCAAGCTCATTCCCAACTCCACGTCCTCGAAATCGGCGCGGCGCTCGCGCGCGGGGCGCTCGATCAGCTCCACGCGCCCATACGGCGTGCGGTCGTTGGGGCGCGGTTCGGGCGCCGACGCCTCGCACGCGATCTTGTGGCTGTAGCCCAGGTACGCATCGATGTTGCGCGCGGCGACCTTGCCTGCGGCGATGGCCTTGATGACCGTCGCCGGCCCGGTTTGGCAGTCGCCTCCCACGAACACGTTGCCCGGACCACCCGCCGCGCGCAGGTGCTCGTCGGCGTCGAAACGGCCCCAGGTCGTCGCCATCCCGCACTCCTCGAACGGCGCGGCGTCGATGTCCTGCCCGACCGCGATCAGCACCACGTCGGCCGGCATGCGCACGGGCGGCTTGTCCGCGGCGACCGGCGCCGGGCGCCCCCGCTTGACCGAGCCGATGTGCTGCGGCTGGCAGACCAGCGCGCGGGCGCGGCCTTCCTCGTCGACCTCGATGGCCGAAGGCGCCATGAGCACCATCATCTCCACGCCCTCGGCGATGGCCGCCTCGACCTCGGTGGGAAGCGCCGTCATGTCCTCTTTGCGGCGGCGGTACGCCACCGACACCGACTTCGCGTTCGCCCTCACGGCGGTGCGCGCGCAGTCCATGGCGACGTTGCCGCCGCCCACGACCACGACGTCCTTGCCAGTGAAGTCGGGGTAGTCGCCGTCGCCGATGCGGCCGAGCATCTCCACCGCCGACATCACGCCCTCGGCGTCGGAGCCGGGCATGTCGAGCTTCTTGCCCTTCTGCGCGCCGATCGCCACGTACACCGCATGGTAGGCGTCGGAGATCTCGCGCATATGGGCGGCGTCGACCCGCTCGCCGCAGCGGATCGTGATCGTGCCGGCGGAAAGGATGCCGCGGATGTCCTCGTCGAGGCGCTGCCGCGGGAAGCGGTAGGCGGGAATGCCGTAGCGCATCATGCCGCCCAGCTGGTCGCGCTCCTCGAACACCGTCACGCGATGCCCCATGAGCGCCAGAAAGTAGGCGCAGGTGAGGCCGCTCGGCCCGCCGCCGATGACGGCGACCGTGCGCGCCGTGTCCACGCTGCGCGGCGGGGTGGGCACCGTGTCGGCGGGCGCATTGTCCACCGCGAAGCGTTTGATGCCGCGGATGTTGATGGGCGCGTCGATGAGCGTGCGGCGGCACCGCTGCTCGCAGGGGTGCTCGCACACGAACGCGCATGCCGTGGGAAACGGGTTGTCCTTGCGCACCATGTTGACGGCCTCGGCGTAGCGCCCCTCCGCCACCAACGCGATATAGCCGGGGGCGTCGACATGCGCAGGGCACCGCGTCTCGCAGGGAACCGACTGCCCGATGCCCTCGGTGCAGCGACGCCGCGCTATGTGGCTGGCGAACTCGTCTGCGAACTCGTCGAGCCCCTCAAGGAACGCGGCGGCGGCCTCGTAGCCGATGGCGCAATCGGACGTATCGCGGATCATCTCGGCAAGCTCGCGGCAGCGCCCGAGCGCCGACGCGTCGGCCTCGCAGGAGGCGATCCTGTCGACCATCGCGGCCAAGCGCGGCAGCCCGTCGCGGCAGGGAACGCACTTTCCGCAGGTCTGGGCGGCGCCGGCATGCAGAAGCGCAGCTTGGGCGGCCACAGGGCAGATGCCCGGCGGCAGCGCCTCGACGCGACGCGCGAAGCGCGCCGCCGTGGAACCCAGGCGCGCATCGGCGGCAGAACGCGGCTCGATCGAAAGCAGCGGCAACAGGCCCATCCCCCTTCGTTTACGCACGCCGGACGGGTTGGGACGAGGCGTCGGCCCCGCGCGGCGGCAACAGACAATAGACGGATCGATTGTACCGAACCGCGCAGGCGCGCGCTACAGCGCCTCGGTGATCGCCGCCAGCAGGTCGTCGTAGTCCTCGAAGGCGGGGAGGTCCGGGTTGTCCGCCTTGATGGCGTCGGTGCTGCGGAAGAGGAACCCCGCCTTGCCGGCGCGGATCATGGCCAGGTCGTTGTGGCTGTCGCCGGCGGCGATGGTCTGCATGCCGCAGCTCTGGAACGCGCGCACGGTGGTGAGCTTGGACTGCTCGCAGCGCATGGTGTAGCCGGTCACATGTCCATCCGCGTCGGCATGCAGCGTGTTGCAGAACAGCGTCGGCCAGCCCAGCTTGCGCATGAGCGGGCGTGCGAACTGCTCGAACGTGTCGCTGATGATGACGACCTGCGTGCGCTCGCGCAGCGCGTCGAGGAACGCGCGCGCACCCGGCAGCGGGTCGATGCCCTCGATGACCTGCTGGATCTGCGGCAGGCCCAGGCCGTGCTCGTCGAGGATGCCCAAGCGGAACGCCATCAGCTTGTCGTAATCGGGCTCGTCGCGCGTCGTGCGCGCCAGTTCGGGGATGCCGGTGGCTTCGGCGAACGCGATCCATATCTCGGGAACCAACACGCCTTCCAGATCGAGGCACACCAGGTTCATAGGGCTTCCTTTCAACGGCAGGGACGCGCGCCCTGCGGCTTTCCAGCCTTCCCCACGGCCTCGGAACCGACGGCGCGGGGAGGATGCGCCCATTGTGGCAGATCAATGTTTCCGGAAGATGAGGTATGCGTTAAGGCGCCCCGATTTCCCGTCCGAGCGGAAGCGGGCGACCGCATCCGCCGTGTCCGCGACCGTCGCGGCGAGGCGGTCGGTCTCGCCGTCGTCGAAGCTGTGGCAGTAGCGCCATAGGCCGGGGGCGTCCTTCCAGCCGAGGAAACGGTCGCCTTCCTCCAGCTCGGCGGCGAGGTCGATGCCGTGCTCGGCCCGGACGGCGGGCGCCAGGGCCGCCAGCGCTTCGGAATGCGAACGCTGCGCCTTGCGCGAGAGGCGCTCATCCTCGAGGAAGCACCACAGCGACACGATCGCGGTGCCGCCCGGGCGCACCAGGTCCAGCAGCTCGCGCAATGCCCGCTCGCGCAGCGCACGCGAGGGGATGTGGTGGAAGAAGCCGAAGCAGACCGCCGCGTCGCACGGCGCGAAAGGCGCGTCCCGGGAAGCGCCGGGGAGCTCCGCAAGCGCCTCCCTCCAGGGGATCCCGCAGGCCAACGCCTCCATCGCGTCGAAATGCCGGAAGGTCGCACCCGCCGCCCGGGCCTCCCCCATCAGCTCGTCGCAGCAATCGAGCCCCACCGCGCGCACGCCGATCCCGGCAAGCTCCTGCGCGAGAAACGCCTCGAAGCGCCCGTTGCCGCAGGCGACGTCGACGAGCGACAGCTTCCCGCCGCCCGCCTCGCCGGCTATTGCCGCGCGCAGATGCGGCAGGCAGGCGCGCCACCCCTCCCAAGGGGCTTGGCGCGTTTCCGAGAACGAAGGGGCGCACCGGCGGTAGAACTCGTTGTTCAGCCGTCTGAGCATGTCGCTGATACGGGGATCCATGATGCGGCGGCGCCTTTCGTCGGGTGGGGTTCGCTGCGCCAATTCTACCCGTTCGCGCACCGCGCCGCCGGGACAAGACGGACGCGCTCCCCTACAATACGGGGTCATGGAGTCGCGTTTGGAACAGATCATCCTGCAGGCCGTAACCGAGCTGCGCGCTGCCGATGCGCGCGCCGCCAACGGCTCCGGAGCAGGCGGCGCCGACGCGCCCCATGTGGGCGACAAGCGGCTGGCGGCGCTCATCCGGGCGGCCAATCGAGGGATCGCCCGCAACGAGGACCATATCGCGAAAAAGCACCTGATGCCGTTCTACCTGCGCGTCAAAAGCGAGGAGCCCGCGCGCTGGGAGGGCTGGGGCATCGAGCCCGCCGTGGAGCGGGAGCTTCTGCGCCTCCTGCAGGTGAAGCCGCGCCGGACCGCCTCGGGCGTGGCGACCATCGCCGTGATCACCAAGCCCTGGCCGTGCGCGAGCGACTGCCTGTACTGCCCCAACGACCTGCGCATGCCGAAAAGCTACGTGGCCGACGAGCCGGCCTGCCAACGCGCCGAGCGCAACTGGTTCGACCCGTACCTGCAGGTCGCATCGCGCCTGCGCGCGCTCAACGAGATGGGGCACGTCACCGACAAGGTCGAGCTCATCATCCTGGGCGGCTCGTGGACCGACTACCCCGCCGACTACCGCCGCTGGTTCGTCGCCGAGCTGTTCCGCGCGCTCAACGAAGCGGCCGACCCGCAGCGTGCCGAAGCGAGCGCCGCCGAGAGGCGCGCGCGATGCGGGCGCAGCGGCATCCCGCGCGACGAAGAGGGTTGCGCGCGCCGCGTCGCGCAGGCGCAGCAGCGCGTGAACCGGGACGGCATCACGTACAACCAAGTCTTTCCCGAACTGTACGGCGAGGGAACCCCCTGGCAGGACGCCGCCGCATGGCAGGTCGCCGGCTGGACCGACGTCGAGCGCCAGCACGCCGCCAACGAGCAGGGGGCGCACCGCGTGGTGGGGCTGGTGATGGAAACGCGCCCCGACGCCGTCGATGCGCGGGCGTTCGCCGAGATGCGCAGGCTCGGCGCCACCAAGGTGCAGATGGGCATCCAGAGCCTCGATGAGCGCATCCTCGAGGCGAACCGTCGCATCGTCGAGGTCGGCGCCATCCGCCGCGCCTTCGAGCTCGCCCGCCTGTTCGGGTTCAAGACGCACGCGCACTTCATGGTGAACCTCCTAGGCGCCACGCCCGACGGCGACAAGGAGGATTACCTGCGCCTGATGGGGGATCCGGCGCTCGTGCCCGACGAGGTGAAGCTCTACCCCTGCGCGTTAGTGGACGGAACCGGCCTCGTCGCGCGCTTCCGCGACGGATCGTGGCGCCCCTACGACGAAGGCGAGCTGATGGACGTGCTGGCGAGCGACCTTCTGGCAACGCCGGCGTATTGCCGCGTGTCGCGCATGATCCGCGATATCCCCGCCAACGACATCCTCGTCGGCAACAAGAAGATCAACCTGCGCCAGATGGTCGAGCAGGAGGCGGATCGGCGCGCCGCCGAGACGGGATCGCCCGTGCGCGAGATCCGCCACCGCGAGA
>URRZ01000093.1 GCA_900550385.1 uncultured Coriobacteriaceae bacterium | reverse complement strand
GGGCTGCCCGGCCCCCCCGGGCGGGCCGGGGGCCCCGGCCCCCCCCCACGACACCACGCGGAACACCAGCTCGTTGCCTTCGCGCCTCATCTCCGTGCGGTTGCACAGCGACGTGAGCTTGAGCGGCAGCGCCTTCGCCAGCCCCTCGAGCCCCGCGCGCTCCGGCAGCCCCAAGAACGCCTTCAGGCGACGCGCCTCGCTTGCCGTATAGCGCCGCCACGCGTTCTCGTCGTGGCGCATCGCCTCGTCCATGCCGCGCTCCACCTCGATGGACTGGAACCAGGTGCCGTCGATCGCGAACAGGTTCTTCGAGCACATCACCGCGTATTCCGCCAAACGGTCGCGGTCCAAACCCGCAAGCCCGTCGCCCGGCTCGAACGCGCGAGGCTCGGGCGCGTCCCCCCTATCGCCCATCGCCGTCCTCCGCGATCCCCGCGACGATGCCCGCGATCAGGCGGCAGAAGCCCTCCTCGGCGCCCTTCGCCGCCTCGAACACCTCCGCGTCGTTGGGGCTTGCACCCTCGATGCCGCATGCCATGTTCGAGACCAGCGAGATGCCCAGCACGCGCATCCCCACGTGCCGCGCCGCGATGACCTCCTCGCACACCGACATCGCCACCGTGTCGGCGCCCCATGCGCGGAACGCGCGGATCTCGGCGGGGGTTTCGAAGCTGGGGCCCAGGAGGCCCAGGTAGACGCCTTCCTGCACGCGCACCTGCTCGCGCTCCGCCACGCGGTGCGCCAAAGCGCGCAGCTGCGGGTCGTAGGCGTCCAGCATCGAGAAGAACCTGAACGAGATGCCGTCGGGCTCGGTTCCCACGACGGGGTTGCGCCCGGTGAAGTTGATGTGGTCGGCCATGATGCAGAAGTCGCCCACGCGGTAGCCCTCGTTGATGGCCCCGGCGGCGTTGGTGGTGATGAGCGTCCGGATGCCCAGCCGGTGCATCAGCCACACGGGGAACGCGACCTCCTGAGCGGAATAGCCCTCATACCCGTGAAGGCGCCCCTGCATCGCGATGACCTGCCGACCGCCCAGCTCGCCTGCGACGAAGCGCCCCACATGCCCGGAGGCGGTGGAGGTCCTCATGTGCGGCACCTCGGCGAACGGGATATGGACCGCGTCCTCGATCTGCTCGGCCAAAGGGCCCAGGCCCGAACCCAGTATGATGCCGATGGGCGGGCGGCGTCCTCCGAGCCGCCCCTCGATGCAGGCGCACGCCTCCTGCAGCCGCCTCTCCAGCCCGTTCTCCGCGTTCCCGCCCAAGGCGCCCTCCGGCGCCGGCTTCGCGTTGCCCATGAGACCTCCCGTCCTCTCCTCCGTCGATATGCAGCTGCCGCCACGCGGCTCGCCGCGCCATCGCGCGCGGAGCCCCGGGCGGTGCCAGACCATGTCCACTAGATTCTAGCGAACCGCGCGGCGTTTTCCACGGCAAAACCGGGGCATTGCCTATACTGTACCTACAGGAGAAATCGAAGGAGGCTAGGATGACCGGCCAGGAAACAGGAAGCATCCCCCGCAGCACCGGAGAGACGCTCGACCAGCGGGCGGCGCGCATCGCGCGCGAGACGGCGTCGACGCAGGAGTACCGCGAAGCCCCCGCGCCGGAGCAGATGCTCCTCGACGCCGAGGGGCGTTCCGCAGCTTCTGCTTCGCCTCGTTCAAGAGCCGCAACCAGATCGAGGAGGCGGAGCCGGGCGCGGATCCCTTCGACGTCCTCGATGCCGGATGGCGCGCCGCCCGCGAGGCGGGCGCGCTGCGCGTCTACGAGGGCAAGGTCATCTTCCCCCTGCCGGCGCTGCGCGCCGACGGCAGGACGCCCATCGAGGTGTCCATCAAGCACCAAGAGCACGACGAGGAGGGCCGCCTGCCCTGGTTCGTCTCCTACGTCAACGCCTACGTGAAGCCCGCCGCGGCGGCCGCATCCCCCAGCAAGGCGATCGAGGAGTTCGCATGGCTGGGCAGCTGGGAGGAGTTCTTGGCGGGCCTTGAGGAGGCGGCGCTTCCCGAGCAGTGGGATTTCGCCGACGGGACGCCCGTCCCCGCAGGGCGCGAGCGCGCCATCCTGAAAAGCTACATCTGCACGACGTTCTACCGGCTAATGAAGGAGGGCAAGGTCGCCATCGCCGCCGACAAGAGCTTCGCGGCCTTCAACACGGGGCTGGTGAACGACCGCTACGACGACCTGTTCGCCTGCTTCAAGCCCTCGGACGGCGCCATCTACTGGGAATTCGCGGGGTTCGCAGCTGCCGGGTCGCGCGGGCTGGGAAAGCAGGTGGTGAGCCTGTTCAACCCCCTGCCCGAGCCGCCCTGCTATTTCCAGAGGAAAGAGGACATGCTCTACGACCTGGGGAAAGAGCTCATCATCGACTACGACCACGTGATATTGGACAATCTGGCGCGCCTGCCGCTGGAGTTCCTGGAAGAAGAGCTTCGCGGCTGCGACGAGGCCATGGCGGCGGTCGAGGACATCCGCTCCGCGGCGGACCGCGATGCGCGCACGGCGGCGTTCCGCATGCTCTCCGAGCTGATCGACGACGACGCGCGCCTGTTCCGCCGCCTGCGGGCGCGGCTCGACGACGCCGTGGACACCGCGAAGCGGCGCGTGCGCTGGAACTTCAAGACGGCCATCCCCTCGTACTACCCGCGTGGGAACACGATGAGCCTGCTCCTGCCGCTGTGCCTGCTGCGCGACAACGAGGTGGATGCCGCGCTGGTGGTGCAGCTGATGCCGTCGGGCAACTACCAGGGGCAGACCATCCTGACCATGCGGCAGGCCTACACAAACGCGCGCCTCATCTGCCGCCCCGACAGCGATTGGCTGACGCCGCACAACGTCGCGCCCGCCGACGACGCGGACGAGGATCGGTAAGGGATACCGGGGTCGGCGGAACCCGGAGGGGCGTCCAGCCCGCCTAGCGGCACACCAGGACGCGCGGGCGGCCGGCGAGGTCGTCGACGATGCGCGCCCGGTCGAAGCCCGCCTCGCGGGCGATGGCGGCGGCGGCGTTCAGGCAGGTCTCGTGGAGCTCGCAGGCGAAGGAGCCGCCCGGCTTCAACGCCGTGCGCGCCCAGGGGGCGAGCCGGCGGAACAGGTCGAGGCCGTCCGCGCCGCCGTCCAGCGCGAGCGCGGGCTCGAAATCCGCTACCTCGCGCGGCATCCCATCGAGCACCCCGGTGGGGACGTAGGGCGGGTTGGACACCACCAGGTCGAAACGCCCCAGATAGCGCTGCGGGACGGGCTCCCCCAGATCGCCTTGGAGCACCTTCACCTTGTCGGAAAGCCCCAGCGCGTCGGCGTTCTCGCGCGCGAGCGCGACGGCTTGGGGAGCCAGGTCGACGGCGATGACGCGCGTGTCCGGGCGCTCGGATGCGATGGAGCACGCGATGCAGCCGGTGCCGGTGCAGATGTCGGCGACCAAATGGAAGGCTTCGGAGCTTTCAGCGGAGGCGGATTCGACCTCGGCGGGAACAGCTGCCACGGCGGCAGAAGAAGTCCCGGAAGGAGCGGCGGCCACATCGCCTTCGACCCCTTCCGCAGCATCGACGGCGGCGGAGGCGGCGGCATCCTCCCCCGCCTCCGCGCGCGCCGAGGCGATGCGCGCCTTCAGGTCGGCGACGGCGGCGGACTCGGCCTCGAACGATTCGGCGCTCCAAGCCGCTTCGCGCTTCGCGGCGGCGGGCAAGCACGCCAGCGCCTCGCTCACCAGCACCTCGGTTTCCGGACGCGGGATCAGCACGCCGGGTCGCACCCTCACGACGAGATGGCGGAACGGCGCCTCGCCGGTGATGTACTGCAGCGGCTCGCCCTTCCCCCGGCGGTCGACGTAGCCGTGCAGGACGTCGAGCTCGGCGCGGTCGAGCGGGCGCTCGGGGTTCAGGTACAGCCCGACCCGCGAAAGCCCGCACGCCTCGGACAGCAGCCATTCGGAGGAGACGCGGGGGTTCCCGTCCCCTTTGCGCTCCAGGTACCCGCGCACCCAGTCGAGCGCGCGTTTGACGGTCCAGACCTCTTCGGCCATCACACCGCCTGCTCGAGCTTGCGCGCGCGGTCGGCGGCCTGCAGGGCGGTGATGACGGCGCCCAGCCCGTCCTCGTCCAAGACGCTGTGGTAGGTGGAGTTGAAGCCTATGCGGTGGTCGGTCACGCGGTCCTGCGGCAGGTTGTAGGTGCGGATCTTCTCGGAGCGGTCGCCCGAGCCGATCTGCGCCAGACGCTCGGCGCCTTCGGCCGCCTGCTGCTCGGCGAGCATCTTCTCGTACAGGCGCGCGCGCAGGACCGCCATCGCGGCGATCTTGTTCTGCAGCTGGCTCTTCTGGTCCTGAGACTGCACCACCAGGCCCGTGGGCAGGTGCGTGATGCGCACGGCGGAGTCGGTGGTGTTGACGCACTGGCCGCCCGGACCACCCGCGCGGTACACGTCGATGCGCAGGTCGTTCTCGTTGATCTGCACGTCGATCTCGTCGGCCTCGGGCAGAACCGCCACGGTGGCGGTGGAGGTGTGGATGCGGCCCTGGCTCTCGGTCTTGGGGACGCGCTGGACGCGGTGGACGCCGGATTCGTACTTCATGATGGAGTACACCTTGTCGCCCTTGACCTTGAACTGGATCTCCTTGTAGCCGCCCGCTTCGGAGGGCGACACGTCCATCGTCTCGGTCTTCCAGCCCTGCGAGGCGGCGAAGCGCTCGTACATCTTGTACAGGTCGCCCGCGAAGATGGCGGCCTCGTCGCCGCCGGCCGCGGCGCGGATCTCGACGATGATGTCCTTCTCGTCGGCGGGATCGGCCGGGATCAGCATGAACTTGATGTCCTCTTCGAGCTGGGGCAGCCGCTCCTCGATGCCGGAGATCTCCTCCTGGGCGAACTCCTTCATGTCGGGGTCGACCAGCATCTCCTTGGCGGCGGCCAGGTCGTCTTCGGCCTGCACGTACTCGCGCGCCTTCTTGACCAAGGGGCCCTGGTCGGCGTATTCCTTCGCCAGGCGGTTGTATTCCTTCCGGTTGGCGAGCACCGCCGGGTCGCCCATCTTGGCCTGAAGCTCGTCGTAGGCCTCGATGATCTTCTCCAGCTTGTCCCGCATGGTGGTTTCCTGCATATGAACTCGCATTCTCCAGCTGACGTTCCTCGTGTTTGCGCAACTGGTGATTATACCAAAGAAGGGAAGCCCGGCGGAAACCCCACTCATTCGCCACGAGGGGCGCAGCAGCCGCTAAAGAGACAGGCGCTCGGCCGCCTGCTCGGCGCACACGGCGCCGTCGGAGACGGCGGTGACCACCTGGCGCAGCGACTTCGTGCGGACGTCGCCCGCCGCCCACACGCCGGGGACGCTGGTAGCGCCCGTCTCGTCGGCGACGATGTAGCCCGCCGCGTCGAGCTCGAGGGAGTCGCCCAGAAACTCGGTGTTGGGGCGGGTGCCCACGGCGACGAACGCGCCCGCGGCGTCGATCGAGCGCTCTTCCCCGCTGTCGACGTCGCGGACCACCACGGTTCCCAGCGAACCCGCCTCGGACGCCTCGAAGCGCGAGACGGTGGCGTTCCACACGAACTCGACGTTGGGCAGGTCGGCGAGGCGCTGATGGTACACGGCGGTGGCGCGCAGCTTGTCGCGCCGATGGACGAGGTAGACCTTCTCGCAGATGCGCGCGAGGTACAGGGCGTCGGCAGCCGCCGTGTTGCCGCCGCCGACCACCACCACGCTCCTGCCCCGGAAGAAGTTTCCGTCGCAGGTGGCGCAGTACGACACGCCGCGCCCGGCGAGCTCCTCCTCGCCGGGGACGCCCAGCTTGCGGGGGCGCGCGCCGGTGGCGACGATCACCGCGCGAGCGGCATGCGTCCCGAACGGCGTGGTGAGGACCTTCGGATCGGAGGCGAGGTCGACCGAGACGATCTCCTCGTTGACGGTGCGCACGCCGAACCGTTCGGCCTGCTGCTTCATGGCGAACGCCAGCTGGAACCCGTCGGTGCCCTCGGGGAAGCCCGGGTAGTTCTCCAGCTGCTCGGTCTGGGCGAGCTGCCCGCCGGGCGAGATGCGCTCGAACAGCACGACGTCCATGCCCGCGCGCGCGGCGTACAGGCCCGCCGTCATGCCGGCGGGACCGGCCCCGATGACGGCGATGTCAAGCACAGGCGCGTCTTGCGCAGCGGCTGCGGACGGGACGGACGCGGATTCTGCCATGGCGGAACCTCCTGGATCGGAACGGATCGGCGACTCGGGCCGGAGCGGCGAAACGACACGATGCGATGCCGCCGGGCCCGAAAGCGAGTATACGACATCCCCCGCCGCCAGAACGCGCCGACGGGGGTTTCTTCTTCGGGCGGGGCGAGGAGATCGGGCGACATGGGCAGCGAAGGCACAACGAAGTGCCATGACTTAATCTACGCTTTAGGCAATCGACAACCCGACAAAGGGGCGCCCGTCAACTATCGCAGAATCCAGAGAAAGCCCAAACGCCGCTTTACCATCGCGGGAGCAATGTTTGAATCGAGAAGGTCAGGTCATCGAAACCGCAGCTTGCGCGTAGATCCTCGCGCGCGTCCGCGAACGCCGCCCGAATAATGGTAATATTGTTCGACGCTGCGATGCGCGCCGGATCGCCCGCATCGCATCCGACTGAAAACCGCATCTCCGAAGCGAGGCTTCCCATGATGATCATCACCGATTCGGCTTCCGACATCCTCCAGGATGAGGCGGAAAAGCTCGGCGTTCGCCTGGTGCACCTCGACATCATGCTGGGCGGCGAGCATTTCAACCTCAACACCCACGAGATGTTCGACCGCTTCTACCGGATGCTCGCCGAGCGCGACGACTTCCCCACCACCAGCCAGCCCTCCCCCGAAGCGTACATGGAACTCTACGAAGAGGCCCGCGAGCGCGGCGAGGACGTGCTGGTCATCTGCCTTTCGGGCGCGCTTTCCGGCACCGTCGAGTCCGCCCGCATCGCAGCGGGGCTCTCCGGATGGGAGGACCGCATCGCCATCATGGACACGCGCCACGCCATCGCCTCTCAACGCCTGCTGGCCGAGGAGGCAGCGCGCCTGCGCGACGAGGGGAAGGCCGCAAGCGAGATCATCCCCCGCTTGGAATACCTGCGCGACCGCATCCGCATATGCGGCGTGCTCGACAAGCTGGAGTACCTGCGCCGCGGAGGGCGCATCCCGTCGGGGCTCGCCAAGGTGGGCGACCTGCTGAGCATCAAGCCGGTCGTCGCCGTCGACGACGGCGCGGTGGCGCCCATCGGCAAGGCGCGCGGTCGCCATGCCGGCGAGAAGCGCCTGCGCCAGGAGTTCGAGAAGCATCCCTACGACCCCGCCTGGCAGATCACGTTCGTCTATTCGCTGGGCATGGAGATCGTCGAGGAGTTCGCCTCGCGCTTCTGCGAGCTGTTCGGCATCGACCGCGCCGCGACGCGCGATGTGCAGATCGGCCCGACCATCGGCGCCCACCTGGGACCCGACTGCGTGGGGCTGTGCTTCGTCGCCAAAGACCCCGTCTGATGACCGCCGCGGGGGGGGGGGGGGCCCCCGCCCCCCGCCCCCCCCCCCCCCCCCCCCCCCCCCCCCCCCCCCCCCCCCCCC
>URRZ01000092.1 GCA_900550385.1 uncultured Coriobacteriaceae bacterium | reverse complement strand
GGCAGCGTGATTGTACCACCCTGCCGCGGCGGCTAGATGAGCACGCCCTCATCCCTACACTGGTTGACTGTCGGATAATATTTTAATTACATGGATCGATCTGGATCCTTTGAGAAAATTATTGGATTATCATATAATTTCGAAAGGGCAGCCCATGCCGATGACGTATCGCGATGCTGTTCGCTACATTAAAGATCGGGGAGGGGTGTTCCTCGAGCATGGGAAGGAGCACGATACGTTCGTGATGCCGTGGGGAACCAAGATCCGTCTCCCGCGCCACCGGGGCGATTTGAAGCCCGGAGTGGAGGACGATGTGAAAAAACGCGCTGACGGCGTCAGGCGCTAGCGCGTTTGGAAAAGGATGATGTATGGAGCGCTATCTGTACAAAGCGGTGATCACCCCTTGCGGCGAAGGCGGATTCGAGGCGTCTATCCCCGAGTTGGGGCTTGTGACCCAGGGTTCGGATTTCGCCGATGCGGTGTACATGGTGCAGGATCTCCTTTGCCTGGAGATCGCCGACCGCATGGAAGCGGGTGCGCCCCTTCCGGCGGTCGGGAAGTTCACACCCGACTGCCCCGAGGGAAGCGTTCTGGTGGGTGTGATGGCGCTGGCAGATGGCGCGGACCTGTCGCTTAACGAGATGAAGGCGGATGAGGCGGCGGACATTCTCGATGTGTCGCGCTCTCGGATCTACGCGATGGCACGCGACGGCATCCTCGAGGCGCGAAAAGCGGGTAACATGCTGATGATCTCGACCGAGAGCGTCAAGGATCGATTCAATGCGCCGCGGAAGGTCGGTCGTCCCAAAAAGGACGCGATTGAGGCGTGAGAGTCGTCGGGTTCTCACGGGTATAATCCCACGCATGTCTTTGAATTGGATGACATATCGATCGGCGCGGGCTGCGGAGGCGGAGCTCCTGCGGCTGGTGCGCGACGCGCAGGCGCGGGGAGGACGGCCGGTGGTCGTCGTGGGCTCGTATGACGGGGAGGTGCGGGTCAAGCACCTGCTTGCCGATGCGGGCGCGGGGTTCGGTGTCGCGGTCATGACGTTCGACGGCTGGGTCGCCGATCTGTGGGAGCTGTTCGGCGACGGGCGCGCGCTGGTGGCTTCGCTGCAGCGGGCGGTGTTGATGCGCCGCGCGTTGGAGGATGCTGCTGCCGGGTCCGAAGCAGGCGATGGAACGTTTCCACTTGCGTGCACGCCGGGTTATGCGCTGCTGCTGGCACGGGCCGCGCGCGAGGGGTTCGCGGCGGCTGCGCGTGCGGACGCCTCCACGATGGGCGAAGCTGAGCGCGCGGCGACCGGGACGGTGCTTCGTTACGGCGATCTGCTCGCGGACCGCGAGCTGGTCGAGCCGACCGAGGCGTGCGCGGCTCTGGCGGATGCGGGCGCTCTCGACGGGGCGTGCGCGATCGTGTTCGACATGCGGCTCTCAGAGCTGCAGCTGCGGTTCCTCGACCGCGCCGAGGCCGATATCTTGGAGATCGCCTGGGAGGCCGAGGGCGCGCCGGATCGTCCGGAGGAGCTCGCGCGCCTGCAGCACGATCTGCTCGACCCCGACTTCGACGATCCCATTCAGGCGGAGGGGCATGTGCGTTTCGCGCTGCCGTCGGGCGGGTACGCCGCCGCGCGGCTAGCGGCTGACGAGCTTTTGAGCTGGTTCGGCGAGCGCCCCGGCACGAGCGTCGTGCTGGCGGCGCCCGACCCCTTCGCTTGGTTCGACAAGCTGGCTCCGCGTCTGGCGCAGGCGGGCGTCAGCAGCGCGGTCGCGGGCGCCCGCGCGTTCGGGCGGACGCCGTTCGGCAGCGCGTGGTGCCAGCTTCTGCGCTTCGCGACGCAGGCTGCCGATGGCGACGCCGCCACGCTCGACGTGCACCTTGCGGGCGATTTCGCGCTGAGTTCGTTCTCGGCGCTGCCGTCGCGCATGGCTCGCGTCGCCGACAGCCGGTTCCGCGGATGCCGCGCCCAGACGGCGGATGACGCGTTCACCGACCTCACGGCGTTCGCCGACGAGGACCATCGCGGCATCGTCTCGGCGTTCGCCGATGGCCGCTTCGCCGACGCGCTCGCCGCCGAGCGCAAGTGGGTGCTGGCGCAAAGCGCATGGCCTGCCGCCGAGCGCGATGCGGCATTGGCGGCAATCGCGTGCGCCGAGCGCGTGCATGAGGCGGCGGCGGACGCGGGCCTTGCCGGCGAGGCGCTGGTCGAGGTGCTGGAGACGCAGCCGGTCGGCGCGCCCAAGGAGATGCCGGCGGACGGGCTCGATGGAGAAAGCGTCTCCGGCCGCATCGACTTCCTCTCGCTTTCGGCATTGGCGCAAAAACCCGCGTCCTCCCATGACTGCGTGATGCTGGTCGATCTGACGGCCTCGGCGTATCCGCTTTCCGACGAGCGCGATGCAGCCGACGGGCTGCTCGACCTGTGGGGCGCCGGCCCCGCCGCGCTCGAGGCGCGCGGGGCGCTGCGCACGCGCACGCAGCTCATGCAGAAGGATTACGCCGCCGCTTTGGCAACGGCGCGCGAACGCCTCGTGCTCAGCCGGCCGCTCAACACCGCAGATGGCGACGAGGAGCGTCCGTCGGCCCTGTTCGAGGAGCTGATCGATTGCTATCGCCGCGATCCTCGGAACGCCGATGAAGTCGATGAGGCGACGGGCCTCACGCCCGCGCTTTCCGCTTTCGCCTCGCAGCTGGGCGAGGAGGACGCCGCATCCAATCTGGCCTGCGCTTCCGCCGCGCCGCTCACGCGCCGCATCCCGCTGCATCCGACGGGCTCGGTTGGTCCCGAGTCGCGCGGGCGCATCCTGCTGCCGCGCGTGTTCTCGAAGGGCGCCATCGCCACCGAGCCGTATCTGTCGCCTTCGGCCATCGAAAGCTACTTGGAGTGTCCTCATCTGTGGTTCGCGCACCGCCGCCTGCGCCTGGATACGGTCGATGCCGACTTCGGGGGGCTTGCGTTCGGCAACTTCGCGCACGGCGTGCTGGAGCGTCTGCACGCGCAACTGCGCGCCATGGGGCAGCGTCGCGTGGGCGAGGGCAACGTCGAGGACGCCGTCGCGCTCATGAACGATATCTTCGATGATCGGTTCGCCTGCGAGCAGATGCGCCTCGCCAAGGATGCGCTCATCCCGTTCGACGAGCTGGAACGGTTGGAGGTCGAGCAGCTGCGCCGCCGCCTGGAGGAGCTCGTCCGCCGCGAGGCGCGCCTTCTGCCCGATTTCGCGCCGCTGGGCGAGGAGATCGGGTTCGGCGAGGGCGACGACGAGTTCATCTACGCCGGCGTGCACGTGGCCGGCAAGGTCGACCGCATCGATGTGGACGCTTACGGGCGCGCCGTCGTGATCGACTACAAGGGCTCGGTGGGCCGCGAGTACGCGTTCCGCCGCGCGGAGGACGACGGCACGGTACTGCCGCGCAAGATGCAGACGCTCATCTACGCCCAGATGGCGCGCCGCAAGCTGGGGCTTATCCCGGTGGGCGCGATCTATCTGTCCTATGGCAAGGACGGCGCCGTGCGCGGCCTGTTCGACCGCACGGTCCTCGACGGAGAGGGCGACCTTTTGGGCATGGACCCCAAAACCTGCGGCACGTCGGATTTCGCGCACGCGCTGGATGCGGCCGAGGCCGAGGTCGAGCGCAGGATCGCCTGGCTTCTGGCGGGCGAGATCCCGCCGGCCGCCGCCGATCTGAAGGCATGCGAGTACTGCCCGGTAGGGCTGTGCGAGCGCCGCGACGAGCTCGCCGCGGCCGCATCGGGGGGAGGCGAGGCGTGATGGGCATCCGGTTCACCGAGGAGCAGCGCGCCTGCGTCGAACAGTTGGCCGGCCCCGTCGACATCTCGGCGGGGGCGGGTTCGGGCAAGACGTTCACGCTGACGCAGCGCATCGCCGCCGCGCTGGCCGATCCGGCAAGCGGCGTCGACGATGTCGGCCAGATCTGCGCGATCACGTTCACGCGCAAGGCAGCCGCCGAGCTCAAGGGCCGCGTGCGCTCGACGTTGCGCGCGCAGGGCCGTCTCGATCAGGCGATGAAGGTCGACGGCGCATGGATCTCCACCATCCACGGCATGTGCTCGCGCATCCTGCGCGCCGAGGCGCTGCAGCTGGGGGTGGATCCCGGATTTCGCGTGTTGGAGGGCAAGGAGCGCGAAGATCTGCTGGACCAGGCGCTGTCCGAGGTGCTGGGCCGTCCTTCCGACATCGTGGAGGGGGCGGTGCGCGATGTGCTGCTGCGCGAGTTCGCCGTGCGGTCGTACCGCGGCGAGGCGTCCGTCGCCTCGATGGTCGCCGGACTCGCCGATGCCGCGGCGTCCATGCCCGAGGGCGAAGACGGGTTCATCCGCGGCCCCGAGCCGCTGCTCCCTTCGACGTTGGCGCGCCAGCTGCTCGAGGCGTACCGCGAGGTGGAGCCGTTCTACCGCGATTGCAAGCCCTCCAAGACGCGCGACACGGCGCTGGCCGACCTGGAGCGCGCCTGCGAGGAGCTCGAGGCGTTCGTCGGCAGCGGCAGCCGGGATCTGGACGACCTGTTGCGCGTGTTAGACGGTTGTCCGCTCTTGCGCAAGATCAACACCAAGGACGAGGCGCGCGGTCAGGCGTTCGACGCCTATCAGGCCGCCCATTCTCGCGTGGCGCAAAACGCCGCGCTCGCGCGGGGCGGCGCCCTGCTCGACGAGTTGATGGACATGGCGCGCCGCGTGGACGAGGCGTTCTCGCGCCTGAAGCGCGCTTCGGCCGCGCTCGACAACAACGATCTGGTGCGCCTTACGCTGCGGGCGCTCGAGGACCCCGTCATCGGGGCGCGCTATGCGGACCGCTTCAAGCTCGTCATGGTCGACGAGTTCCAAGACACCGACGCGCTGCAGATCGCCATCGTGCGGCACCTGGCGGGGCCGGGCCTGCGCTACCTGTGCACGGTGGGCGACACCCAACAGAGCATCTACCGGTTCCGTGGTGCCGACGTCAACGGTTATCGTGCCTTCCGCGCGCAGCTCGCCGCGCCCGAAATCGTCCGGGAGGGCGGCTCGGCATCGCTTCTGCGTCTGACGCGCAACTTCCGCAGCCATGGCGACGTGCTCGCCTTCGTCAAGAAGGTCTGCGCGCAGCCGTGCGTGTTCGGAGACGGTTTTTTGGACCTTTCGGCCGTCTACGACGGCGCGGACTACCGCTCTGCCGATCCGCGCGTGCAGCTGACGGTGACGATGTTGCCCGCCGGCCGCGCCAAGGCCGGCGAGGCGGCGCGTGCCCGGATGTCTTCGGCGCGGCAGGTCGCGGCGCATTTCGCACGCCTACGCCAGGCGGGGCACGAACCGTCGGAGATGGTGCTGCTCCTCGGCGGCATGACGCATGCCCAAGAATACGCTGCGGAGCTGCGTCGTGCAGGGTTCGAGTGCATCGTGGCGGGCGGATCCACGTTTTTCTCGTTCCCGGAGGTGTCGGTGGTGCGAGCGCTCGCGAGCGCGGTGGCCAACCCCGAAGACACCCGGGCGCTGTTCGAGGTGCTTACCAGCGATATGTTCCGCCTGTCGGACGATGACCTTCTGCGCATGGCGACCGGCTGGGACGAGGTGTTGGGGATCTGCAAAAACCGCAAGCTCGACCGCGGACTTGCCGCGCTGCGCCGTGAGGCCGACCTTTCTCCGGCGCTGCGTCAGGCGGTCGAGGTGCTCGGGCGCGCGCTCGACGCAGTGCGCTACAGGGGGCTCGCCCGCGCGATCGAAGACGCGCTTGTCGGATCAGGCTGGCTCGCGCGCCTGCAGCTGCGCGGTGCCGAGGGGACGGCTGCGATCGCGAACATCCTCAAGGCGGTGCGCCTCGTGCGAGATTTCGAAGAGGGGGGAGCGGTGGGCCCCTCCAGCGCCGCAGGCCGCCTGACGGCGCTGTTCGATGCCGGATCCAAGGACAAGCCGGGCGTGCTGAACGCAAGCGGCGGAAATGCGGTGCGCATCATGACCATCCATGCGTCCAAGGGGCTGGAGTTCCCGCTGGTCGCCGTCGCCGAGCTGCCGACGGGCGACGTGCGCAGGGGAGCGCTCGCCCTTCAGTCGCGTGCAGGGCGCACCTGCGCGGCGCTCATGCCGGGAGCAGCAACGCTGCCGGCGGGATCGGCGCTCGCCAAGGCGGTTGCCAAGGTTCCCGTACGAGGCGAGGACGGGCCTCTCACGTGGGATGATGCGCTTGCGGCATCGGATCCGGCGGCGTTCTACGGCGCGCTCGGCGACATCGAGGCGGCCGAGGAGGCGGCCGAGGGCCAGCGTCTGTTCTACGTCGCTGCCACGCGCGCCAAGGAGGCGATCGCGGTGTTCCTCACCGTGCGCGCGAAGAAGGATGACCCCACGTGCAAAGGCGTCGCCGACGACATCCGCAGCGCGTTCTTCGGCCAGGAGGCGTTTCCTCTCGATTCTCGTCTGCTCGACTACGGCGGGTCGCAACCGGCGGCGTATCGCTGCGTGCGCGTATCGGATGAGGAAAGCGCCGATGCCGCCGATGCCGGTGATTCGTTCGACGGGGAAGGGGGCATGTCGCGCCCGTCCGGTCCTGCCGCCTCTGCGGAGGGCTCCACCGGACCCGCTTTGCCCAACGAGATGCTTGCGCCCGAGGTGGAGCCGTTCGCGTTTTCGCCCTGCAGAGTTCCCGAGCGGCCCGCTACGGGTTTATTCTCGTACTCCTCCCTGCATGCTGCGGTGGAGGAACTGCATGCGGATGATATCGAGCCGCAGGCCGCGTCTGCGTCCGAGCCCGCGTCCGAAATCGACGACGCCGCGTCTGGAAGCGAGGGATGCGCCGCTGCCCCCGCTACTGCGCTCGCCTCCGCTTCCGTTCCCGCCGACGCGCCTATCTCGCGCATATCCGCCAAGGACGCCGATTGCGCCACCGATTTCGGCTCTGCCTTCCATCGCTTGGCTCAGCTTGCCGCGCTGCGCGGCCAGGATGCCGCGTGGGGCCGCCTCCGCGCCGCCTGCCGCGCCCATGGCGTGTCGGACGAGGCGCGCCTCGAGGCGGCGCTGCGCCGCTGGTTCGGCTCGAAGGCGTGCGCGGAGTCGCTGTCGTTCGCGCATCGGGAGCCGGAGTTCCCCTTCGCGCTGCCCGTCGCCGACGGCGTGCTGGAAGGCGAGATCGACCTGCTGTGCTTCGACGAGCCCTGTTCGGGGCGCGCGTTCATCGTCGACTACAAGACGGGCGGCCATGCCGACGAGACCCCCGAGCGCCTTCAGGGGAAACATCGGCTCCAAGGCCGGTGCTACGCGCTCGCCGCGCTTTCCGCAGGGTTCGAATCGGTGGAGATGGCGTTCGTGCGGGTCGAGCGCGACGACCCCTCCGGCGCCGATTCGCTGGAGAGCGTGAGGTATTCCTACGCCGCCCGGGACCTGCCCGACCTTGCGAAGGCGGTCGCCGATCTCCGCTAAATCCACGGACCCTCCACAAAAGAGGGTCCATGGGATCTTCCAAGGCATCCCGCCGATGCAGGCGATTCGCCCCCGAACTGGCGAAATGCGCGCATATGCAGGGGCATGCCCATATGGATACGCCCGGCCCCGTGGCGTTTGACAGGCATTTTTGCGGGTGATAAAGTTCCTCCTCGCGTCCCGTTGGGGGCGTTTGTTTTGGTGCGCTTACGCGAGGAAGCGCGCGAAAGCAAAGCGTCGAAGCCGCCCTGCACGCGGCGGACGCGGTGCCTTTGGTTGGGTTGCCCGAGGCGGCGCGGCGTCGGCAGGCGAGGCGGGATGAGGCGCTCGCTAGGTATAAAGGTATTAAAGGAGACTGTTTTGCCTACCATCAACCAGCTGGTCCGCAAGG
>URRZ01000091.1 GCA_900550385.1 uncultured Coriobacteriaceae bacterium | reverse complement strand
GCAGGTCGTTGAGCATGTCCTCCATCGCCTCGTGCGCATCGCGCGCCGGATCGTTCGCCGCGAACGCCCGCACATCGGCGTCCGTCACGTCGGGGAACATGTCCTTGATCATCCCCACGATCTCGTCGGGAGAGCGCCCCACCGTGTTGGTGGCGAATTCGCCGGCGACCGTTCCGGAGAGCAGCGCGATGTGCTTGCACGCGCCCGATTCCCATACCGCCTCCACCTTGCCGGTGAGGTCGGACCCGTCGCATATCGGCCCGAACAGGGCGGTGCAGCCGGGAGCGAACTTGGCGTCCCAGCCGAACCTCGCCACATCCTCGATGGGAAGGGCGAGCGCGTCTTGGAGGGTTTCGCATCCGGAGAGCTCGAAAAAGCGGTCGAAGCCGCGCTTCGCCGACTCGATCTCGCCGGCCAGCACGTTGTCGGTGACCGCCGCGCTCTCGGCGATGACGCCCTTGACCATGCCGGCGACCTCGGGCATCGCCATCAGGATGTACGCCGAGTAGGATCCGGCGGACTGGCCGCCGATGGTGATGCGGTCGGGATCGCCCCCGAACGCGGCGATGTTCTCGTGCACCCACCGGATCGCCAGCGCCTGGTCGTGGATCTGCAGGTTGGTGCTGCCGGCGTACGCCTCGCCGCCCTCGAAGCGCGCGAGATCCATGGAGCCCACCGGCCCCGTGCGGTACTCGATGTTGACGTACACGACGTCGGGGTAATGCGCCACGAACCTATCGCCGCAGTACACACCGCCGTAGCAGTCGGTGCGGCAGCTGCCGGTGCCGTAGCTGCCGCCGTGGATGAACACGTAGACCGGCTTCTTCCCCTCGGTGCCGCTGGTCCACACGTTCAGGTACAGGCAGTCCTCGCTCATGGGCGGCTCGCCTTCGGGGAACTCCTCGTGCTCGACCCTCTGGTAGCAAGCGGGGTTGTCGGCAAGGGCCAAGATCCGCCTGTCCGACGGATCGGGCAGCTCGGCGCGCTTCCAGCGCTGCACGGGCTTCGCGTAGCGGATGCCCAAGTACTCCTGGACGCCTCCTTCGATGACGCGCCCCACATACGTCCCCGTCTTGGCGGCGGCGGTTACGAAATCCTCCATGTCAGACCTTCCTCTTCCGCAGCTCGCCTAAAACGCCCGGAGCGTACTGGGATACCCCACCTTCCCGGGATACCAGCGCTAAGAACGCTCGGCCTCCGCCCACTTGCTTTTCGGATTCCAGCCGAGCTTGCCGCCCAGCACGATGGCGACGAGCGCGACTACCGCGATGTCAGGCAACGGGACGTTGAACACCGCGCCGCTGGCGACGGTCCCCGATGAAAGCGAGCCGAAGCTGTTGAGGCGGGAGGTGATGGGCTCGATGAGCGAGTGCATTAGCCCGGTGTTCTGCAGGATGCCCACATACGCCATGGCCAAGATGACGATGGCGCATCCCATCGCCATGGGGATCTGGGGTTCGGTCCCCAGCAGCACCACGCACGCGAACATGACGATGGCGAGCAGGGCGAATGCCAGCATGCCGTGCCTGAACTCCACTTCCCTTTTCTTGCGAGATCCCACTGCCTCCGAATTCCCTTCGTTTATCCGCGATGCCTTCTCCTCCGTCTTCGTCAACCTCGCCGAAAACGTGCAGGATAGAATAGCCCTCGCTCGAAGCCTTTGCCACACTCCTTGGGAAAACGGTGCTTCCCGCCCAAAAACGGCGCGCGGCCCCTCCCCGAACGATTGGGGATGGGGCCGCGGCAGCCGGGAGGATGCTGGCAGGAACCGGCGCGCCCGCCTTTTCGATGGGAAGCCTACACGGGCAGCAGACCGAACACGGCGGCGATGATCGTCGCCACGATGACGCCGACCTCCATGTAGATGACGCCGCGCTTGCCCAGCTCCATGATGTCCACTTCCGCGACGGCCGTGGACACGTAGGTGGTGGCGGTCATCGGCGACACGGCGGAGCCCATGCCCATCACGACGGCGAGCGGCGCGATCATGGCGACGGCGGAGATGTCGAATGCCAGGCCCACCGACGCGATCATCGGGAACATGGCCATGTACATCTGGTAGGGCACCAGGCGGACGATGATGACGGCCAGGATGACGAAGATGACGCCGGAGTAGCGCAGCAGGAACTCGGGCACCGAGCCCACCAGCCAAGCGGACAGCGCGTTGAGCAGCGAGGTGCCGCCCTCAGGGGCATAGCTGAACACGGCGATGTAGGCGGACACGGCCAGCAGCATCAGCAGGATGTTCAGGATGGGCGTGGCGGCCTTGTTCCACACCTTGCCGGAGTCCTTGGGGTAGTTGACGATGGAGCCCAGGAACGCGGCGGCGGCGAAGATCGACCACGCGGGCAGGCCGGACAGGGTCAGGCACAGCACCACAGCGATGAACAGGATCAGGTTGAACCAGAACAGCTTCGGGCGGGCGAACGGGTTCTCCTTGCGCTGCTGCTCCTCGGCCTCCTCGGCGGCGCCATGGGGCAGCGCCAGCGTGCCGTGCGCCTTCTTATGCGCCAGCGTGAAGTAGACGATCTCGAGGATGAGCACGGGGACGAAGCACATCGCCCACGGCATGGCGGCAGCCGACAGGTCGTTGATCTCGGCGCCGATCATCTGCGAGGCCATGGCCAGGCCGAACGACCATGGCAGGAACGAGAAGATGACCAGCGAGGTGCCACAGATGATGATGGCGGCCATGCGGTCCATCTCGAAGCGCTTGAACAGCGTGAGCACGATGGGCACCGTGACCAGGTAGGCGGCGGTGATGTTGGTGGTCAGCGACACGATCAGCGAGATGACGGCGGTGAGCACGAGGATCACCGGAACGTTGATCTTGGTTCCCACGATGGACAGCAGCTTGTCGATAATGGTGTCGAACATGCCGCAGTCGGTGACCACCTGGAAATACAGCAAGCTGAACAGGATCATGTAGCCGACGCTGGTCATGAGGCTGTTGAACTGGTTGGCGACCGCGGTGGCGGTTTCCAGCAGGGTGTAGCCCGCGATGAGCGCGAACACGAACGGGATCACCATCATGGTGATGGGCGTGGGGATCTTGTTCCACAGCAGCGCCGCGAACAGTATCACCACCAAAAGGATTGCGATAATGACAGGATCCATCAGGTTTCCCCTCTCTTAGGTTTGATCTTCGCCGAAGCGCGGCGGCTACATCTTGAACTCGACGCCGGCGGCGCGCTGCGCCTTCGCGTCGAGGGCGCGGCCGCGGAACATCTCCAGGCAATCGCGAACCGCCGCGGGCGAGCTGACGAACGGGTTGTTCACGCCGTCGACCATGTGGTTGACGATGTCGAGCTTGAGGTAGGCCAGGTCGACGAACGGGTGGTTGCTCACGTAGCAGTCGACGCCCTGCTCCTCGCAGACGGCCTCGAACTTGTCGACGGAGGCCATGTACTCGTCGGGATCGGTCCAGGGCATCACGCCGGTGCCGCCCCACAGCATCACCTTGTGCGGGGCCCCGCAGTCGGTCACGTCGATGATGTAGCTCATGCAGCCGGGGGTGTGGCCCGGGGTGAGCACGCATTGGATCCTCGTGTCGCCGAAGGCCAGCACGTCGCCGTCCTGCAGCAGCACGTCGGCGTCCCAGGAAAGCGGCTTGAGCGGCGGCATGCCGGGGATCTGGTCGGGATCCTTGCCGTAGGCGTTGTCGATCCCGCTCAGGTAGATCTTGGTGCCGAACTGGTCGCGGAACCAGTCGGCGATGCCGTAGTGGTCCTCGTGCGCGTGGGTCAGCACGATTGCCTTGACCTCGGACAGCTCGTGGCCGAGCTCCTTGATGCCGTCCTTCAGCAGGTTCGCGTACTGCTCGCGCGGCCACATGGCGTCGACGAGCACGCATCCCTCGCTGGTCTCCAGCAGGTAGCAGCACACGCTGTGGTCGCCGATGTAGCACATCTGGTCGAAGAAGCGCGTGGGCTTCACCGGCACTTCGGCATCGAAGTCCGGCTTGTGCGGCCTGATGGGCCGCCATCCGTTGTAACGCAGGGTTTCTTCAGGCATGGTATCCCTCCTCAATCGGATGCCTTGCGGCGAATCGTCCCAGCTCATCACCGCATTCCCCTTTCCCACAGCGCGTTTCCCCAGCGTTTCAGGCGCTTCGTCCTTCACAGTAGCCAATACGGTATCGCCTTCGGTAGCTGGTTGCGTAGCGCGCTATGTTTTAGGGGAAAGATAGCAGCCGAAAAGAACGTGTAACAGTCTTTAATTTTCCAATGGGATGTAGTACAATCGAGCACGCTGCGTAACGCGTTATGTTACGCGTAATGCGGGACTCCCCTAGCTTTGGACTCCCCCCAAGGTCAGCTTCAAGCGCTGGCGGGTCACCTCGGCGAGATCGACCTCGTGCACGCTGGCGCACAGCTCGTAGGCGGCTCCGCGGTGGATCGCGGAGAACAGGTCGTAGAGCATCTGGTCGGTCAGCCCCTCCTTGTAGCAGCCCAGCTCGATCCCCCGCCGCACCGCCGACATCAGGCAATGGTCGAACTCGGTCTTCAGGCCGTAGTCGTAGAAGCGCAGCACGCGGTGCTTCGTGAAATCCATGCCGTCTTCGCGGATCCGCTGCGGCATGTACTCGCACAGGAAGTACTCCAGATCGCCGATGGGGTCGTCGCTTTGCGAGAACCGCTCCGACATCTTGCTGAACGTCTGGTCGTGGCCGAGGAACACCTGCAGCATCAGCTCGTCCTTGCTTTTGAAGTGATGGTACAGGGCGCCGATGGTCACGCCGGCCTTCTCGCTGATGTCCTTGACGCTCACCTGGTCGAACCCGTATTCGTTGAACAGCTCCTCGGCCGCGCTCACCAGCTTCGCGCGCGTCTCCTGGGAATGGAGCTCCCGTTTCGTCGGCTTGATGGCCATCGTCCACCTCGCTTCCCCTGCATGAGGGGCGTCTACCTGCTTCTTTTATCGGTAGAACATTGTAGCAGTTCGAAAGCGCGCCGACGTGAATAGTTCGATAATGCATTATGAAAGTCGTTATTATACGCATCCCGTAATGCAAAATAAAGTCTTTTCTTGCAAACGGCAGGAAGGTATTTTACGCGATAAGGCATAACGTATTACGTAAATATCGATATCGCTCTTTACGTAAGATATGATGCCTCCAATCAAGGGGCGGCGACGGATGGGGGATGCCGCGCCGCCGGGGCGGTAAGCAGATAGGAGTACACCATGCCAGAACAATCCCTGCGTTACAGCGGCTGGCGGCCCATCAGGCCGCATAAGCCCCTATTCGACGACGAGGAGCCGGTGCAGGCCACCCGCTTCTTCGACCAGCTGTCGTTCATCGGCACCACGAACGTATGCTGCTTCGTGCTGGAAACCAGCGAGGGCCTCATCCAGATCGACTGCATGGAGCCGCTCGAGAAGCACCGCGACCTCATCGTGGAGGGCTACAAGCAGCTCGGTCTGGACATGAACGACCTGAAGGCGATCCTCATCACGCACGGGCACGGCGATCATTACGGCATGTCGGACTGGTTCCGCCAGCAGACGGGCTGCACCGTCTACATGTCCAAGATCGACTACGAGTTCGCGCAGCACGACACCCGCAACCGCACGGGCGTGCTGAAGTGGGAGATCAACGACTACCTGGAGGACGGCGGCTCGTTCCGCCTGGGCGACACCGAGGTCCGCACGTTCTGGACCCCCGGCCACACCCCCGGCTGCATGAGCTTCGTCTTCCCCGTCACCGACGAGGGGCGCCCGCACATGGTCGCCCTGTGGGGCGGCACCGGCGTTCCGTGGACGATGTCGGACAAGGTGGACTACCTGAACTCCACGCTGAAGTTCGCCAAGATCACCGAGGAGCTGGGCGTCGACGCGGAGATCTCCAACCACCCGTTCGTCGACAAGCTCTGCGAGCGTCTGGAGATCGTCCGCAGCATCTGCGACGGCGTGCCGAACCCGTTCGTCTTGGGCAAGGACCGCTACAAGTACTACGAGCGCATGTTCACCGACATGTGCATCGACCGCATGAGGCAGCAGGCCGTCGAGGCAGACAAGCTGCTGCCGCCTCAGCCCGAGCGCCTGAGGCCGCGTAAAAACGAGGGGAAGGAATAAGGGACCATGGGTGTGAACGAACCCTATACCACCAAGAAGTTCATCCACTTGGCGATAAGCCTGTTCTTCATGTTCATCTTCGGCCAGATCTGCCCGACTTGGGGCGAGGTCACGCGCCAGGGCGTGCAGGCCATCGGCATCTTCATCGGCGGCATCTGGATGATCGCCAACCGCTTCGGCATGGTGGTGCCTTCGCTGCTGATCATCTTCTCGATGGTGTTCACCGGCTACAACGGCGGCGACGCCATCATCGGGTCGGTGCTGGGCAGCCCCACGGTGTGGCAGCTGATCATCATCTTCGTCGTGCTGTACGCGCTCACCGAAAGCGGCGCAGACGCGGTCTTGGCGCGCTGGATGATATCGCGGAAAACGCTGAACGGGCGCCCGGTCCTGTTCACCGTCATCTTCTTCCTGGCAGCCACGCTGATGGGCGCGCTGGCGAGCGCGCTGGGCGCCTACCTGTTCTCCATCGCCATGGTCGACTCCATCGCCAAGACGGTGGGCTACGACAACAAGAGCCAGTGGAAGAAGGCCATGTACACCGGCTCCATCGTGTGCGCCTCCGTCGGCGGCGGCATCATCCCGTTCAAGGGCATGGCCATGATGATCTACAGCCTCATGGAAACCGGCATCGTCGAGGCCGGCCTGCAGATCGACCAGGTGTCCTACATGGCGTCCGCCGCCTTGGCCGGCATCCTCATCGCCGTGTTCTTCGGCCTTGCCGTGGGCACGCTGTTCAAGGCTGACTTCTCCAACCTGAAGGGCGCCGACGTGGCCACCATCACCGCCGAGGGCGGCACCAAGTTCAACAAGCGCCAGGTGTGGACGCTCGTGCTGTTCCTCATCGGCTTCGCCTACTCCATCGTGCTGATCTGGCTGCCCACCTTCATCCCAGGCTACAGCATCTTCAGCACCATCGGCCAAGGCATGTGGTTCGGCTTCATCGTGGTGCTGATGACCCTCATCCACATCGACGGCGAGCCCTTGCTGGTGCCCGACCGCGACATGGGCAAGGCGGTCCACTGGGGCATCGTGCTGGCCGTGTGCGCATTCACCGCTATCGGCATGATGGTCTCCGACGAGGCTCTGGGCGTGCGCGGCTGGCTTGCCGACGTCATGGGCCTGGTGTTCGGCAGCATGCCGTTCCCGCTGTTCGTCGTCTGCCTGGTGCTGTTCACCTTGATCCTGACGAACTTCTTCTCGAACACCGCCACCGCCGTCATCGTCGGCACGATCGTCGGCCCCATCCTGGTCGCCTACGGCTTGGATCTGGGCGTGAACGTCAGCTGCGTCATCCCCGGCATCGTGATGAGCGCCCTGTGCGCCTTCCTCACCATGGCCGCCGGCGGTTCCGCCCCGCTGTACCTGGGCACCGACACCATGCAGGAGAAGCCCCGCTGGGTGTTCACCTGGGGCCTGTGGGTGTTCCCCATCGTGACCGTGGCATCCTCGGTCTCCTACATCCTGCTGTCCTACGTGCTGTAGCGACACGCTGGCGCCATGGGGCCGCCGCGCCCTCCCGAAACGCGGCGGCCCCGCCGGAGGCGGCGAGCACGCAAGCTCCTCCCCCGGCGCATCCTCCTCAAAGCCCGGGCAACCCCCTCCTTTCGCCCGGGCGTCGAAACCAGAAGGGCTTCCGGATCGATCCGGAAGCCCTTCTGGTTTTGGGAGGAGCGTTCGGCGGCGCGGGCTTGATCGGTGCTCCATGCCGCGGGATGCTCAACGCCAGGGGATCTTCGATGCCGCAGGCCAAACCATGCTCGATGCCGCGGGCTAAACCAATGTCTGATGCTGCTGATCCCAAATTGATGCCGCAGACCCCAAATAACAGTTTTTTGGCTCTTCGGTGGTTTCTGTGGGAGAGATTCCGGCATAGGCCCAGCTCAGCGGGCGAAAACAACGATCTG
>URRZ01000090.1 GCA_900550385.1 uncultured Coriobacteriaceae bacterium | reverse complement strand
AAGCGCGTGAGGATCTGCGCGATCTGCGAGTGGTCGGTCGACGACAGCGACGTCAGGCTCACCTCGTCGTAGCCGGTTTCGGCGAGCCCGCGCAGGACGGAACCCACCACGTTGTCGGCGGAGCGCTCGCGCACCGGGCGGTACATCATGCCCGCCTGGCAGAAGCGGCATCCGCGCGCGCACCCGCGCAGGATCTCGACGTTCAGGCGGTCGTGCACCGCCTCCGCGAACGGGACGATGCAGGGCTCCCATCCGCTGCTTTCGGCAAAACCCTCGAACAGGCGCTTCTCGATGAGGGTCGGCAGGCCTTCCTCGACCGGCTCGATCCACGAGCCCGCCTCCTGCGCCCCCGCCTCATCTCGCCAGCGGTACAGCGACGGCACGTACCAACCGTCCTCGCGCGCAAGCGCACGCAGGATGTCGGCGCGCGCGGCGCCATCGCGCCTCATGCGGCGGATGAGAGAGAGCGCCTCGGGAACCGCCTCCTCGCCCTCGCCGATCGATATCGCGTCGAAGAACGGCGCGTACGGCTCGGGGTTGTACGCGCACGGGCCGCCTCCCAGCACCAGCGGGTCGTCCTCGCGGCGATCGTCCGCATGCAGCGGGATGCCCGCCAGATCCAGCGTCTCCAGCACGTTGGTGGCGGCGAGCTCGTGGGGCAGCGTGATGCCGATCGCGTCGAACTCGGCCAAGGGGGCGCATCCCTCGATGCTGAACAGAGGGAGCCCTTCGCGGCGCATGACGTCGCAGAACTCCGGCGCGGGCAGGAACGCGCGCTCGGCGCGCAGGTTCGGCGCGGCGTTGACGGCGTTCACCAGGATGCGCAGCGCCTGGTTCGCCTGCCCCAGCTCGTAGGTATCGGGATACACCATGCAGAAGGCGAAGTCGGCGTCCTGCTTGCGGACGCAGCCGAACTCGTGGTTCAGGTAGCGCGAAGGGCGCTCCGCCTGGGCGAGCAGCGGCTCCAGACGCGGCCACAGGTCGGTCATCCCCCTCATGCGCGCGCCTCCCCCATCGGGGCGGGAGCGTCGCCTGCCGAGGATCCGGGGGCGGTGCGGCGCGCGATGCCGGAAACCGACGCGGCGGCCGCTTGGGCGGCGGACGCCCCTTGGGCGACCGCGTCGCGCGCCTTGGCGACCACGTCCGCCAGCCCCGCGACGGATCCGCCGGATTCGAGGTACTCGATGGCCGCGCGGCCCATCGCCTCGGTGCCCGCATAGCCGATGGCGGCCTTCACCGCCCAGCCCAGCGCGGGGACCGCGCCCGCCAGCTGGCGGGCGACCGTGCGGCAGGCGAACGCGCCGCCCACCACGCAGGCCAGCTCCTTCACGCGCGCGATGGTCATGGGCTGCCCGTAGGCGGCGGCGATCTGCAGGAGCATCTTCGCCTGGTTCAGCGTCATCACCGGCATGTCCGCGCCGGGGATGAACATCACGAAGCCCACGCCCGCGTTCTGCAGCGCGGTGGCGTTCACCGCCTCCAAGGACAGCGGCTTGCGAACGAAGGGGAACGCCAAGGCGAACGCCAAGCGCTTCTCGCGGCACGCGGCGATGATCCAGGCGCCGGCGCGCTGCTCGAGCTCCGCCGCGCGGTCGGCGTCCAGCGCCAAGGGCTCGTCGGCGGCGGCGAAGGTCCTGGCGGGGGCGCCCTTGCCCGAGACGCCGGCGAGCAGCCGCTCGCGAAGCGGCGCCGCAACGCCGCCGGGGGCCACCACGTCGCCCTCGGGGATGGGATGACCCGCGGCGGAGGCGATCTCGCCCACCAGGTTCGGCAGCGTGGTCATCACCATCGCCGGCACGCCCGACGCCCGGAGCGCCGCGGCGGCGGCGCCCACCTGCTCGCCCACCCCCGCCAAGATGACGGCGGCATCGTCGCCGGGATACGGCGCCGAGAGCGCATGCTCGAGCGTGTCGCGCAGCACGCGGGCATGGGGCACGGCGGAGCGGAACATGCCGTAGGCGGCGTTCAGCAGGTCCGCCGGGCAGGTGCCGTCGACGTAGAGCGTCAAAGACAAAGGGGTCCGCGCCGCCTCGTCGATGTTGGTCGCCTCGTCCAAAAGCGCTTTCACATCAATGGGTAACTGCATAGCCTTCCTTCTTCCCGCTCGCCATGCTGTGGGTCCACACCGAGCCGATGAGGCCGAGCAGGGCGAAATTCACCACCATGAACGACGAGCCGTAGCTGATGAACGGCAACGGGATGCCCGTGATGGGCATCAGCCCTATGTCCATCCCGATGTTCTCGAGTATCTGGAACATCCACATGCCCACCACGCACATCACGATGACCATGCCGAACAAATCGCCCGATGCGCGCGCGATGCGGATGCACACGATCATAAGCGCCGCGTACAGGATCAGCAACGCCATTGCGCCGACGAACCCCAGCTCCTCGGCGAGCACGCAGAAGATGAAGTCGGTGGGCGCCTCGGGCAGGTACCCCAGCGTGCCCTGCGAGCTCTGCAGCAGGCCCTTGCCGAACAGCCCTCCCGAGCCGATGGCGATCTTGGCCTGCTGGAGGTTGTAGCCCTCGTCGGACATGTCGACGCCGCCTTGGTCCAAGAACACCAGCAGGCGGTTGCGCTGGTACTGCTTCAGCAGGCGGTACTCCCACTCCCCGTCGGCGGTGCGGTACTTCAGCAGCTCGTCCAGCGCGAACACCGCGACGATGGCGGCGACGAAGGCCCCCAACGTGATGAGCAGGTACTTCAGCCGCGCGCCGCCCACCACCAGCGCGGCGGCGGCTATGAACAGGTACACCAGGCCGGTGCCGAGGTCGGGCTGCGTCATGATGCAGACGAACGGGACCAGCATGATCCCCAGCGCCTTGCAGTACTCGCGCGGATCGTCCAAGCGCCCGCCGTAGCGCGCCATCACGCTGGCGTCCAGCAGGATGACCGTGATCTTGGCGAACTCGCCCGGCTGGATCTGCATCCCCAGGCGGATCCAGGATTGGGCGCCCATGCCCGCGTCGGTGCCTAAGCCGGGGATGTGCGGCGAGAGGATCAGCACCACGTTGATGATGAGGAACGCGCGCGTCATCCCCGCGAGCCGGCGGTAGTCGAACCGCCATACCAGCGCCATCGCGACGATGCCGGCGCCGACGCCCGCCGCCTGCCTGGTGAAGCTGTAATCCGGGTCGTTGGCGACGGCGGACCAAACCACCACCAGGCCGTACGCCACCAGAAGCGCCACGATCACCAGGAACGGCGCGTTGATCGCCGGAAACCTGCGCTTGCGCGTCGAGCGGGCGACCGCCCGATCCGGCGTCGCCAGCGAGTCTATCTGCGGCAGCTGCGCCATGGCGCCTCCTTTCCCATCACGCCGTCCCTAGTCGGTGCGCGCCGTCTGGGAGACGGCCACCTCGACCGATTGCCCGCTGAAGCCGGCGACGTACCCCATGTCCGTGAGCGTCCCGTCGTCGTAGGCCAGCGCGGCGCCCATCGCCATCGCGCCCAGGGGCGATGCCGAGTCCGCGCCGCCGCCGCCCTGCTCGACCACGCACGCCACCACGTAACGGGGGTCGTCCTTGGGCCCGTAGCAGGCGAACCACGCATAGTCGTTCTGCCCGGCGACCTCGGCGGTGCCGGTCTTGCAGCACATGACGGCGGGGTCGACGCCCGCCTCGCGGAACGACGACGCCACCGAGGCGTTCTCCACCGACACGCCGTTGAGCGCGTCGCGCACCAGGTCGAGGTCCTCCTTCTTCACCTCGGGGGTCGCCACGACCTCGGGCTGGAAGCTCACCACCGTCTCGCCGTCGGCGTTGCGCACCTCCTTCAGCACGTGGGGGCGCATGATGTCTCCCGTCGCGATCGCCCCGTAGGCGACCGCCAGCTCGATGGGCGTGACCAGCACGTAGCCCTGGCCGATGCTCATGTTGGTCATGTCGCCGCCCAGCCACTGCGCCTCCTCGGGGCGGTTGCGGAAATGCTCCGCCTTCCACTCCGGCGTGGGGATGCGCCCCGCGGACTCGCCGCCGATGTCGATGCCGGTGAGCTGGTCCAAGCGGTACTTGGCGATGTAGTCCTGCATGGCGGTGGAGCTGATCTCGCCGGTCTGGCCCTTGTCGAAGAAGTCCTTCGCGATGCTGTAGAACACCACGTCGCAGGAGTTCACGATGCCGCCGCGCAAATCGAGCGGCCCATGCCCGTTCAGGTCCCAGCAGTTCTGGGGCTGGCCGGTGTTCCAGCCGTCCCACGAACCGTTGCAGATCCACTCGGTGTCCTCGTCGCAGATGCCGCACTCCAACGCCGCGAGGCTGGTGAAGGCCTTGTAGGTGGAGGCAGCGGGGTACTGCCCGGAGATGGCGCGGTTGAGCATCGGGTTGTACGACTCCTCCGACGAGTACACGTCCCACACGTCCTGGGACACGCCCCCGACGAACAGTGTCGGATCGAAGGTGGGATAGCTCCCCATGGCGACGATGCCCCCGTCGCGCACGTCCATCACCACCACGGCGCCGCCGGTGCCCTTGCCCTCGCCGATCACCCCCGTCGGGGCGATGATCTGCGCCAGCGCCCGGTCGCAGGCGTATTGCACCGGGCCCTTGATGCACAGGTACAGGTCCGAGCCGCGCGTCGGCTGGGTCTCGCTGACCACCTCGACGACGTTGCCGTTGGCGTCCGCGATCACGCGGCGCTGCCCATGGTCGCCCGCCAGCAGGTCGTCGTAGGCGGCCTCGACGCCCGTCTGACCCACATCGTCGCCCAGCTCGACCTCGCGGCCCTCCGACAACGTCTCCAGCTGGTCCTCGGCGACCGACCCGGTGTAGCCCAGCGTCTGGGCGGCCAGCGCGCCGTAGGGGTACTCGCGCACGGTGCGCGTCTGGACGGACACGCCGGGGAACGCCTCCACATGCTCGGAGATGAACGCCACGTCGCGAAGGCGCACGTCGCTGGCGACCACGCGCTGGCTCTGGGCGCCGCTCGTGGAGTCCTGGATGCGCTGCCGCACCACGCTGTAGGGCACGCCCAGGACCGCCGAGAGGCGCAGCAGCACGTCGCGGTCGGATGCGACATCGGGATCGGCGAGCACGGTGAGCGACGAGCGGTTCGTCACGAGGGGCAGCCCGTCCGCGTCGTAGATCACGCCGCGGGGGGCCGGCGTGGCCACCGTCGCGTACATGTTGTTCGCCGCCTCGCGCGCGTAGGTGCCGCCGGAGAGGACCTGCATGCCCCACAGGCGCGTCGACAGCGCGGCGAAGATGGCGGCGCCGAAAACCCCCACCGCCAAGAAGCGCGGCTGCAGCGCGTCGGCGGGGTTCGCCGCGGACGCGCGGGGCGCTGCCTGGGCGGACTGGGACGAGGAGCCGGGTAAAGACGACGCCACGCCCACCGAGTCGATGGAGTTCACGCCCTTCTTCACCGAGGCATGCGAGCCCTTGGAGCGGTTGCGCACCGCGAAGAACACCAATGCGACGGCGATCACCGCCAAGAGGGCGACGACGGCGGCTACGATGGCGGCTAGCATGGGACGCGCCTCACAGGTGCGCGGGGGCGCCCGGCCCCATGGGAGAAGACGGCACCAGGAAGCGCGCCGCCAGCGGATAGAGGATAAGGCCGACCACGCAATCGTAGAGCCCGCAGGGCAGCGCCCGGTATAGGAACGCGCTGCCGAGGTCCGCCTGCATGCCGAACGAGAGCAGGAACGCGCCCGTCAGAAGCTCGATGAGAAGCGACGCGACAGCCAGAAGGACCAAGGGCACCAGCACGGTGTCGTTGTTCAGCACCAGGAAGGCGCGCGAGACGATCGCGCAGAACAGCACGAGCAGAAGCGAGGTCGAGCCGACCGGCGTCCCCACCGCGAAGTCGGCGATCAGGCCCATGGCGAACGGCAGCACGGGACCGGCCGTCGCGGGGCGCACGATGGCGACCAGCAGGCAGAACACCGTGATGAAGTTCGGCATCGCCGAGAACAGGGCGATGTTGGGGGCGATGACCAGCTGCGCCACGACGGCGATGGCGGCGCCGATGATCACCGGCACGTTGTCGCGCGCGTCCATCACCTGGCATCGCCTCCTTCCTCCGCGCCGTCGTCGGCATCCGTCCCCGAGTCGGCCGTGCCGATGGAGCGCACGACCACCACTTCCTCGAGCGCGTTGGCGTCGTCGTTGGGCGAGACGACCACCGTGGAGGGGGAGCCGCCCTGGCCCGCCTCGACGCGCACCACCGTCCCGATCATGAGGCCGCTCACGTAGCTGCCGCCCATGCCCGACGTGATGACCGCGTCGCCGACCGCCACCTCGGCGTCCTCGTCGAGGTCCTCGAGGTACAGGAGGCCCTCCAGGGACCCGCGGACGATCCCCTCGTCCCGGCTGGACTGCACCATGGCGGCGGCCCCAGACTGCGAGTCGGTGAGCAGGCGCACCTCCGACGACGCGTCCGAGACCGAGGCCACCTGGCCGATGACGCCCGTGGCGCCCATGACGGTCATGCCCGCCTCCACGCCGTCGGAGCGTCCCACGTCGATGGTGATGGTCTGGTTCCACGCGGTGGCGCTGCGGCCTATCACGCGCCCGACGGCCCCGTCGATGTCGTAGCGATCCTCCATGTCCAAAAGCCCTTGGAGGCGCTGCACCTCCTGGCGGTACTCCTCGGCCTGGACCACCAGCTCGCGCAGCTCGGCGTTGCTCTCGCGCAGCGCCGACAGCGTCCCCTCGCCCGCCGTCGCGTCGGAAAGGGCGTCGCCGGCCGAGTCGACGCCCGACGAGACGCCCGCGCCCGCGAACTTCAAGGGCGCGGCGATGCCGGACACCGCGTTCTGGACGGAATGGAGCGGGCCGCCCTCCCCTTCGCGGGAATACACGGTCACCAGCACCACGGATGCCGCAAGCAGCACGATGAGGAGGATCCTGCCCATCGCAGCCCCTCCGCCGTTTTGATTTTGGAACGCCATGAAAAAGCTACTCGGCCCTTATTTCGTGCGCATCAGCGTCTGCTTCAGCGCCGTCGGCGTCTCGAGCACCTTCAAGCAGCCCGACACCACGTTGGTCAGCGCCGTTTCGCTCACCCACACCGGGATCTCCAGCTTGTCGGTGAGGTAGCGGCCGTCCTCCACCTCAATGTTGGCCAAGCCGGTGGCGGTCGTCACGTTGTCCAAGGCCTCCACCCGGCGGAGCACCGCACCCTCGCTGTCGTAGTCCCCACGGGGAACCAGTACGGCAATGGTGTTGGTATAGCCGAAGGTCTCGTTGATCTTGTCCATGGCGATACGGGTCTCCGGACGGTTGCCTGAGTTGGTGGAATTGGTGGAGAATACATAGTCGCACTGGTTGGAGCAGTAAATGCCGCCGATGACGCACACGGCGAACACCGCCGGAAGCACGAAGCGCAGCTTCATGATGAGGCGGCCCCAGCCTGCGATGGAGGGCACTAGGTTTTTGTGGCGGGTCTTTTCGATGCCCCGGTTGAAAAGCATCAGCAGGCCGGGCATGAGCAGAAACACCGACAGCATGGAGCAGACAATGCCCTTGGACAGGACGATACCCATGTCGAAGCCGATGCGGAACTGCATCAGCATCAGGGCCACCAGGCCGGAGATAGTGGTGAGGGAGGAGGAGGAGATCTCCACGATGGCCTTGCTCAGGGCGGCAATGTCCGCCTCTCGAGCGTCCAGACCGTTGTCGCGCTCCTCCATATAGCGGTGACAGAAGATAATGGCGTAATCGATGGCCAAGGCAAGCTGGAGCACCACGGCGATGGCGTTGGTGATGAAGGAAACCGAGACAAAGAGAAAGTTGGTGCCCATGTTGAGGATGGCGGAGACCACAAACACAATGAGAAAGACCAGGACCTCCAGATAGCTCTTGGAGGTGAACAGGAGTACCGCTACGATGACGGCGGCGGCAATGGCCAGAATGACCGTCATCTCCTGCATAAGGCTGTCTGAGTCGTACGGATCGCCGCTGGGGAAGACGTAGTGATCGTAGGGCGCTACCAGCTCCTTTACGGCCGCGCGGGCGGCGTACGCCTACGGACAGCCCTCCGCACCGGTAAAGGAGACGGAAAAGAGGGCG
>URRZ01000089.1 GCA_900550385.1 uncultured Coriobacteriaceae bacterium | reverse complement strand
GCCCGGGGGCTGACGGGGCTGCCTCCGGGGGGGCCGCGGCGTGGGCTGGGTCGGGTGGGCCCCGGGGGGGGCGGCCCCCCCACGGTAGGCGGCCGCCCCCACCTCGGCCCGGCGCGCCGCCGCGCGTCACGCCTGCGCCAGCTCCTCGTCGCTCGCGCGGCGCGCCATCGCCTTGTCGTAGTCCTTCGTCCCCGTGAACACTTCCTTCAGGTACGGGTTCACGCCCAGCTTCCTGCTGCGGTAGACGATGTAGCCCAGCGCCGCCACGTTGGCGATCAGCGCCACCGCCGACACCGCCAGGTTCACGTCGGGGTTGTTCACCGACTGCACCGCGAAGATCGAGTCGTTGGCGAACATCGGGCACACCTGGCAGAACATGCACCAGATCGAAAGCGTGAACGCGCGGTTCTGGATCCAGCCGCCCTTGTTCCACGCGAACGCCGCGATGGTGGGCGCCAGAAGCAGCGCCAGGCCGCAGTACCACGAGTGCGTGGGCAGGCAGTTGTACGTGTAGCAGAAGTTCCAGATGTCGTAGGCGATGATGAACACCCACGTCATGTCCGGCCACAGCATGTCCTGGCGCTTCTTGGAGATGTAGATGCCGAACCAACCCGTCATGCAGAAGATGTTGATGATGCCCGCGATGCCGTTGAGCACGTTGTGCCAGCCGCCGTAGAGCGTCACGCCCTCCACCGACACCCACGTGGTGCCCCACGCGCGCACGGCGCTCTCGAAGTCGCTCACCACGGCGATGAGGATGTTGATGGCCACGATCACGAACGGGAAGCACTTGAACCAGTGCGATTTCCCGATGCTGCCCCACTGGTACTTCAGCGCCATGAAGCCGATGCAGCCGATGGTTGCCGCGTAGAGCTTGGCGTAGTGGAACCAGCTGCCTTGGTACAGGTACGTCGGGTTCTCCAGCGCCCACTGCTGGCCCATCGCCGCGCCCACCGTGATGGCGACGAAGTACGCGGTCAGCACCGCCGGCACCACCAGGAAGCAGAAGATGCCGCCGGCCTTCGACCTGCGCGCGAACTCGTTCAGCAGGATGAGCGCGACCAGCACCATGGCCCACCCGATCCACTGGTACAGGGCATGATCGCCGTAGACGTCGAATAACATGGGTGATCCCTCCTCCGATCGGCGGAGTCGGGGGCGCGCCCGCATCCCGGGGCCCGGCCGAGCGCCTTGGCGCGTCGCGGCGGGACCCGGAGGCGCTCAACGATCCAGATGCAGCGTCTGCGCGATGAGGTCGGCGACCAGCGCATCGTCGGCGTCGGGATGGCTCCGAAGATAGCCGACCAAGCCCAGCACCAGCACGTAGAACGTCTCGTGCACATGCTGGATGCGGATCTGGTGGCGCGCCTGGTAGTCCTTCACCGTGTGCTCTTCCATGAACGACGCGATGCGCTCGGCGACGCGGTTGACGAACTCCAGATACAGCTCGGCGTTCTCGTTCGAAGCCAAGGCGCGGCGGAACGACCCGCGCTCGAACAAGCCCATCCGCAGAAGCTTCACCACGCTCGCCAGCGACTCGTCGATCTGCCCTTCCCGCCTGCCTTCGTCCCAGTACCGCGCCGCCTCGACGAAGTCGGCGACGTAGGTGTCCAAGACGGCCGAGGTCACGGCGTCCTTATTGGGGAAGTAGTGGTAGAACAACGACCGCGTGACGCCCACGCGCGCGGTGATGTCTTGGATCGTGGTGCGCGACAGCCCCTTCTCCTCGTACAGCGAGCGCGCGGCGTCGATGATCTCGTCGCGTCGCTCGCCTGCTGCGGCCCCCGCGGAGATCGCCCGCCCGTCCGGCTGCCCAGCAAGCGGCTGGTCGGCCGTATGGCCGTTTCGCATCTCCATGGGAACCCCCTCTTCCAGAACGGCTGGCTGCGCGCTTCCAGCGGCGATGCGGTGCCGGCGCCCGGCAGGGCATGCCGTCCCGTATCGCGTTGGGGATACCTTACGCTGTGCGTTGACGCATCGTCAATGAACACATCGGCGTTTCCGTCAACCCGCTGACGCATCGAGAGCGATCGTCAAGCGGCGACGGCGGGGTCAGCCGATTTCTTCGGCTATCGCCTCGCGCATCCGGTCCTGGCCCTCCCTCGCCTGCTGGAGCAGCTCCCCGCAGCGCTCCTCGCCGCGCTTCAGGCCGTCGTAGAGGCATCGCTCGGCAAGCTGGTAGAGCTCCAGCGCCCGGATCGGCAGGTAGCAGATGCCCGCTTCCCGGCTCTCCTCGCGGTCCCCGACCACGCGCGCCACCCTGAAAGCCGCATGGGCCTGCGGCACGGTGCCCTTGCCGTGTTCCTCCGTCAGATGCAGCGCGTCGTCGTACAGCCGATAGGCCATCCTCTTGTCGGGGCATCCGCACGCGCCCCTGGCCAGCATGTCGCCCAGCCGGCAGAGCGCCTCGGGCTCGTTGGACAGCGCCGCCTTCGTGTACAGGGCGCACGCCTTCGCGTTGTCGGGCGCGCCCAGCAGCCCGCTCTCGTAGAGCTTCCCCAGCTTGATGACGGCGTCCATGTCGCCCAGCCGCTCGCCTTCGCGATACCAGCGCTCCGCTTCGGCGTAGTCGCGCTCGACCGGCATCCCGTCGGAATACATGTCGCCGAGCGCGGCGGCGGCGTTTCCCTGCTTGCGCGCCACGGCGAACCTCAGCCCCATCAGCAGGAGCTTCACGAAGGACTCATTTTGGAGGTCCGTGAGGGGCGCCCCCTTCGCGATGTTCCCGAGGTGCCAAAGGCGCAGGCCTAGGATCGCCGATGCGGTTTCGGCAGCCAGGTCCTGTCCGCGTCGGCCGTCGGAAGGCGCATCCCCCTCGACGCGCGAATCGCGGATGCCCTTCATCCACTCCAGCTCCTCGGGCGAGAAGAACTCGGCGGGCGAAGGCAGCATCGCCTCGTCCTCGTCGAACTCATGCCGGCAATCGCCGCATCTGAACGGGCGCTGCACCGCGCCGGGGAAAGGGGTGTTCCCGTAGACGAGCCTGCCCGCCTCCATCTGCCGCCTCTCCTCTTCGGAAAGCTCCCGCCTCCCGTACACGATGCGCGCGATCCTCCCCGATCCGCACTGCGGGCATCTCATCGTCGGCCGCCTCCTCGCTCTCCCGTCATCCGCCCCGGCTTCCCGGGCACCCCCGCTCGCCGGCTTTCGGTCCATGATACCCCGAACCGGGCGCCTAGGTGTCCCTTGGATCGGACCCCCTCCCCAATGCGCTGCGCCCCGCACGGAACCGGGTCGGCGCGATCCCGAACCGGACGCGTAGGCAAAAAATCCTGCAGCGAACGCCGCATGCCGCTCCATAAGCGGTAAAATGTGGGCTTACGTAAAGACGATCCATGGAGGGTAACACGACAATGGCAACCCAAACCTACACCCTTACCTCATACGAGCCGGTGTACGCGATCTGCGAGGAAGTGCGCATCCCCGAGGAGGTCATCCGCGAGCAGGCGCTGCGCTGGCTGCAGCACAATATCGCCAAGAACGGCGAGACCGCCAAGCTCACCGACAGCTGGGTGGACAAGCACTGCAAGGACTTCAAGAACGTCGACGAGCTGATGATCTTCATCCGCTACAACGTCTACCGCGAGAACCGCGAGATCCAGCAGCTCGCCGACCAGGACGTCATCTGCCGCGAGCTGGCGAAGCGCCTGGTGGAGGAGCTTCCGGAGGAGCTGGTGGAGGAGTCCATCTACGCCGCCAACATGCGCCTGGAGGACATGATCTACCGCAGCGGCAAGTCCATCGAGGACTTCTGCGCCGACCGCGGCATCACCCAAGAGCAGCTCTACAGCGACGTGCGCGAGCGCACCATCGAGAGCCTGAAAGAGGACTCCGCGCTGGCCGCCTACGCCGCCTATCGCGACTACACGTTAGAGCCCGAGGACTTCTACGCCATCATCCCCGGCAACAGCATCCAGGATAAGGCCCACAAGCGCCGCCAGATCGAGCTGGAAGGCCGCCTGGCCCCCATGGAGGAGTACGCGAAGAAGACCAAGGCGCTGAAGGAGATCATGGAGAACGCCATGATCAAGCGCCGCCCCACCGACGAGGAGTGGCTGCGCTACGGCGACACCGCCGTGGACGTGCTGAACGCCAACAAGCAGTTCCCCGACAGCTTCGTCTCGCTGGGCTAAAGCCGACCAACAACCCTGAACATGCAGAAAAGGGAGCCTTCGGGCTCCCTTTTCGTTTCGGGGATGAGGGCAAGGGGCGGATGGCTTTCCGCATCGCCCGCATCCTGCGCATCCTGCGCGCCAAGAATAAGAAAGCCCGCGCCGATCGGACCTGGGTCCGTCGACGCGGGCTTGAACGGCGGGGCTTATCGGTAGCTTTCGCCCTGGTCGCCGCCGAGGAGCTTGCTCTGCTCCTTCAGGTGCTCGGCCTTCTCGCGCGCCGACACGAAGTTCTCGGGCGCGTCCTCGATCTCCAGGATCTCCACCTCGAAGGTCAGCGACTTGCCGGCAAGGGGATGGTTCAGGTCGAAGACCACCTCGCCGTTGTCCTTGTCGATCTCGATGATCGTCGCGGGCGTGGGGGATCCGTCCTTGCTGTTGGACAGCCAGATGCGCTTGCCCACCTTGAGCTCGTGGCGCACGGGGATCTGCTCCATGGGAATGCGCGCGGTGAAGTCATCCAAGTACTCGCCGTAGGCCGCGTACTCGTCGATGGTGAACGTCTTCTTCTCGCCCACCTCGTTCATCTCCAGGATGGCGGCCTCGAAGCCGTCGATCGCCATGTCCATGCCCGTCTGGAACTTCATGGGCTCCTCGGCGGTGGCGTATCCGAACACCGTGCCGTCGTCGAGCTTGCCCGTGTAGGTGAGGGTCACCGTGGAACCGAGCTGCATTGTCTCACTCCTATCTGCTTGAAGCCTCGCCGATGCGCAAGGCTATTCTTCGACAACCGTCACGACCGCGTTGTCCACCAGCCAGCCGGTCGCTTTCTGCTGGCGGCACATCTTGCGGATGTTGGACATGCGGTTGGCGTTCTCCCAATCCTCGCGCTTCTGGCCGGCCTCGCCGTTGTCGGCGCCCTCGAACATCTTGTCGATGTCCTCGTCGGTGATCTGGAGCCCCAGCTGCGTATACAGGGCCTCCAGAGCGCAGTCGATGGAGGCGCGGCGCACGGCCTCGGCCTGCACCTGCTCCTTCATCCTATCGCCCTCGACCTTGTTCTGCAGCATCCACTGCTGCAGGTTCATGCCCTCCTTCTCCAGGGACTGCATGAACTCGCGGCCCACATCCTGGCGGATGAAGTCCACGTAGTAGGCGGGGACCTCGCCGTCCAAGCGCTCGATCAGCGCGCTCACGCAGCGGTCGACCATCAGCTTGGGCAGGGTCCTGCTCTTGTGGATGTTCACCGTCTGGCGCATCTGCTTGCGCAGGTCGGCCTCGTTCTCGCAACCCACCTTCACGGCCAGCTCGTCGTCGATGGCGGGGACCACGTAGCGGCGGAAGCCCTTGATCACCACGTTGGCGTGCAGGATCCCCTCGCCGATGGTGGGGTTGCCCTCCTCGTCGCGCGCATCGAAGTCGAACTCCAGCGTGTCGTCCAGCTTGGCGCCCACCAGGTGCTCGTCGAATGAAGGCGGCATGGAGCCCTTGCCCAGCCCGATCAGGCGCTGCGTCTGGTTCATCCCCGACACCAGGCGGCCGTTGTTGCTGACGGTGACCTCCGCCTGCACGTAGTCGCCCATCTGCGCCTCGTGATCGGGATCGACGATGTCCTCGAAGGAGTGGTAGTAGTCCTGCAGTTCGCGCAGCTGCTCCTCCACCTCCTTGTCGGTGGCCTCCTCGGGGGGCATCTCGATCTCCACCGGATCGTAGCTGGTCAGCTTCATCACCGGGGCCACTTCGCCCGACACCGTGAAGGTGAACGGCTTGCCCACCTCCAGCGTCTCATCGACGTTGAAATCGGGCTCGTTGATGAACACGACATCGGCTTGGTCGATGGCCTTGAGCGCCAGCTCGTTGATGAGCCGCTCGGCGATCCCGCCCATCGCGTTCTCATGCCCGCCGACGGCCTGCTCCAGCACCGTGCGCGGCGCCTTGCCCTTGCGGAAGCCCGGGATGTCGCGCTGGGCCACTTCCCCAAAGAACCCATCGGCCTGCGCGTCCACCTCTTCTGCGGAGGCCACGAGGGTCAGCACCAGCTCCTGGCGCTCGCCGTCGTCCTCCCTGACCGCATCTTTCACTAGCACGTAACTCTACCCCCGAATTACCCTCGAACGCTTGCATGTTCCGCGCATCATGGAGCGGGGTCCGCTCCAAAGCGCAAGGGATATTGTACCGCAGCCTGGGGCGGTGGGGGCGCCGCATCGAGACGAAAGTCGCGCGGGCGCCGATGCGGCTGGGCGCTGCATCGGCGCCACCCAGCCGGGCACCGGCGCGGTTCCGCCCGTTCAAGCGCCCCGCCCGGCGAAACGGGGCGCCGACGCGCCCTATGGCCCCGCCCTGCACGACATCGGCGTACCGTAACATCTTCGGGGATCGCGGCACGCGTGCCGGCCCGGCGTCCCCGAAGCGCACGCCGCGCAGATCGCGCGCGTATAATGGCTCGTAGCGAGAAAAAACGCTGCGGGGCGCGGGTTGCCAGATGCCGCTCGCCGCAGCCATGCAAGGGGCGCCCGATCGCCTGGGCGCCTGCGGAAGGGGGCGCGATGGATCACATCGATTCCGATGCCGCCGCGGCGGCGGATGCGCTCGCCGCCCTTTTCTCGAAGATCCTCGACTCGCAGGAGGGCATCTCGTTCGAGGAGTTCGAGCAGCGCGCCCTCACTTTGGGTCACGATGCGATGGCGCGCGCGTTGGGCCGCGCGTTGGAAGACCACGACGCCCGCCTTTGCGCGCGCCTGCCCGAGCGCAGCCGCATCCACGACACGCGGCGACGCACGCTCATCACCGAGATCGGCGACGTGACCTTCTCGTACCACCGGGTGCGCGACGGCGAGGGCAGGACCTCCTCGCCCCTCGCCGAGCAGCTGGGCATCCGCAGCAACCGCCAAGTCTCCCCCGGCGCGCTGTCCTTCCTCGCCGAAGCCGGAGCCGAGCTCTCCTACGCCTCCGCCGCGCGCCTGCTTGCGCGCAAGGGCGGCTCGCAGGTGAGCGCGATGACCGCGATGCGCGCGCTGCGCCAAGCGGTCGAGGAGGACGGCATGCCCGCCGCTGCCGCCGGCCCCGCCGAATCCGGCCCCACCTCCGCCGGCAAGTCCCGCAAGCCCGCGAAAGCGCGCCGCAAGCATGGGCAGTCGCTTGCGCGGACGTCGGCCACTTCGCGCCTGAGCGCTTTCCAGCAGAACCGCCCCCACGCCTCGATGCGCGGCGTCATCGCGTTCGACGAGGCGGACATGGAGCTTTTCCAGGAACTTTGCCGCTCCATCATGGAGCGGCGCGGCATGATGGGGAACGGATTCCCGCTTTCGCCGATCCGGCCATCGAAAGGAGCAGCCATGGGATCCTACGAACGCGAGCAGCAGATGATCGCCGCCGGCACCGCCGAGCGCGGCTACACCGCCAAGAAGTACTTCGAGGAGCTGGACGCCGAGCTCACCGAGGAGACCTCGTCGCTGTCGCATAGGCCCGACTACAGCAAGACGCTGTTCGCGCCCGAGAACGACGACATCTACCGCGAGTTCTGCGCCTACGTCGACCTGCCCAAGCCGCGCTTCTTCGACGCCATCGCCGACCCCATCCGCGTGGAGGGGTTCTCGGCGGCCGACGTCTACTTCGCCATGAAGTCGAAGAACCCGCGCATCGTCGAGATCGACGGCGCCGCCGTGTACAACATGCTGGTGAAGCTGCGCACCCAGCCCGAGATCTCGAAGAAGGTGCTCGACTTCATCCCTACCTGCTACCAAGGCGGCTGCGGCAAAGGCGACGCCGCCTTCGAGCGGGGCTATTACGACAACAAGTAGCAACGAGGCAAGCGCCCTTGCGTCCACGACGACAGCGAGAGCAAGCAGCGGCAAAAGAAGGCATCCTTACGTTCGTATTACGACAATGAGTAGCAACAGAGGAGCGTGCCAAAGGCGTGGGGCCGGGGCCCCCCCAAAACCACGCGAGTGGCAAAAATTCCCATAAGACGGTACATGTGGTGCGG
>URRZ01000088.1 GCA_900550385.1 uncultured Coriobacteriaceae bacterium | reverse complement strand
ATACGGCCGAGCAGTGCGGACACCTCGGAACCGGCCTGGGTGAAGCGGAAGATGTTGTCGATGAACAGCAGCACGTCCTGACCCTGATCGCGGAAGTACTCCGCCTCGGTGAGGCCAGCGAGGCCCACGCGCAGACGGGCTCCCGGAGGCTCGTTCATCTGGCCGTAGACCAGGCAGGTCTTCTCGATAACGCCGGAGTCGGTCATCTCGAGGTACAGGTCGGTGCCCTCGCGAGTACGCTCGCCCACGCCGGTGAACACGGAGGTGCCACCATGCTCCTGGGCCAGGTTGTTGATGAGCTCCTGGATGCACACCGTCTTGCCCACGCCGGCGCCGCCGAACAGGCCGGTCTTTCCGCCCTTGACGTAGGGCTCGATGAGGTCGACGACCTTGATGCCGGTCTCGAAGGTCTCGGTGGTGGTCACGAGCGTATCGAACGGCGGGGCCGGATGGTGAATCGGGCGCCACTCGACGTCTTCGGGCATGGGCTTGCCGTCGACGGGCTCGCCCAGCACGTTCCAAATGCGGCCCAGGGTCGCCTTGCCCACGGGCATCATGATGGGGGAACCGGTGTCGGTTGCCTCCAAGCCGCGCACCATGCCGTCGGTGGACGTCATAGCGACGGTACGGACGATGTCACCGGGCAGGTGCGTCTGCACCTCGAGCACGGTGGACACTTCACCCGTTGGGGTTTGTGCCTTCACGGTAAGGGCGTTGTAGATGGCCGGCATGGCGTCTGCCGGGAACTCCACATCCACAACGGCGCCGACGATACGGACGATGCGTCCGATGGCGCCTCCCTTGGCCGCTTCAGTAGAAGTGTTATCAGCCATTTAATCCTCCAAAGCTGCGGCACCGCCGACGATCTCGGTGATCTCCGTGGTAATGGCGCCCTGGCGCACGGTGTTGTACACGCGCTCCAGGGTGGAGACCATCTCGTTCGCGTTGTCGGTAGCCGATTTCATCGCGTTGCGGCGGGCGCCTTGTTCGCCCGCTGCGGAATCGAGCATCGCGTAGTAGAACGCGTTGTTCAGGTAGGCGTTCATCATGTAGGACATGACCGACTCCGTGCTCGGCTCGAAGTCGATGTCGCCCGGGATGGCGGAATCGTCCCGCTCGCGGAAGGACTTGAACACGTCCTCCTCCTTGGCCTTAAGGCCCAAAAGATCCGCGTAGGACTCCTCCTTCACCGGCAGCACCTGCTGCTCCACCAAGGTCTGCTCGGCGGCGTTCTTCGCATGGTTGTACACGATGAACACCTCGTCGAGCTTGCCCTCGGCGTAAGCAGACATCACGTAGCCGGACAGCTCGGCCGCCTGAGCGAACTCGGGATCGGCCGAATATCCCGCGAAGGAGAACACCGGCTCGATGCCGCGGTAGGTGAAGTACCCGATGGCCTTCTTGCCACAGGCAGCCACCTCCACCTCGGCACCTTCCCGTTGCTTCTCTTTCGAGAGCTTCTCCACGTAGCGAAGCACGTTGGTGTTGAAGCCGCCGGCAAGGCCGCGGTCGGAGGCGACGGCTACGATGAGCACCCGCTTCACCTCGTCGTGGACCTGCAGCAGCGGCTCGTTGTCCAAATGGGCGAACTTTGCCGTGCTGATGAGCATGTCTGAGATGGCGACCGCCCAAGGGAACGCGCTTTCCACGCGCTCGGAAGCACGGCGAATCTTGGCAGCAGCGACCATTTCCATGGTGCGCGTGATCTGCTTCGTCGAGGTGACGGATTTGATTCGCCGTTCGATGTCGTGTAGGTTGGGCATGGTCTACCTACCTTACGCTGCGGCGTCGAAGGACTGCTTGAAGGCGGCGATGGCCTCCTTCAGGGCGGTCTCGGTCGCGTCGGTCAGCTTCTTCTCCGTGTTGATCGTCTCGATGATCTCCGGCTTGGAGGCGCGGATGGAGGCGAGCATCTCGGTGCGGAAGCGCACGACGGCATCCAGCGGCAGGTCGTCCAGGAAGCCCTGGTTGCCGGCGAAGATGGCGATGACCTGCTCGGCCACGGGCATCGGGTTGTAGCGGCCCTGCTTCAGAAGCTCGGTCATGTGCGAACCGCGGGTCAGCTGGTCCTGGGTGGCCTTGTCCAGATCGCTGCCGAACTGGGTGAAGGCCTGCAGCTCGCGGTAGCTGGCGAGGTCCAGACGCAGAGAGCCGGCCACCTGCTTCATGGCCTTGATCTGCGCGGAGCCGCCCACGCGGGACACCGAGATGCCCACGTCGACTGCCGGGCGCTGGCCCTGGAAGAACAGGTCGGTCTGCAGGAAGATCTGGCCGTCGGTGATGGAGATCACGTTGGTCGGGATGTAGGCGGACACGTCGCCGGCCTGGGTCTCGATGATGGGCAGGGCCGTCATGGAGCCGTGGCCGTACTCGTCGGACATCTTGACCGCGCGCTCCAGCAAGCGAGAGTGCAGGTAGAAGATGTCGCCCGGATAAGCCTCGCGTCCCGGCGGGCGGCGCAGCGTCAGGGACATCTGACGGTAGGCCACAGCCTGCTTGGACAGGTCATCGTAGACGATGAGCACGTGGCGGCCGGGGTTCTCCGGGCCGGCGGGCTTGCCGTCGACGCCGTTGTACACGAAGTACTCGCCCATCGCAGCGCCCGCCATGGGGGCGATGTACTGCAGCGGGGCGGAATCGGCTGCGGTGGCCGACACGATGATGGTGTAGTCCATCGCGCCGTGCTTCTCGAGCGTCTCCATGACGCCGGCAACCGTGGAGGCCTTCTGACCGACTGCAACGTAGATGCAGATCATGTCCTGGCCCTTCTGGTTGATGATGGCGTCGATGGCGATTGCCGTCTTGCCGGTCTGGCGGTCGCCGATGATCAGCTCGCGCTGGCCGCGGCCGATGGGGATCATCGAGTCGACGGCGAGCAGGCCGGTCTGCATGGGCTCATGCACCGGCTTGCGGCTGATGACGCCGGGCGCCTTGAACTCCACCGGGCGGGTGGCCGTGGTCTCGATGGGGCCCTTGCCGTCAAGCGGCATGCCCAGCGGGTTCACGACGCGGCCCAGAAGGGCGTCGCCGGCGGGGACTTCCATGATGCGGCCGGTCGTGCGGACCTGGTCGTTTTCCTTGATTGCGGTGACATCGCCCATGAGCACGGCGCCGACCTCGTCCTCTTCGAGGTTCTGAGCAAGGCCGTACACGGTCTTCCCGCCGCTCCCCATGAACTCGAGGAGCTCGCCAGCCATGGCATTGCGCAAACCGTCAACGCGGGCAATACCGTCGCCGATCTGGATAACCGTGCCAACCTCGCGGGAATCGACGCTCACCTCGAGGGCGGCAAGCTGCTTACGCAGAGCTTCGTCAATGGACTGTGCGGTGATTTCAGTCACTAGCATTCACCTCCATCTACGTTCTTTTGCCTGAGCACGGCGCGGGCGTTGTCGAGCTGGAAGCGCATGCTCGCATCGATGCGCCTGCCATTCGCGCTCATGATGATGCCGCCCAAAAGGGACTTGTCGATCTTCTCGTCCAGCACGACCTTCATGCCCAATTCGGTTTCGGCTTTCTTCGTAATGACTTCGCGCAGGTGGTCGTCAAGCGGCACCACGGTGGTCACGTCGACCACGGCAAGGTTCAGCTTGCTTCCCAGCTGCTCTTCGTACGCGGCAGCAACGCGGCCGATCAGGTTGCCGATCTCGCCGCGTTCGGCCATGACACCGAGCACCTCGACGAGGGCCGGGTTGCACTGTGCGAACACGTTGCGCGCCAGCTCCCCTCGCTGCTCGGGGGTGTAGGAACTGTCAGCCAGAGCGCTGGACAGGTCGACGTTGCCGCGAACGGCCTTGGTGACCTCGCCCAGCTGACCGCGCACGTCCAGCACGCCGTCCTGGCCATCTGCCTTGTTCACTGCATCGAACAGAACCGATGCGTATGTGGCGATCGTCTCTTTGACGACAAGGCGATTAGTTGGCATTGAAACTGCCCGCCTCGGTCGCATAGCGTTCGATGATCTTGCGATGCTCGTCATCGCTCAGATCCTCGCCGATGAGGCGCCCCGCCACGGAAACGGAAAGGTCGGCCACCGAACCCTGGAGTTCGGAGATGGCGGCCTTCTTCTCCGCCTCGATGGCTTCGCGCGCCTTGTCGATCATGGCGGCCGCTTCCTCCTGGGCCTTGGCGGTGATATCCGCCTTCACGGCCTCGGCGGTCTTCTTGGCATCTGCCACGATCTGCGCGGACTGCGCCTTCGCATCATCGAGCTGCTTCTGGTACTCCGCCAGGACGCGCTCGCTTTCGGCGCGCGCGCTCTCGGACTTCTCCAGGGCCTCTTTGATCGTGTTCGAGCGCTTTTCCAGCATACGGTCGAACACCGGCCAGCCGAATTTCGCGAGGACGATCCACAGGATGATGAAGGCGACGAGCATCGGGATGAATTCGTTCATCTTCGGGAGGATGGCTTCGATGCCGCCTCCCTCTGCGGCGAACGCATACGTGGGGAAGGCCAACGAAGCAGCGCCCGCGAGAGCGACCGCGCTGCAGAGCTTCGCTGCCTTGGTCTTGTACGCTTTCAACTCGCTTGCCTCCTGTTCTTTTCTCGAGAGAATCATACGGTCTTCGGGATGATTAACCGATGAAGAACAGAACCAAACCGAGCAGTGCCAACGCCTCGGACATTGCAGCGCCGATGAAGAAGTAACCCATCAGCTGGCCCTTCATCTCGGGCTGACGTGCAGCAGAGGTGCACAGACCATAGGTGGCGATGCCGATGCCGATGCCAGGGCCGATGGCGGCGAGGCCATAGCCGACGACCTTCAATGCGGCGAGCGCAAGGGTGATTTCCACTGTTTCCTCCTTTGTCGGGTCCCGCTTTCCCACGAGACCGCCTACCTTTACTACTCAGCTGAGGGGTGCAGCTGCGACACCGAATTCAGGCCACGTGCGCCGTGGCGGGCGGTCGGAATCCTCCGACGGGGCCGCGTCATCGCCGACGAGCTAGTGGGCGTTGACCGCCGTGCTCACGTACGATGCGGACAGGATGGCGAACACGAACGCCTGGATGAACGCCACCAGGCACTCCAAGCCGTACATGAGGACTAGGATCAGGAACCATGCGATGGAGGGGATGCCCGCGATGAGATCCATGGAGCCGGCGAACAGCGCCTGCTGGATGAAGCAGGTGGTCGCGATGCCGAAGATGGCCAGCATCATATGGCCCGCCAGCATGTTGCCGTAGAGTCGGACGGCCAGCGTGAGCACGCGGATGATGGTGGAGAACAGCTCCAAGAACCAGATGACCGGCTTCATGGGGCCGGGCACGCCGCTGGGGCAGAGGCTGAGGATGTAGCCGCCCACGCCGTGGGCCTTGATGCCCCACACGATGAAGTAGATGAACGAGATGGCCGCCAGCGCCCACGTGCACGAGATGGAGCCCGTGGAGGTCTTGAAGCCGGGGACCAGGCCCAGGATGTTGCAGATCAGGATGAAGAAGAACATCGTCGCCAGGAAGGGCACGTGCTGCTTGAAGCCGTGGCCGATGACGTCCTCGGCGATGTTCTTGTTCACGAAGTCGTAGCCGTACTCCACCGTGTTGAGGAACTTGTTCTTCGGGATCAGCTGGAGCTTCTTAGCTGCCACGAGAACGACGATGAAGGTGATGGCAAGCGCGATGAACAGCCAGATCACGTACTGCGTGATGTCCCATCCACCGATGCTGAAGACGGTCTGCGGGTCGAAGTGCGCGGATAGGCCCTGCGCTTCCTCGACGAACGCATTGAGTGCCTCGCCCATGAGCTTCCTTTCTTAGATGCTACTCCTCATTCACGCGCCTGCGCTTGGCAAGCACGTTCTTGTACAGCACGTAGGCGATCGTGCATCCCAGGAACACGACGCCTTCGGCGATGACGAAGGGGATAAGCGCATCGCGTGCGATCATGGCGCAGGCGATCAGTCCCACGATGAGGATGACCAGCGAGATGCACACGCCGGCAAGGCCGTAAAGGCCGAGCGTGAGCGCATGGGTGGAAGTCGAACGGCGCGAAAGCCTCAATGACAGGAAAAGCGGCAGGAATCCGAGTATCCCAGTCAGAATCCCCAGCGCTATTGCCATGTAAGAGAACACTCCCCTTTTCCGTCGTTCCCCCCGGGCGGCCACGACAGCTTACCCTTCCGCGAAAACGGCTCGTATCTTAGCAAAGAAAACCCCCCGCCACTTCATGATGGAGGAAAAAGTCGAAAATAATGGGTGAGCGGAACGGGCCGCGCCCGGTGGAGCGGGGGCCGGCTCCACGCTCTAGGCATGGGATGGGGAACCGGCCCCCCGCTCCACCCCCGGAGGGCGCAGGGCGGCCGCCTGACCCGCGCCTACTCGCCGCCGGATTCGGATCCGCGCTCGTACACGCGCAGCTTGATGCCCGCCTCTTGGAGCATCGACATCGACAGCTCGTCGGGATAGGGGTTCTGGTAGACGATCTCGTCGATGCCGGCGTTGATGAGCATCTTCGCGCACACGACGCACGGCTGCGTGGTGATGTAGATGGACGCCCCCGTGATGTTGATGCCGTAGCGCGCCGCCTGGATGATGGCGTTCTGCTCGGCGTGCAGGCCGCGGCAGATCTCGTGGCGCTGCCCGCTGGGCACGCCCAGCTCCTGGCGCAGGCAGCCCGTCTCGTCGCAGTGGCGCAGCCCCGTGGGGACGCCGTTGTAGCCGGTCGCCAGGATGCGGCGGTCCTTCACGATGATGGCGCCCACCGCGCGGCGCATGCACGTGGTGCGCGTGGCGACCTCGTCGGCCAAGGTCATGAAGTATTCGTCCCAGCTGGGGCGGTTGTCGACGGTCATGGTCCCTCCCTCGATTCCCCTACTTGGTCCCGAAGATCCTGTCGCCCGCATCGCCCAGGCCGGGGACGATGTAGGCGTCCTCGTTCAGGCCGTCGTCGATCGAGCACGTGTAGATGCGCAGGTCGTCATCGGCAGCCAGCAGCGCCTCGATGCCCTGGGGCGCCGCCACCAGCACCATCATCTTGATGGTCCCGGCGACGCCCTGCTTGCGCAGGTAGCGCACCGCCGAGATCGCCGATCCGCCAGTGGCCAGCATCGGGTCCACCACCAGCACGGCGCGCGCGGCGATGTCGTCGGGGAGCTTCGCGTAGTACGGCACGGGCTCGTGCGTCTCCTCGTCGCGGTACATGCCCAGATGTCCCACGCGCGCGGCGGGGATCAGCTCCAGCACGCCGTCGACCATCCCCAGGCCAGCGCGCAGGATGGGCACGATCGCCAGCTTCTTCCCGCTGATGGTCTGGCAGAACGCCGTCGCAAGCGGCGTCTGCACCACCGCGTCCTCGAGCGGCAGATCGCGCGTGGCCTCGTAAGCCTCGAACATCGCCAGCTCCCGCACCAGCTCGCGGAAGCGCATCGAGGACGTGCGCGCGTCGCGCGCGATGGACAGCTTGTGCTGCACCATGGGATGGTCGACCACCACTACCCTGCCGTCGTACATGCTCGCTCCTCCCGGCGGACGGGGAACGGGGATCGCCCTCTTCCCCGCTCCTGCTCTCCTAGTTCTCCAGGGCCATGATCTTCTCGACGCGGCCGGCATGGCGGCCCCCGCCGAATTCCGTGGACAGGAACGCATCGAGGATGCGCTCGTTTTCCTCCGCGTCCACGAAGCGGCCGGACAGCGTGACGATGTTGGCGTCGTTGTGCTCGCGCGCGAGCTGAGCGAACTGCACGTTGATGCAGTTGACCGCGCGGATGCCGTGCACCTTGTTGGCGGCCACCGCCATGCCGATGCCGGTGCCGCACACCAGCACGCCGAAGTCCGCGTCGCCCTGCGCCACGTCGCGGGCGACCAGCGCCGCGAAGTCGGGGTAGTCCACGCGATCGTCGCTGTCGGGGCCGCGGTCGGCGACCTCGTGCCCCGCGCTTTCCAAGTAGTCGCGCAGGATCTGCTTCTGCTCGAAACCCGCGTGATCGCTTGCGATGCTGATCTTCATCGTCTTCCTCCTCTTGGGATGAGAAAAAGGGCCTGTCCCTTTTTCTCATATTATGCAGGGGCGTGAAAAGGGGACAGTCACTTTTTCACATTTTGACAGTCAACCAGTATAGGGATTATCTCGCTTCCTCGAGCTGCGGAAACTCGCGTCGGCCATGAACAAATGGCG